>JBDHTK010000052.1:0-15215 GCA_039808625.1 Devosia sp. | reverse complement strand
GCCTGGCGGCAGCGTACAGCGAGCCCGCCCGGGCGCCGGAACGGCAATAGCCGTAGATCGGCGTCGGCAGGTCCTTCAGCGCCTGCTCCATGCGGATGAGCTGGCCCTCCCCGATCATGCCGGACACCGGAATATGGACGGCCTTGAGCCCGGCCCGCTTGGCGGCGCTCGCCACCGCGGCAAAGCTGGGCTGGCCGGGCTCCTCCCGGTCGGGGCGGGCACACAGGATGGACTTGAAGCCCGCCTCGGCGACCTTCTGCATGTCGTCGGGATCGAGCTGGCCGGCGACCGCGAAGTCCGCGTCGATCCTGCGGAAGCCGAGGGCGTTGGATTTGGCGAATGGCCACATGGTCGTTCTGTCTTTCTGCCTAGAGGGTGTTGACCGGGACTTTGAGGAAGGTCTTGCCGTCCTCGTCCTTGGGAGGAAGCGCGCCGGCGCGCATGTTCACCTGCAGCGACGGAATGATGAGCCTGGGCATGCTCAGGGTCCTGTCGCGCGCCTCGCGCAGGGCGACGAACTCCTCCTCGGTGACGCCGTCGCGCACATGGATGTTGTGCTTGCGCTCGTCGCCCACCGTGGTCTCCCACTGGATGTCACGGCCGTTCGGGCCGTAGTCGTGGCACATGAACAGCCGCATCGCGTCCGGCAGGCTCAGGATCCGGCGCGTGGAGCGATAGAGCGTCGCCGCGTCGCCGCCGGGGAAATCGGCACGCGCCGAACCGCCATCGGGCATGAACAGGGTGTCGCCCACGAAGGCCGCATTGCCGACCACATGCGTCATGCAGGCCGGCGTATGGCCGGGCGTCTCCATGACATGGACCGTCATGGTGCCGATCCGATAGCTGTCGCCATCCCTGAACAGGCGGTCGAACTGGCTGCCGTCGCGCTGGAACTCGGTGCCTTCGTTGAAGACCTTGCCGAAGGTGTCCTGCACGATCGTGATGTTCTCGCCGATGCCGAGCTTGCCGCCCAGATGGCGCTGGATGTAGGGCGCGGCGGACAGATGATCGGCATGGGCATGCGTCTCGATCAGCCAGTCGAGCGTCCACCCCTTGTCGCGGACATGGGCGATCATGGCATCGGCGTGCTCGAAGCTGATGTGCCCCGAGGCATAGTCGAAATCCATCACGGAATCGAAGATGGCGCAGGCGGTCGAGCCGGGGTCGCGCACGATGTAGCTGATGGTGTTGGTCGCCGGATCGAAGAACGGCACGACCTCGGGGACGACGCTCAGATCGGGGGCGAAGGGGATGGCGGCGCTGGTCATGGAAACCTCCGGATTTACGGCTTGCGCTTGCTGGAAAGGCCGAGCGCGGCATAGATCGGGCAGAAGCTGAACGCGGCGGTGCCGATCAGGACGAGTCCGACGGCGACCGAAACGACGCTCCATACGGTTTCGGACCAGATGGCCCAGCCGCTGAAGAAGGGAAGCAGCACCAGCGCGAGCCCGGCTATGGCGCGGACGGCACGGTCGAAAGCGCCGACATTGGACATCGGGGGTCTCCTCTTCGAGGTCGTTTCGTGTTGACACATATATTCGCATATTCTAATGTGTCAATATGAATATCGCGGAACTCGAACCCCGGGCCGACGAGGCCGCCGAACTGCTTGCCGCCATGGCCAATCCCAAGCGGCTGCTGATCCTGTGCAACCTGCTCGACGAGGAGCTCAGCGTGAACGACCTGGCCGAGCGCGTGGACCTCGCGCAGTCGCCGCTCAGCCAGCATCTGAGCAAGCTTCGGGCGCTCAGGCTCGTCGCCACCCGCCGCGACGGCCAGATGATCTTCTACCGGCTGGCGTCGGCGGACGTGGCCCGAGTGCTGGCGACGCTGCATGGCATCTATTGCGGGCCGCCGAGGGGCAGGGCCGCATCCGACCACGGGAGGCGCAAATGAGCGCGAAGATCGTTTGCGCCGCGTGCGGCGCGATCAACAGGCTGCCGGGCGAGCGCAACGCCGCGGACGCCAAATGTGGCAGTTGCGGCGTCCCGCTGTTCACCGGCAAGCCGGCGGACGTGACCGCCACCATGCTGCAGCGGCAGATCGACAAGGGAACCGTGCCGGTGGTGGTGGATGTCTGGGCCCCCTGGTGCGGCCCCTGCCGCTTCATGGCGCCCGAATACGAGAAGGCGGCAGAAGCGCTCGAGCCGAGAGCCCGGTTCCTGAAGCTCAACTCGGACAACGCGCAGGACTATGCCGGCCGGCTCGGCATTCGCGGCATCCCGACGATGATCCTGTTCCGGGGCGGCAAGGAAGCCGACCGCGTGTCCGGGGCGATGTCCGCCCCGCAGATTCGCGCCTGGCTCGACGAGAGGATCGACGCGCCGCGCTAGCCGGCGGCGGCCTCCCCCCGACCGGCCCGGAGCGGCCGGCGGGGCGGCATGCAGTGGAGATCACTCATGGGCCTGCCGGGTGGCCAGGTCGGCAATGCCCAGGATGCCGGCATGCGTGCCCAGCGCCGCGGCCGCGAGCCTCGGCCGCAGCAGCGCGGGCGCTTCGGACAGCGCCTGTTCGATCCGCTTGCGATAGGCGGGCAGCAGCCCGATGCCGCCGCCCAGCACGATCACCTCGGGATCGATGAGGGCCTGCAAATTGACCAGCATGGCCGCCATGTCGCGCGCCGCCGCCGCGATCAGCGCCGTCGCCCAGCTCTCGCCGGCCGCGTCGGCGGCGAAGATCGCGTGCGGATCCGCCGGCCGGCCCTGGGCTTCGGCGGCGGCGCCGAGGCCGAAGCCCGAGGCGCGGGTTTCGAAGCGCTGGCCGGCCGCGTCGCGCACTTGGCCGACGCTGCCGGCCAGCCCGTTGCGCCCGGTGACCAGCGATCCGCCCCGCACGATGCCGCCGCCGATCCCGGACGATACGGTGATGAACAGCGTGTCGCGGCCCCGGCCCGCGCCGAAGCGGTATTCTCCCCAGGCCGCCGCCTGCGCGTCGTTGCACACGACGACGCCGTCGATGCCGAAGGTCCGGCGCAGCATCGACAGCAGCGGCGTGCCGTCGGGGACGGCGAGCGTTCCCGGATTGAGCGCGGACCAGGCCCCGTCGCGCACGAGGCCGGTGACCGCCGCCCCGACGGCGTCGTAGCGCCCGCTCCAGTCCGCTGCCATCGCACCCAGCGCCGCGCACCACGCCGGCGTGCCGACCGACCCATCGGTGCGGGCCACCCGTTCATCGAGCACCATGCCGTTCCGCACCAGCGCCAGCAGCGACTTGGTGCCGCCGATGTCGAGCGCCAGCACCGTGCGCGCCCGCGCCGCGGCGGCCTCGGCCACGGCTGCCCCGAACCATTGCGTCACATGTTCCTGGCGCGTCACGGCGGAGCCGACGCAGACCGCGCTCGCGCCCGCGGCCAGGGCCGCGGCGGCAAGTGCCGGCGTGTTGTAACGGCCTTCGGCCACCACGATGCCGCCCAGCGCCGCGCAGTCGGCGACGAGACGCAGGTCCGGCGCGTCCGGCACGGGGCCGCCGGTGTAGCCGGACAATGTGGTGCCGACGATGTCGAAGCCCAGCGCCCGCGCCGCCTGCGCCTCGTGCAACGTGGCGATGTCCGCCATCGCGAGGCAGCCGGTCGCGCGGATCGCCGCCAGCAGCTCGGCGACGCTTGCCGGCCGGGCGCGCGCCGTGGCATCGACCGCGATGATGCTGGCCCCCGCCGCGGCCAGCGCCCGCACGTCGTCGGGCCACGGCGTGATGCGCACCGCACTGTCGGCGAGGTCGCGCTTGACGATGCCGATGACCGGCAGGTCGCAGCCTTGCGTCACCGCGGCGACATTGTCCGCCCCCTCGATGCGCAGCGCCCGGGCGCCGCCGGCCCTGGCCGCCTGCGCCATCGCGGCGACGATCGCCGGCGTGTCCATCGGCCCGCCATCCACCGGCTGGCAGGAAACGATCAGGGCGTCCCTGAGGCGCTCGAGCCCGGCAGTCGCGACGCGATGCATGTCGGCAGCGACCGCCGTTCCGGCCGGAGGTGCCGGGAGCGATGCCGCCCCTTCGGGATCGGCGGGCTTCACGACGGCACCTCGCCCGCATGCGCCCGGATTGCCCGAGACAGGCGGCGCGCATCGGCCGGATCGATCCGCGTCGTGCGGACCAGATGCGTTTGCAGCGAAGCCCACCTCGCCGCGGTCATCGCGATGTCGAGCTCCGAAATGCTGGTCGGCAGGCCGAGGCCGCGCATCAGCAGGCGCAGCTCGCTCTCGTCTTCGCCGTTGAACATCTTCTGCATCAGGATGCCGACGCCGACGATCTCGCCATGCAGGAAGACCGGCTGGGGCTGCGGGACTTCGCGACGGACCCAGTCGTAGAACGAGTGTGCAATCGCCAGCTGGCCATTGCCGGCACATAGGCCACTGACGATGCCGGTCAGCAGGAGATTGCACAGTGTCGCCTCGTCGAGCTGCCCGGCCGACAGCGGCGCACCGCCTGCCAGCCTGGGAGCGAGCGCGGCGAGGAAGCCATACACTTGCGCCGAGACGGCGAGCGCGGTCGCTTTTGCCAGCCCGTCGCGGGGGCCGGGCCGGCCGGCCGCAGGATGCCGCAGCTCGGGAAGTTTCGCCATGGTGTCGAGAATGCCCGCCAGCAGCAGGCGCCGCGGCGCGGACTGAATGACGTCGCGGTCGGCGAGCGTCGCAAAGATGCCTCGCGTCATCGACAGCGCCCCGTCGGGGCGGCCATCGCCGGCGTACATGATGCATACGGAGGAGGCCGCGACGCAGGTGGCGATGCTGGTCGGCACCGCGATCACCGGCAGCCCGGCGAGGGTCGCGGCCGCCTTCGCGAGGTCGATGGTCACGCCGCCGCCGACGCCGACGACGACCCCGGCGCCCGCCGCGGCAGCGTGCCGCGCATGATGCTGGGCGGCCGCCCGCGTGCACGGCGCCTCGTGCCGGACGACCGCGACGCGGTTGGCGGGGAGCGCGGATGACACGAGGTCCAGCCCGACGCGCCCGCCAATGATGAACGGCCGGCCGCCGGCCGCCTCAATCTCGGCAGCGAGCTGCCCGAGCGCGCCGGAGCCGTGCAGGAAGCGGCCGACGCCGACCTGTGTCGCGGCGAGGGATGCGGTCACTTCACCGCCCCCGCGACCAGCCCGCGTGTCAGGAATTTCTGCGCCAGGAGGTAGATGACGACCGCCGGCACGACCGAGATGAGCGTGCCGGCCATGACGATCTCCCACGGCGTCTGGTTGTCGATGAGGCGCGCTATGCCGACGGTGACGGGCGTATATTCGGCGGATCGCGTCAGCACGAGCGGATAGAGGTACTGGCCCCAGCCGTTGAAGAAGGCGAGCGCAAAGGCCGTGGCGATGCCGGGCACGGCGAGCGGCAGCACGATGCGGATGAGGATGCCCAGCCGCGAGGCGCCGTCGACGGCGGCGGCCTCGTCGAGAGCGACCGGGAGCCCGTCGATGAAACTGCGCAGCAGCAGGATCGTGAAGGCGATGCCGGTGGCTCCGATCGCGAGGATGACGCCGATGAAGCTGTTGTACAGCCCGAACTGGTTCACCAGCATGAAGATCGGCACGACGATGATCACCTGTGGCAGCAGCTGCGACAGGAAGATCGTGCGCACGAAGGTCGCCTTGCCGCGGAAGCGGAAGCGCGAGAGGCCATAGGCGGCAAGGACCCCGAGCACGACGCACAGCACGGCAGTGCCGAGAGCATAGACCAGCGTCGCCTGGAGGAATGCGAGCAGGGGGACGCGCGCGAAGACGTCGATGTAGTTCTGCCAGGCGAAGTCCGTCGGGACCAGGAAGCTCTTGCCGAGATTCTCGAACTTCGTCAGGGACGCGACGAACGCCGCGTAGATCGGCAGCAGCGTGAAGACCATCCAGACCGCGATGATGGCATAGCGCCCGAGCAGGACGCCGGCTCGGTGGAAGACCTGCCTGTTCATGCCGCACGCTCCTCCTGCTGGCGAAGCGCCCACCAGCCGATGATCGCGACCACGGCCAGCGTGACCAGCGCGATCGCGGCGCCGCTGCCGAGATCGGATTCGACGAACACCTTCGAGTAGATGTCGAGGGCGACGATCTGCGTGGCGCGGCTCGGGCCGCCATTGGTCATGATGTACACGGTGTCGAAGATCTGCAGCGTCCACGCCGAGATGATGAGCGTCGAGACCATGAGCACGGGCAGGATGTGCGGCAGCGTGACGTAGCGGAACTTCTGCCAGGCATTGGCGCCGTCGAGGTCGGCTGCTTCCTCGATCTCGCTGGGCACGGTCTGGAGCGCCGCGATCAGCGTGATGATCATGAAGGGCGCGCCCTGCCAGATGCGGACCACGATGACCGTGGCGAGGGCCGTGTTCGCCGACAGGAAGCTGATGGGTGCCGCGATGAGGCCGAGCCGCAGCAGGACCTCGTTGAGCATGCCGAACTGGGGATGGATGACCCAGCTCCACATGGCCGCCGCAAACGCATGCGGGACGACCCAGGGGATGATGACCAGGGCGCGGAACAGGCCGCGGCCGGGGATCGGCCGGTTGAGCGCGAGCGCGACGATCATGCCGGTGACGACGATGCCGGCCACGCCGCCGACGAGCCAGACGAGGGTAACCCCGATGGTCTTCGCAAACCGGGAGGTCGCCAGATATCTGAAGTTCTCGAACGAGTTCCAGCCGGTGAAGCCCTGGTAGATGTTCGAATCGCCGACCGCATAGACGACGAGATTGATCAGCGGCACGCCAAGCACGACGACGAAGAGGACGACCGTGGGCAGTATGAACAGGTAAGGCGCGAGCCTCGGGGAGAAGCGTGGGCGGCGTACGGCGTCCATCAGGCGATCCTCCGCTTGACGTCGTCCGAGGATGCGCGGCCCCGTGCCGCGCATCCTCGAAGGGGTCAGCGCTTGTCGTAGACCTCGTCGTGCCCGGCCCGGATATTGCCGAGCGTGTCTGCCGGGCTCTGGTCGCCCGTCAGCAGCGCCTGCAGCTGCTCGCCGGTGACCGCCCACAGGGCGGGCGTGTCGGGCGCGACGCCTTCGGCCACGCCGTCAGTGACGCTGTCGGTGATCGTCTTCCAGTAGTCGCCGGTATAGGTGGCCGCCTCGGACTTGAGGATCGGCACCGAGCCATAGCTCGTATGAGCGATCTGATTCTGCGTCGTCATCAGGAATTCGAGGAACCTGATGGCCGCTTCGGGGTGCTGGGAATTGGTCGGGATGTACCAGCCGCCGACATTGATCGCGGAGACGGAGGCCCCGCTCGCGCCCGCCGGGATGCGGGCCACGCGCATCGTGCCGTCGGCGAGCTGGTCCTTGATCTGCACCGCCATGTTGACGGAATCCATCACCATCGCGACCTTGCCGTCGCGCAGCAGGGTGCGCGTATCGAAGCGGCCATATTCCACGACGCTCGGCTGCGCCTCGGCGACCATGTCCTGCATGAACTTCAGCGTCGCCGTCGCATTGTCGGCCTGCGCGGGATCGTCGTACACATACGCGTTCTTGCTCGAGTCCCAGGCCGATCCGCCGATCTGCGAGGCAAAGAGCGATTCGAACACGAACGAGGTCTCGCCCCCGGCGGGCTTGGAGTAGAGACCCAGACCGGGAACGCCCGTGGCGGCATGGATCTTGTTGGCGGCCGCCAGCATCTCGTCCCATGTCGCCGGCGGCGCGTCGGGATCCAGCCCGGCCGCCTCGAACAGCTTCGCATTGTACCACAGCAGCAGCGTCGAGGCGCCGCTGGGCACGAGGTACTGCTTGCCGTCATACTGGCCGGCCTTCAGCAGCGCCGGATAGATGTCGCTGGTCAGCTGCGCGCTCAGCTTGCCGGTCAGGTCGAGGACCAGGCCCTTCTGCGCCATGTCGAACACGGTTCCAGGCAGGTGGTACATCACGTCGGGAAGCGTCTTCGAGGCCGCCATCACGCTGAGGCTCGTGGCCGCATCCGCCCAGCCCAGGTCCTGCATGTCGACCGTGATGTCGGGGTTCTGCTTCTCGAACTCCGCGATGATCGGATCGAAGATCGGATGAAGAATGCTGGGGGTGCCCGTGCGCATGAAAGTGAGCGTGACGGGGCCCGCCTCCCCGGACGCCGACTGCGCACCCGCGGCGCCGACGGAAACGAGGGTGGCGGTGGCCGCCGTGGCGATGAGCATCGCTGCCCGCCGGCGTGTTATCCTGTTCATTGCATGTCCTTTCGTCGCTCTTGTTGGAGAGAGAACTAGATCAGCCCGATCGTGGTGAGAGCCGCCCGCGCCAGGCTCTGCTCTTCGGCGTCGAGCGTGGGGGCGGGGATGCGCGGGAAGCCGCCGCAGGAACCGACGAGGTCGGTGACGTACTTCAGCAGCGAGATGACCTTGTACTCGCCGCCTTCGTCGGAGAACCGCGCCGCGAGGTCCATGTACGGAATCAGGGTGTCGCGGATCTCCTTGGCCTTCGCGTAGTCTCCCGCGGACCGCGCGTTCCAGATCGCAACGCTCTTTTGCGGCGCGAAGTTCGCGATGCTCGAGATGAACCCGGCGGTGCCGGCAAGCGCGGCGTAGGGCTCGAGGAACTCGCCATGCCCGTTGACGACGGCAACGTCCTCGCCGATCTCCTGGACGACGCGGGTCATCTTGAAGAAGGCGGGCGTGCACTCCTTGAGGCCGACGATGTTCGGGATCTTGGCCAGCTCGCGCAGCACCGCGCGCGGCATATCGAGCCCCATCACCTCGATATTGTTGTACATGAGGATGCCGAGCTCGGTGGACGCGGCCAGCTCGCGGTAGAAGGCGAGGATGCTGCGATTGTCCTTCGCCGGATAGTAGAACGGCGCCAGCGCCATGATGCCGGCCGCCCCCGCCTCGCTCGCCTGGCCGGCGAGCTCCGCCGCCTCGCGCACATTGGTGCTGTTGCAGCCGGCGACGACCAGCAGGTCGCCGGCGGCGATGTCGACCGCCGCGGCGATCAGCGCCTTGCGCTCGCCAACCGTCATCGCGCCGCACTCGCCGGTGCTGCCGCCGACGACGAGAACGGAGTTCGACGCGCTCAGCCCCCCGTCGACGAGGAAGCGCAGATTCTTCTCGTAGCCCTTGAGGTCAAGGGCACCATCGGCAGTGAACGGGGTGATGCTGATCCCCGTGATGCCGTGAAGCTTGTCCTTCAATTCGGCGGGTGTCATTGGTGTCCTCCAACGTTGAAGCAGGGTGCCAGATTTCGGCACGTTGGACTAGACCAATGACATCAGGTATAGTCCTGAGTGATCAAACTAGGGCTTAGGACTGTACCTGTCAACAGGCCGGTCAAACGCAGCGGCAAGGACCGTGGATGTATAAACACGTCGAGATCCAGCAGGCTCTGTAAGCGAGAATCGAACAGCTGTCGCCGGGCGACGTCCTCCCGCAGGAGCGGGAGCTCGCCGAGGCGTTCGGCGTGAGTCGGGCGACGGTCCGGCAATCCCTGCGCACCCTGATCGCCGAGGGAAAGATCGAGGCGGTGCGCGGCAAGGGCACGTTCGTCGCCGATCGGTCGGTCACGATCGGCCAGCGCATCGCCTCGTTCAGCGAAGACATGCGGGCGCGCGGCCTCGAGCCGTCCGCGCAACTCCTTGAGGCCGCCGAGATCGCGCCGCCGCGCCGGGTCCAGACCGCGCTGCGGCTCGACGATGGCGACCAGGTGTACAGGATCAGGCGGCTGCGCCTGGCGGACGGCTTGCCCATGTGCCTCGAGGTGGTCTTCCTGCGGGCGCGCCTCTACCCCTGGCTGCTCGAGTCCAACTTGACCGGCTCGCTCTACGAGACCTTGTCCCGCAGGCACCACGTCTCCGTCGCCAGCGCCGACCAGCGCGTCACGGCCACGCTCCTCGATCCGGAAGAGAGCAGGCTGCTGGCCGTTACCCCTCCCGCCCCAGCCCTGCTGGTCAAGCGGGTAGGATTCGACGCCGAGCGAAACCCCGTCGAATACGGAGAATCCAAATACCGGTCCGACAGGTACGACGTCCGGATCTCGGGAAGCCGATAGCGCAACGGGCCAGTGAAGCCGAGGCGGCCTTCATAGCTGCGACGGCTGGCCTCGAGGCTCCGGAGCCGATCGGGGGCCTCTCCGGTGGCTAGAGTGCCGCCTTGAGAAACGCGATCTGTTCGCGCTCCTGGAACGCGCCCCCGCCTTCGTGATCGTTGAACATGTATTGGACTATCCGCTTCTTGCCGGCATAGGCATTGTACGCCGCGTACACCGTCGATGGGGGACAGATCGTGTCCATCACCGCCACCGAGATCAGCGCGTTGGCCCGCGCCCTGCTCACATGGTTGACCACGTCGAAATAGTTGAGCGTCGCGAATGCTGTCTCCAGCATGTCGCGATGCACCGCGAGATAGCGCGCGACTTCGCCATAGGGATCGCGCGGGGCGATGGTGACGGCGCGGGGGAAGTCGCAAAGGAACGGAACATCCGCGACCACGGCTTTCACCGTCGGGTCCAGGCTGGCGGCGGCCAACGCCAGCGCCCCGCCCTGGCTGCCGCCTGCCGTGGCGATCCGCGTCGGATCGATCTCGCGCCGCGTCCGCAACGCGTCGATCGCCCGCACGGCGTCGGTGAACACGCGGCGGTAGAAATACGTCGCCGGGCTCGCGATGCCCTTGGTCATGAACCCGGCATGCTGCGGCGCCGAGCCGACCGGATCGGCCGTTGCGCCCGCAGACCAGCCACCACCCTGCCCGCGCGTGTCCATGACGAGCACCGGACGCCCCGAAGCCGGCCACAGGAGATGATCCTGCGGAAACGCCCTTCCGCCGTTGTAGCCGATGAACTCCACCACCGCGCCCGCATCGAAGCTGTCCCGCGGGCGGATATACCAGCCCTTGATCGGATGCCCGCCCCAGCCGGCGAAGGTCACGTCGAACACCTCGACCAGGGGCAGCCCGACATCGACAGGCTCGAATTTCGCGTTCAGCGGCATGGCCCTCGCTTCCGCCAGCGTGCTCGCCCAGAACGCGTCGAAATCGGATGGCGGCGTGACGCTGCTGCGATAGTTCGGCAGCTCGGCAATGCTGAGATCGAAGAACGGCATTGAGTTTCCCTCGGCGCACGGGACTCTTATCGTCCCCGACCGCCCGCGGCCAGCGGCATCTTGGCATGGCCAAATCCCGGCAAGGCCTCCCCTCCGACAGCCGACCTCGCGCGCCGGCAGATCCTTCGGTGGCCTGCAGGTGGTCCTGAATGTTTTCCGCCGTGGCGTGCTGAGGCGCGAAGGACTGCGCTTTTAAAAAAGTCCTGTTCGCGCCTGAGCAGGCCCATGCCGCTATCGCCCGAAGACGGCAGCGCTGGAAGAGCATCCAGCTTTATCTCGATCCCCGCCGTCGGCTGTTCATCGACGAGACCTGGATCACGACCGACATGGCCCCGATCCACGGCTGGGGGACGACGGGCAAACGGCTGCGCGCCTATGCGCCCCACGGCCACTGGCGCACCCTGACCTTTGTGGCCGCCCTGCACTGCGACCGGATCGTTGCCCCTTGCGTCTTCGATGGTCCAAACGAGCAAAGCTTCCGAGCCTGGGTCGACCGGCAACTGCTCGCGGCCATTGCGCCAGCGATATCGTCGTCATGCACAATCTGCGCAGTCACAAGCCCGCCGAGATCGGCCGGGCCATCCGCGCCCGTGGGGCTCAGCTCCGGCATCTGCCGGCCTACTCCCCTGACCTCAATCCCATCGAACAGGTCTTCTCGAAGATCAAGCACTGGATGCGAGTGGCCCAGCGCCGGAACCGTCGAGGACACATGGCCGCACATCGGCCGCCTCGTCCAGTCCATCCCACCCACCGAGTACCGAGACTACTTCGCCGACGCTGGATATGCCGCAATCCATACGTGCAACGATCTAGATCGCTCGCCTACAGGACGCCGTACTTCGCGTATACTTCGTGCAGGTAGCGACCCGCCAGCAGCTCATCGCGGCTGCGATCCTCCGACATTGCCTTTTCGAGCGCTATGGAAAGCACCTGCTCGGCATGCTCACAGGGAATGACCACCACACCGTCCGCGTCGCCGAACACCAGGTCGCCGCTGCGCACATGAACGCTGGCGCAATCGACGGGTTCGTCCATAGTCATCATCTTGCCCCGCCCCGAGGAATCGAGAGGCCCAATGCCGCCGTGGAAGACGGGGAAGGTCATCTCGCGGATTCGAAGCGTGTCGCGAACCAGTCCGTCCGTGACGCAGCCGGCCGCGCCACGGCAGCGTGCGGCCGTGCTGAGCAGTTCGCCCCATGGGGCGACACGGTTGGTCGGACCGTTGCAAGCGAGAACCACGACATCGTCCGCGGCGAGATCGTCCAGAAGCCTGATCTCTACTTCATATGGATTCTCGTGTTCTGCCTTGTGGTAGACATCCATGTAGAGTCCGGTTCTGGCTCGGCCGAACATGACGAGGCGATCATCCAGTGGACGGATAAAAGGCAGCATGGTCTGCTTGGTCTGGCCGAGCGAGTCGAGTACGTCTGAAATCACGCCGCTGTAGAGCCGCTTGCGGATCTCCTCGAAACTGATGGTCAGGTTCAACACGTTCCTCCTTAGGAATTCTCTATGGCTTGGTTGGTCAGTTATGAAAGGGTGGCGCCGCCGGCGGCGCGGCCGTCGTTGTTCCGCCGGGATGCACCTTGACCGGCAGAACCACCTCGGATCGATCAAAGCGACCGCTTTCGAGGCGCGCCAGAAGTGCGGCCGCCCCCTCTCGGCCGAGGGCATAGGCCGGCGACGTTACCGTCGTCAGCTCCGGTTCGGTATAACGCGCGAAATCGAAGTCGTTGAAACCGGTGACCGCGACGTCGCCGGGGACCGATACCCCCGCTCGGCGCAGGTACCGCATTGCCGCGAAGGCGATCTGGTCGTTGCCGCCCAGCACCGCATCGGGTAGGCCATGCCGGTCCACATGCGCTTCAAACACAGCGACGATCCCGGCAAAGTTGTCCTCCGGGCAGGACACCACGTCCAGCTGAATGTCGCCTCCAGCTTCAGTGATCGCGTCGCGGAAGCCCAGCTCGCGCTGCACCATGGCTGGCCATTCCCAGTCGGAAACTAGCATGACCACGCGGCGCGGTCGCCGCTCGAGCACCAGTCGCCCGAGCGCCAGCGCGCCGTCGCGATCGCTCTGTCGAAAGACGCAGGCGTCCTCGACCGGCTCGGCCAGTGGCTCCTGGAAAAGGATCAGAGGCTGGCCGGTCTCCCGTAGCAGCGACAGCGCGTTCTGGCGTAGCTCCGGCGGTCCAGAGAAGAGGGCCAGCATGCCGTCAGTGCTGGAGTGCCGGATCATGCTCATCTGGTCGACATTCCGGCCATCGCTACCATGCAGAAGCAGGCCGTAGTCGCACTCGCGCAGATAGTTGCTCACCCCCGCAACGAGATTGGTGATCCAAGGATCGGCGAGAAACCGTGGAGAGCGGTCTAGAATCAGCATTCCAAGCGAAAAGCGGCGTCCTTTGCGCAGGCCGCGAGCCCCGAGGTCGGGACGGTAGCCGAGCTCTTCGACCGCCCGCTCGATTCGCGCCTGCGTCTCGGAGGTCATCCCCTCGAACTTTCCATTGATGACGTTGGACACGGTCATGACCGAGACCTTGGCGGCCTCCGCCACGTCGCGCAGTGTCGTCCTGCGTTTCACCTGTGCCTCCTCGCCTCATCCCACACCGCCCGTTCAGGTGATCGGATTCTGATGCCACCAGTGCTCAAATGGGTTGCTGTGGATGATGGTTTCTACGACTTCGGGACTGACCCGCGGCAGATTCGCTCCTTCGCCCACCTTTACGACTTCCCGCGTCAAGTCCAGCGCCTCCTGCGGCGTCGAAAATGGATAGTCGCTACCGAAGAAGACCTTGTCGCTTATCTGGTATTCCTGAATCGTCATCATCACATTGTAGAACTGCCAGCGACGATAGTAGATCGCTGAAATCTCGGCATAGACGTTGGGTTGCTTGCGCGCCACCACGACGCATTCTTCGAACCAAGGGTGGCCCATATGCGCCATGATGAGCTTGAGGTCGGGAAAGCGCAGCGCCACGGGTTCCACGTGGATCGGTCGGCCGAGCTCAGCGGCATAGCGACGGCTGTACGTCGTCCCCATATGCATGGTGAGTGGAATATCGTTGCGCTGGCAGAAGTCATAGACCGGGTCGAGGCGCGGATCATCAAGTGAAACGCCGTTATAAATAGGGCCGAATTTTGCACCTTTGAGACCTCGAACATTGACGTCGTACTGAAGCCGATCCATGCAGTCTGGCAGCCGCGGATCGACATAGGCGAACCCCACCAGCTTGTCCGGATAGCGGCGGACGGCCTCGGCGGTGACGGCATTGTCACCCGCAATCCCGAGCGAGTCGGCATAGCCGAGCGTGAAGATGATGGCCTTGTCGACGGGTGCGATCATCTTGATGATCGTGTCGGCATCCGCCTTGGCGGGAATCGTCGTTTCCCGCACCCGCCCCAGTTGCGCATGATATTCGGGCAGGACGTGCTCATCGTTCCAGATGTTCACATGGCAGTCGACAATCATCCTCGTCACCCCTTCACGATCTCGAGGAACATCCGCTCGCCGATCGCGCCGGCCATCCAGACATCGGAGCAGGCTCGTGCGAACGTCTCGACCGCCTCCATGTCCACCGCCGTCGCGAAGATGGTGCCGGCCACCGGACCGCCCGGGGCGGACGCCAGGCTGTTCCCGCGCTCGTAGAAGTAGCCGTAGTCCACGAGCCCGCGGCTCACGTCCATGGCGGGGGCGCCGGGCGGCAGGAAAGCGCCCGCGGGAATGGGAATATAGAGAAGATCGCCTGCGCCGGGATAGACGCATCCCCACTCGGGCGGCGGAGGATCGTCGAATGGCGGCGTCAGGGTGTAGATTTCGTTGTTGGCGTACTTGGCGTGCCAGACCTGATTCTCGACCGGGAGCTGTCGGACGACGGCCGCACAGGTCTTGGGCGAGCGATCCCAGCGCAGCTTCAGAACCACTTCCGCGGCCCGCTTGCGCAGTCCGATGCGGATGAACTTGGGTTGATCAGTCATGACTTGTCCTCGTTATGGAGGAATGGCGGCTCCACGCCGCCATTCCGAAGCGGCGCTCAGAGGCCGAACCAGGTGCGCTGCAACTCATCGATCTGGCCGGAATCCCGCAGATACCTGATCCAGGTATTGAGGAAGGCATGGAAGTGCGGGTCTCCCACCCGAATGGCGTAAGCGAGTCCGGTGGCGTTGAGGAGCGGCTCGCCGTCGGCGGGCAGCGTCCGCAGCCCTGCCCCGGGATTGTTCTTGAT
>JBDHTK010000051.1:0-15568 GCA_039808625.1 Devosia sp. | reverse complement strand
GCGGGGGATCGGTGATCGGCAGCGCCACCAGCAGCCCCATGTCGACGTCCCGCTTGGCGCTCAGATAAGGCAGCATGGTCAGGCCGGCGCCCGAGCGCGCGAAGCCACGCAAGGCTTCAATCGAATTGGTCTCGAGCGCCGGCTCCGGAAGCAGCTTCAGCTCTGCGCAGCGGGCATTGATCAGTGCGCGGATGCCAAAAGTCTCGGTGGGAAGGGCGACTGGATGGCGCAGGGCTTCGATGAGACTCGCCTGGTTCAGGTTGGCCATCGAACTGCCGGGCGCGGCGATGACGCAGAGCGGGTCGGCGAATTCGTGGGCGGATAGCACGTTGCGTTCGGGGAGCGGCTGGAAGGCGATGCCAACATCGGACTCTCCGTCGCGCACGGCCTTCACCACCGTTTGAGCGCCTGTCGACGTCAGCTTGAACGTAATGTTCGGATGTTGCGCACGGAACGAGCAGATGGCCGTGGAAAGCGGCCCGGCCACGATACCGTCGACGCTGTGCACGCGAATAGTACCGCGCCGCAGCTGCTTGAGGTCGTTGATGTCCGACCTGGTCCGGTCAAGTTCCTGCAACACGAAACGGGCGTATTCGTCAAAAATCTGCCCGGCCTGAGTAAGGACAACGCCGCGCGCGTGCCTCTCGAAGAACGGGATGCCGTTGGTGTCCTCAAGGTTCTGAATCTGCCGACTGATAGCGGAAGGGGCCACGTTCAGGCGCTCGGCTGCGATTCGGATGGAGCCCAGGCGCGCCACCTCCACGAAATACCGCAATTGCGCGAGTGACATAGGCTTCTCCGTGCTCAAAATGGGCACGCTACGTTATAAATTTGGCGCTTGCAACAACACTGGCCCACCTGTCTGGTGTGGCTCACTCAACTAAGACTATGGAAATCATCGCATGGAAGACGTGCAGGATAGCGAGGCTATATTCTCGCCATTTGATAATTCTACTGTCGGATATATGCCGCTTGCTGGCGAAAAGCAGGTCGAAGCTGCCGTACAGGCTGCTCTTCGGGCTGCGATCGTCATGCGGAAATTGCCGCGGTTCGTACGGGCCGATATCCTGGCGCGGACCGCGGAACTGCTAAAGGAGCGACGCGAAAAGGCCGCCGTTCTCATTGCGTCGGAAGCAGGCAAGCCGCTTTATGACGCCCGCGGCGAGGTGGCACGCTCGATTTTCAATCTGACCAATGCTGCCGCGGAAGCACGCCGGTTCTCTGGCGAAGAGGTTCCGTTGGACATGGATGCCGAGGTGTTTGCCTATCAGTCCACGGCTGCCGACGGCTCGCGCATCACGCTTGCCGACACGCCGCCGGAGAGACTCGCCGCCATGCGACGCCGCGTCGGCATCGCGCGGCGCTTTCCTATCGGCGTCGTCCTCGCGATTACACCGTTCAATTTCCCGCTCAATCTGGTGCTGCACAAGGTCGCGCCAGCACTGGCCGTGGGCAATTCGGTAATCCTCAAGCCGGCTCCCCAGGCGCCTCTGACCTCGCTGATGCTTTTCGAAATGCTCAAGGAAGCAGGGCTGCCCGATGGCGCGCTGAGCGTGGTGCATTGCCCTGTGACACTGGCGCAGAGACTCGTGGAAGACGAGCGCATCGCCATGGTTTCCTTTACGGGATCGGCGCGCGTGGGCTGGGAGGTGAAAGCCCGCGCCGGTCGCAAGAAGGTATCGCTGGAGCTCGGCGGCAATGGTGCCGTGATCGTCTGCAAGGATGCCGATCTGGCGCTTGCAGCGACGCGCTGCGTGCGCGGCGGCGTGGTCTATGGCGGACAGTACTGCATCGGCGTGCAGCGCATCCTGGTTGATCGAGCGGTGCACGAGCCGTTCGTCAACCTGCTGCTCGACAGGATTCGTGCCTGTAGGGTCGGCAACCCTCTCGAGGAGGGCATCGACGTCGGTCCGGTGATTGACGAAAACTCGGCCATTCGGATCGAAAGCTGGCTCAGGGAGGCCGTCGACGGCGGCGCGGTGATGCTTGCCGGCGGCGCGCGCCAGGGCGCTGTGATACCGCCCACCGTGCTCACCAATACGCGCCCGGACATGAAGGTTGAAGCCGAAGAGATTTTTGGCCCCGTCATCACGGTCAACACCTTCGATACGGTTGCCGAAGCAGTAACGCGCGCCAACGACAGCCGCTATGGCCTTCAGGGCGGCATTTTTACCAATGACGTGCGCATTGCCTTCCAGGCGGTTGAGGATTGGGACGTTGGCGGCCTGATCGTCAACGACGTCTCCATCTACCGTGTCGACAACATGCCGTTCGGTGGCTGGAAGCAGTCCGGGTTTGGCCGTGAAGGCACGCGCTACGCCATGGAGGAGATGAGCGACATCAAGCACCTGGTCATCAACTATGCCTGAGGGCAGCCAGCCCACACCCCTCGCCGGCGTGTTCGCCTATGTCGCAACGCCGATCACGCCTTCGGGAGACATCAACGCCGAAGCGCTGGGGCGCCATTGCGACGATCTGATCAGACGTGGCATCAACGGCCTGACGCCGCTCGGCAGCACTGGCGAATTTGCCTATCTCGACAGCGCCCAGCGCGAGCGGGTGGTCGCGGTGGTGATCGAAGCGGCGGCAGGGCGCGTTCCCGTGCTGCCGGGGGTGGCGTCGACCTCGACGGCAAACGCGCTTAAACAGGTCGATACCTATTGCCGGCTCGGCGCCGATGGGATCGTCGCCGTCTTGGAAACCTACTTCCCTGTCGGCCAGCCCGAGGCGGAGGCTTACTTCACTGCCATCGCCGACCGTGCCGGCGTGCCCGTGATCGTCTACACCAACCCCAGTTTCCAGCGCTCCGATCTGGCAATGGAGACGTTGGTGCGGTTGGCCCGGCACCCGCAAATCGCGGGGCTGAAAGATGCCTCGAGCAATACCGGGCGGCTCCTCTCGCTGGCCAATCGCTGCGGCGAGGAACTCGGGCTGTTCGCCGCATCGGCGCACATCGCCGTTGCGGTCATGCTGCTGGGCGGGAGGGGGATCTTCGCCGGCCCGGCTGCGCTGGTGCCTGAAGCCTATGGCAAGCTCTATGCGCTTTGCACCGCGGGCAGGTGGGACGACGCCATGGCGCTGCAAAGACGCCTCTGGCCCCTGAATGAACTTTTCGCGCGCTACAATCTCGCAGCTTGCGTCAAGGCGGCGCTGGATCTCCAGGGCATCGGCTTCGGTGATCCCATTTTGCCGCAACGTGCCGCACCTGCTGCAGCGAGAACCGAGCTGGCTGCGGTGCTCGAGGACCTCGCCACGCTCTAGCATGGCTGGAAATCGGTGCGCCTGCACCGTAAAAGGCCGCAGCAGCACAAGGATGCGCGGATGGGTCCCTATCTTCTGGTCGGCATTGGCGGCGCGCTGGGGTCGATGGCGCGCTATGGCGGCGGCGTGCTTGTCGGGCGGCTGTGGCCGATGGCGTTTCCGCTCGCGACGCTGCTCATCAACGTCATCGGCTCGCTGGCGATGGGGCTGTTCATCGGCTTTCTGGCGCGCACGACGCCAAGCTGGCAGGCCGACGCACGGCTGTTCGTCGCCGTGGGGGTGTTCGGGGGCTTCACCACCTTCTCGTCGTTCTCGCTCGACACCATCGTGCTGGTCGAGCGCGGCGAGATCGGCCAGGCGGCGCTCTATGTGCTGGTGTCGGTGGTGGTGGCGGTGGCGGCGCTCTATGGCGGGCTCGTGGTGATGCGGGGCGGCACGTGAGCGGGGCGCGACAGCAGGCCGTCGCGCGCGACGAGGACGGCATGCGGCTCGACCGCTGGTTCGGGGTGCATTTCCCGCAGGTGACCTTCGGGCATCTGCAAAAGCTCATCCGCACGGGGCAGGTGCGGATCGACGGCGGCCGGGCCAAGACCAGCTCGCGCCTCGCCGCCGGCCAGCTGGTGCGCATCCCGCCCTTCGAGGCCGAGGCGCGGCGCATCGAGCAGAAGATCGACGCCGCCGACGCGGCGTTCCTGCGCGGGCTGATCCTCTACGAGGACGACGAGCTGTTCGTCTTCAACAAGCCGCACGGGCTCGCCTCGCAAGGCGGCAGCGGCACCAGGCGGCACATGGACGGGCTGCTGAAGAGCCTGCCCAACAGGCAGGGCGAGGCGCCGCGGCTGGTGCATCGGCTGGACCGCGACACGTCGGGCGTTTTGGTCGTCGCCAAGACGCGGGCCGCCGCCGCGCATTTCGGAAAGGTGTTCCAGTCGCGCGCGGCGCGCAAGATCTACTGGGCGGTGGTCTATGGCAACCCGAAGCCGCCGCAGGGCAGCATTTCGTGCTTTCTCGCCAAGCAGGTCGTCGACGACAGCGAGCAGATGGTGGTGGTGCCGCAGAACCATCCGGGCGCGCAGCATTCGCTGAGCTATTATTCGACGACGGACGTGGCGGCGCGGCGCTTCGCCTGGGTGACGCTGAAGCCGGTGACCGGCCGTACGCACCAGTTGCGCGTGCACATGGCGCAACTGGGCAATCCCATCATCGGCGACCCGCGCTATTTCAACATCGAGAACTGGCAGGGCGCGCCGGGGCTGGGTGAAGGCCTGCACCTGCATGCGCGACGCATCCGCCTGCCGCTGCGCTCGGGCAAGATCATCGACATATCGGCACCGCTGCCGCCGCATATGGTCGAGAGCTTCGCGGCGCTCGGCTTCGATGCGGAGCGCTACGACGTGCGCGACCAGGACCCGGAAGAGTAGCGATCAACTCGGCGTGACCGGCGCGACGAAACGGTGCGCCCGCGTGTTCTCCATTGGCGCCCCATCCGGGCCGAAAGGGAGAGACAGATGAAAACGAGCCTGTTGGCCGCGGCGAGCGCGGCATGCTTCGCCATTGCCGCCCCCGCGCTGGCGCAAGACGTGGCAGACATGACGTTCTTCGTCACCAGCACCGGCCTGGGCGACGGCGCCAATCTCGGCGGGCTCGCCGGGGCCGACAGCCATTGCCAGCGCCTGGCCGAGGCGGCCGGGTCGACGGGCCGGACCTGGGTGGCATATCTGAGCGCCGAGGGCGTCAATGCGCGCGACCGGATCGGCACGGGGCCCTGGCAGAATGTCATGGGCGACGTCATCGCCACGGACGTCGCGGCGCTGCATAGCGACGCCAACGGCATCACCAAGCAGACGGCGCTCACCGAGACCGGCGCGGTGGTGAACGGACGCGGCGACACGCCCAACCAGCACGACATCCTCACCGGCTCGAACGCCGACGGCACCCTCGCCATGGGCCAGACCTGCGGCGACTGGACGCTGAACGGGGAGGGCAGCGCCATGCTCGGCCACTCCGACCGGCTGGGTCCGGAGACGCTGGCCACCGGCACGTCGTGGAACGCCGCGCACCCCTCGCGCGGGTGCGGGCAGGAGGCGCTGGTTTCGACCGGCGGGGCGGGGCTGCTCTACTGCTTCGCCACCGACTGAAGGGTGCGGTTCCCGGCAGAGGTGACAGGCGGCGCGTTTTGTGGTTGTGAGCGGGCGCAACAGAAGGACTCTGCCTTGCGGCTCGCTATTTTCGACCTCGACGGCACGCTCATCGACTCGGTGGGGCTGATCGTCGAAACCGTCACCACCGCCTTCACCGCCGTGTCGGAGCCGGTGCCTGACGAGCAGGCGATCCGCGCCATCTCGGGCATCACGGCGCGCGACGCGATGGCGATCCTCGCGCCCGAGGCGTCGCCGGAGCGGCTCGAGGTGATCCTCGACACCTACCGCAACACCTATCTGGGTCTTGCGGGGCTGGCGCGCGAGCCGTTGTTCGCCGGCGCGATGGGAGCGCTCG
This sequence comes from Devosia sp., assembly GCA_039808625.1. Taxonomy (GTDB): domain Bacteria; phylum Pseudomonadota; class Alphaproteobacteria; order Rhizobiales; family Devosiaceae; genus Devosia_A. The sequence continues at coordinate 9,811 of JBDHTK010000051.1, read as the reverse complement.
ACCGGCTCGGGGCCGATCCCGAGACCATCCTCGCGGTGGCGACGGGCAAGGCGCACAAGGGGGCGCTGACCCTGCTCGAGCGGCACGGCATCCTCGGGCGCTTCCAGTCGATCCAGACGCCGGACCACAATCGCGGCAAGCCCGACCCGCAGATGATCGAGACGGCGATGGCCGAGGCCGGCATGGGGCGCGGCGATACGGTAATGATCGGCGACACCATTCACGACATGCGCATGGCCAAGGCCGCCGGCGTCGGCGCCATCGGCGTCGCCTGGGGCTATCACGAGGTGCGCGACCTCGAGGCCGAGGGGGCGGACATCGTCATCGACGATTTTGCGGCGCTCGATGCGGCGATTGCGGCGCTGGTCGGCCATGCGTGAGTTCCTTGAAGACGCCGCCGCGCACCGCGAGGACGGCATCGGCCGGGCCGGCGCCGCGCCGCGCCGCGAGCTGCCCAAGCGCTTCTACAAGGCCGCCGAGGTGGTCGCGCTGGACGACGGCTTCGCGGTGGGGCTCGACGGGCGCGTACCGAAGACGCCGGGGCTGAAGCCGGTCGTGGTGCCGTCCGAGGCCGTGGCGGCGCGGATGGCGGTGGAATGGGCGGCGCAGGGAGACATCATCGACCCTGCTACGATGCCGCTGGTGCGCATCGTCAATTCGGCCGTCGAGGCCGGCGAGGAGGCGCTGCCGGCGCTGCGCGCCGAGATCGTCAACTATGCCGGCAACGATCTTCTGCTCTATCGGGCCGATGGCCCGGAGACGCTGGTACGCCGGCAGGAGGCGTTGTGGGACGCCGCGCTGGTGGCGCTGGCGCGGCATTTCGGCGTCAGCTTCCAGCCGACCATCGGGGTGCTGCATCAGGCGCAGCCGGCGCCGACGCTGGCGAAGCTCTCCGCGGTGCTGGAGCCCGAGCCGCTACTGCCGCTCACGGCGATGAACGCGGTGATGTCGATCACCGGTTCGGGCCTGCTGGCGCTGGCGCTACGGCACGGCCTCGTCGATGCCGAGGGCGTGTGGCTCGCCGCGCATGTGGACGAGGACTACAACATCCAGCGCTGGGGCGAGATCGAGGAAATCACCGCGCGCCGTGCACAGCGCCGCCGCGACTTCGACGCGGCCACGCAGCTTCTGGCGCTAACCGTCTAATCCTCAAAAGTTCTTCGCCCTCTGCACGAAAACTGCAAATGCCACCCGCATGCTGGCGGACATGCGCAATCCGATTCAACCCTCGCCCGACCGTCCCATCCCGCTCCCCGACTGCATCCTGCTCGACGCGTGGTGGGCCGACACACGGGCCGAGCTGGCCGAGAGGCGGGCGCTGCGGCGCTGCGTAACCGCCGACAGCCAGGAGGGCCTTCATGACAAGTCTCGCGGAGACGACCGGCGCGGCTGAGCCGCCGCTGTGGCGCCGCCGCTCGGTCGCCGCCGGCAGCGTGCTGGCGGCGCTGGTGGTGGCGGGCGACGCCCTGTTCTGGCAACAGCGGCCGGGCCTGAGCCTGTTCATATTCTTCGTGCTGCTCATCGCGGGGGTACTGGCGCTGCACCCGCACCGCGGACAGACGCTGCTGCTGGCGGCGGCCGCCGTGGCGGCGGCGCTGCCGCTGATCGAGGCGCCGAGCCTCGTGGGGCTGCTGACGGCGACCGGTGGCGTGACGCTGCTGGCGCTGGGAGCCGGCGACCTGCTGCCGCGCTTCGAGGCATGGAGCGAGACGGTGCTGCGCTTCGCCGTGCTGGCGCCGCTGCGGCTCGTTGCGGACGGGCTGCGCCTGCTGCGCGACGGGGTCTCGCAGAAGCCGGGCGGGCGGCTCTGGCGCGCAATCGTCGCCTGGCTGGTGCCGCTGGGGCTCGCCGCCGTGTTCGTGCTGCTGTTCACGGCGGCCAATCCGCTGCTCGAACGCGGCTTCCGTGCCTTGCAAGTCGACCAGCTTATCGAGCTTCTGCGCCCCGGGCGCGTGGTGCTGTGGGGCGTGCTTGCGGTTTTCGCCTGGCCGTTCCTGCAACCGCTGCTCGTCGGCTGGCGCGAGCCCGTGCCGGTGCAGGGGCCGGTGCGGGACAGCGTCGTGCTCGGCGCGGTGGCGATACGCAACGCGCTGGTGCTGTTCAACCTGCTGTTCGCGGCGCAGACGGCGATGGACATCGTGTTCCTGTGGGGCGGTGTGCGCCTGCCGGACGGCATGAGCCACGCCGAATATGCGCATCGCGGCGCCTATCCGCTGATCGCGACCGCCATCCTTGCCGGTGCCTTCGTGCTGGTGGCGATGCGGCGGGACGGGCCGGCCGGGCGCGCGCCGCTCATCCGTGCGCTGGTCTATGTGTTCGTGGCGCAGAATGTGGGGCTCGTCGCCTCGTCGCTGCTGCGCCTCAAGCTCTATGTCGACGCCTACCAGCTCAGCGAGCTGAGGGTGGCGGCCGCCATCTGGATGGGCCTCGTGGCAGTGGGGCTGGTGCTGATCGTGGTGCGCATCGCGCGCCGCCGCTCGAACCGCTGGCTGCTGACGAGCAATCTCGTGGCGCTGATGCTGACGCTGTGGGGCGCCGCCTGGCTCGACGTGCCGGCGCTGGTGGCGCGCCACAATGTCGAGCACAGCCGCGAGATGACCGGCATGGGCCAGCCGCTCGACCTCGCCTATGCGCGCGCGCTGGGGCTCGCCGCCATCCCGGCGCTCGACAGGTTCCTCGCCGAGGCGCGCTTTGCCTCGACGGAAACGCGCGCGGCGGTGGCCGACATCCGCGCAACGGCGGTGGTCCGCGCGCCTGCGGCCAGCGACTGGCGCGGCTGGAGCGGACGCGCGGCGCGGCTCGCGGCCTATCTCGCGGGGCCGGCTGGCGCTACATATTAGCCCATGCCGAAAATCCTGATCGCCGACGATGAGCCGAACATCCGTGAAGTGATCGCCTTTGCGCTCGAACGGGCCGGCCATGCCACGGCGACGGCGCGCAACGGCAGCGAGGCGTTGCAGCAGTTCCGGCGCGCGCCGCCCGACCTCGTGGTGCTCGACGTGGGCATGCCCGAGATGGACGGGCTCGAAGTCTGCCGGCAGATCCGCAAGAGCTCGGACGTGCCGATCCTGTTCCTGTCGGCGCGCGACGAGGAGATCGACCGCGTGCTGGGGCTGGAGATCGGCGGCGACGACTATGTCACCAAGCCGTTCAGCGCGCGCGAACTGGTGGCGCGGGTCAACGTCATCCTCAAGCGGGCGCGCGGCGACGCGGCGCGACCGGTGGTGCTCGGCCACGGCAAGGTGGCGCTCGACGCGGCGCGCCACGTGGTGCGGTTCGATGGGCGCGAGGTGGCGCTGACGGCGCTCGAATTCGGCATTCTAGCCGCCTTTCTCGCGCGGCCCGAGCTGGTGTTCTCGCGTGCGCAGATCATGACGGCCGCCTATGGCGCGGGCACCTATGTGAGCGAGCGCACCATCGACAGCCATATCCGCAACCTCAGGGCGAAATTCGCCGAGGCAGGCTGCACCGACATCGTCGAGACGGTGCATGGCGTCGGCTTCCGGCTCGGGGCGGCGGGCTGATGGCGGCGCCGCGCGTCCGCGAGAAATGGCGGCCGACGCTGACCATGATCGTGCTCGCCGTGCTGCTCACGGTGCTGGCGCTGCCCTCGGCCGTGGTGCTGTGGCTGCGCGCCATGAGCAACGCGCCGGGCGCGGCGCTCGACGGCACCGAGCTCGGGGCGCTGGGCGTGGCGCTGGTGCTGACGGTGCTGATCGCGGTGGTGTTCTCGCGCACCATCACCGGGCCGATCAACGCGCTCATCGAGCGCACGAAGCAGATCCGGCGGGGCGGGCGCGCCGCCATCGTGGCGCCGGCGCAGCAGGGGACGCGCGAGATCGCGACGCTGAGCCAGAGCTTTCTCGACCTCGCCGAGCGGCTGGTGGACCGCACCGAATATGTCTCGTCCTTCGCCGCGCATGTGAGCCACGAGCTCAAGTCGCCGGTGACCTCGATCCGCGGGGCGGCGGAACTGCTGCGCGACGCCGAGATGAGCCGTGACGAGCGCCGGCGCTTCCTCGACCACATCATTGCCGACAGCGACCGGCTGGCCGGCCTGCTCGACAGCCTGCGGGCGCTGGCGCGGGCCGATCTCGACGCGAGCCCCGGCGTCGCGACGCTGGCCGAGACGCTGGCCGAGGCCGGGGTGACGCTGGAGGGCGCGACCGACGCGATGGTGGCGCTCGCTCCCGAGGCTGCGCGCGCCGTGTTCGGGCAACTGGTGCGCAATGCCCGGGAGCATGAGGCGAGCGAGGTGCGGATCGCGGCGCGGCGCGATGGCGCGCGCCTCGTCGTCACCGTCAGCGACGATGGCAGCGGCATCTCGCCGGGCAATCGCGAGCGGGTGTTCGAGCCATTCTTCACGACGCGCCGCGAGGCCGGCGGCACCGGCATGGGCTTGCAGATCGTGCGCGCCATGCTGACGGCGCATGGCGGCAGCATCGCGCTGCTGCCAACCGAGAGCGGAACGGCGTTCGAGGTGATCGTGCCGCTGGCGGTTCAGCCGAGATAGCGCCGTTCGAGGTGGGCCTCGAAATACGCGCCATTGAGCTTTTCGCCAGTGGCGTGAACCAGCAGCTCGGGCGTCGAGTAGCGCGAGGCCTGCGTCCAGATTTTTTCGGCGCGCCAGGCGTTGATCTCGACGAAGCGGCCCCTGGCCATGTCGGCGCGGGCATCGGGCAGGTCCTTTTCGAGCGCCGCCCAGAGCTGCGCCGCGATCATGGCGCCGAGCGTGTAGCTCGGGAAGTAGCCGAAGGCGCCCGAGGGCCAGTGCACGTCCTGCATCGGACCGTCGCGGTAATTGTCGCGCGTCTCGAGGCCGAGATACTCCTGCATGCCCGCATTCCAGGCGTCGGGCACCTCGCGGGGCGCGATGGTGCCCTCGACGAGGCCCTTTTCGATCTCGTAGCGCAGGATGACGTGGAGCGGGTAGGTCGCTTCGTCGGCGTCAACGCGGATGAGGCCGGTCTTCACCTCGTGCACGTGCAGGAGCAGGTCCTCGATGTCCCAGCCGGCGATGCTGTCGGGGCCGAGGTGCTCGGCGACCAGCGGCATGGCCCAGTGCCAGAACTCGGCGGAGCGGCCGATCTGCTTTTCGACGAACAGGCTCTGGCTCTCGTGGATGGCCATGCCGCGCGCCTTGCCGACGGCCCAGTGCGACCATTCCTTGGGCAGACCCTGCTCGTAGAGGCCGTGGCCGGTCTCGTGGATGATGCCCATCAGCGAGCTCAGGAACTCGGCGGTGGTGTAGCGCGTGGTCATGCGCACGTCGGTGGGCACGCCGCCGCAGAAGGGGTGGTGCGAAACGTCGAGGCGGCCATGGCTGAAGTCGAAGCCGAGCGCCTCCATGACGGCGAGGCCGAGGGCCTTCTGCCGGTCGATGGGGAAGGGCGCGTTGAGCGGCTTCAGGCCGCCGCGCGCCGCGCGCTTCTCCTCCTGCCGCGCCAGGGCGGCGGGGACGAAGTCCTTGAGGAAGGTCTTGAGGCGCGCAAAGACCGGGCCGATGTCGGCGGCGCGGTTGCCGGGATCGTACTGCTCCAGCATGGCGTCGTAGGGCTCGAGGCCGAGCGCGCTCGCACGCAGCTCGGCTTCCTCGCGCGCGAGGGCGACGACGCCTTCGAAGGCAGGGAGGAAGCCGGCCCAGTCGTTCGTGGCGCGCAGCTCGCGCCAGAGCTGCTCGGAGCGCAGCCGCGCCACCACCTGGCGGCGCACGAAACCGGCCGACAGGCAGGTCATGTTGGTGTAGACGCGGCTCTGCTCGCGGATGGCGGCCTGCTGCATGGCGTCGAGCGGCTCCTCGGCGGCGGCGGCGAGCCAGTCGGCGATCTCGGGCGCCGTCGCCATCTCGTGATACATGCCGGCCAGCATGGCGAGGGACTCCGCGCGCTTTTCGCCGCCGCCGGCGGGCATCATCACGGCCTCGTCGACACTCAGCATGGCTTGCGCGTGCTCGAGCGCCTCCAGCCGGCGGCCGAGATCGGCGAGCTTGTCGAAGGCGGAATTGGCGGCGGTCATGGGAACCTCGTGGGCGGCAATCGGCAGCCGGCAGTAGCGTATTGCCGCGTGCCGGCGCAATGGGGACGGGGCGCAGCCGGGGAGACTGCGCCCCTTGGGAGAGGCCGATGCCCTTCTGGACCTTCGCCTCGGGCCGGCCGCGCCAATGGGGGATTGCGCGGCCGGAAACTGTGCCGTCGTCAGAAGGGCAGGATGGCGTCGGCGATCTGCTGGCCGTAGCGCGGCTGCTGCACGTCGGTGATCTGGCCGCGCCCGCCATAGGAGATGCGGGCCTCGGCGATCTTCTCGGAGACGATGGTGTTGTTGGACTGGATGTCCTCGGGACGCACGATACCGGCGACGAGCAGGTCGCGGACCTCGAAGTTGACGCGCACTTCCTGGCGCCCCTCGATGACGAGGTTGCCGTTGGGCAGCACCTGCGTCACCACGACGGCGACATTGGTCTGCAGGCTTTCCTTGCGGTTGACCGAGCCGTTGCCGCCATCGGTCATCGTGCCGCCGGTGGAGATGCCGCCGCTGGCGTCGAGATCGACGCCGGGCAGGCTGGAGCCGAACAGCGAGCCGAGCGAGGTGCCGACATTGGCCTCGTTGCCGGCGCTGCGCTTGCGCGCCGTGGCGTTGGAGATCTGCGCGCTGTCGTCGATGGTGACGATGACGGTGAGGATGTCGCCGATGCGGTGGGCGCGCTGGTCCTTGAAGAAGCCGCGGGCCTCGTTGGAGAACAGCGAGTTGGGCTGGTAGCTGGCCGGCACGATCTCGGGCATCGGCATGTTGACCGGGCGATAGCCGGCCTGCGCCGTTGGGTTCTCGATGGCGCTGAGTTTTGGCGCCTCGCCGACGCGCGAGAGCTGGTCGAGGCTGGCGCAGCCGGCGAGGAGGCCCAGCGCTGCGAGGGTGGAGAGAAGCTTGATGAGGCGCATGGGACTCTCCTAGAGGCCGGCGACAGTGGGGGCGGTGACGATCTCGACGGCGCCGTCGGCTCGCGCGACGCCGTGGAGGATCTTCTTCGTGACGATGTTGAGCACGTCGACCGGCTCGCCCGCCGCGACGGTGCCGAGCGCCGTGCCCTGCACGGTCAGCGTCATGGCGCCGGCGCGTAGCACGACGGTGACGCGGGCGTTGCGCTTGACGACGGTCGGCTCCGTCACGTCGCCGGGACGCAGCATGATGCCGGCGCGCGCCTGGCGCACGAGCTGCTTGCCGACGAGCTGGTCGAGGCTGGCGTAGCCGCCAGCGTCGGCGGTGGCGAGCGGCACGCTGGCCAGCTGGAAATCGGCGGCGGCAAGCACGGTGCCGGCCGGGCGCATGGCAGCGAGACGCGGCGCCGTGGTCATCAGCTCGATGCGGCCGCTGAGATCGACCGGCTGGTCGATGCCGGCGATGGCGAAGCGGGCGGTGAAGACCCCATTGCCCGGCGTGTAGCGCAGGCTGGTGAGCGTCACCGGGTCGGCCACGGCCTCGGCGTTGAAGCTCACATCGGCGAGGTCGAAGCGGGTCTGGGCGGTGACGTCGCCGGAGACGATGCCGCGGCGCTGAAGGTCGGCGGCGATGAGGCCGTCGAGCAGGGTCGCGTCGACGAGGGTGGCGGCGCGGGCGACACGCACGCGGGTGAAGCCGACATTGTCGAAACCCGTGAGGCCGGCACGCTGGGCGGCACGCTCGACGGCCTCGAGCGGCACGATGCCGGTGGTGCCCGGCGCCGGGGCGAGGAAGATGCCGGTTTCGGCGAGGGCGCCGGCATCCTCGAACATGTCGCCGACGGTGACGATGGGGCGGTTGACGGTGATCTCGCCGCGCAGCGACGGGGCGCCGAAGGCGGGCGCTGCGGCGAGAAGGAGGGCGGCAAGGGCGAGGGGCAGGGTCTTCATCATCGGCCTCAACGGAGCTGGCTCGTCGCCTGCAGCATTTCGTCGGCGCCGGAGATGACGCGGGCGTTCATCTCGTAGGCGCGCTGCGCGGCGATGAGGTCGGCGATCTCGGTCACGGCGTTGACGTTGGCGCTTTCGAGATAACCCTGCAGCACGGCGCCCATGCCGTCGGTGTTGGGCACCCCGGCCTGCGCGGCGCCGCTGGCGGCGGTCTCGACGAAATTGTTGTCGCCGACGGATTCGAGGCCTTCCTTGTTGGCGAAGCGGTACATCTGGATCTGGCCGAGCTGGGTCGGCGTGCTGTCGGTGCCCAGATAGGCCTGCACGATGCCGTCGGTGCTGATGGCGATACCGGTGGCGCCATCGGGGATGGTGATGCCCGGCTGCACCTGGTAGCCGTCGACATTGACGAGCAGGCCGCTGGGGTCGCGCTCGAACGAGCCGTCGCGGGTGTAGCCGGTGCGGCCGTCGGGCAGTTGCACGGCGAAGTAGCCCTCGCCGCGGATGCCGAGGTCGAGCTCCTTTTCGGTGGGCGCCACCGGGCCCTGGCTCATGATGCGGGGCGTGGCGGCGGTGCGGACGCCCGAGCCGATCTCGATGCCGACCGGCGCCTGCGTGCCCTGGTCGGAGGTGGCCGAGCCGGCCCGCCGATAGGCCTGGTAGAGCAGGTCCTGGAATTCCACGCGCTGGCGCTTGTAGCCGGTGGTGCGCATGTTGGCGATGTTGTTGGAGATGACTTCGACGTTGCGCTCCTGGGCGGCCATGCCGGTGGAGGCGATATAGAGTGCTTTCATTGTCCGTCCTCCGATCAGGCGCGCGTTTCGCCGAGGCGCTGGATGGCGCTGGTGCGCAATTCGTCCTGCCGCTGCATCAGGCTGGCCAGCGCCTGATAGGCGCGCTGCACGCGGATCATGGTGGTGAGTTCGGTGACGCCCGAGACGTTCGAGCGCTCGATGGAGCCCTGCATGACGCGCGTCGTGACCGCCGCGCTGCCGGCAGGACCCGAGAAATAGGTGTCACCCTCGCGGGCCAGCACCTGCGGGTCGGCGAACTCGACGACCGCCAGCCTGCCCTTGGTGCCGTTGTTGCTGCTTACCGTGCCGTCGGCACCGATGGTGATGTCGACGTCGCTGTCGTCGAAGCGGATGGGGCCAGACTGGCCGAGCACGGCGTTGCCGTTGAGGTCGACCAGCGTGCCCAGGGCGTCGATCTGCAAGGCGCCGTTGCGCGAGAAGCGCGGCCCGTCCGGCGTCTCCACGGTAAGGAAGCCGTCGCCCATCAGCGCCACGTCGAGCGGGTTGCCGGTGGGCTCGATGGCCCCGGCGCGCATGTCGTGGACGGTCGAAAAATCCTGCGTGAAATGCAGCGTGCGATCGCTGCCGGCATAGAGGTCGTCGCGCGCCACCGGCATCAGATAGTCCTCGAACAGGATGTCCGAGCCCTTGAAGCCGGTGGTGCCGATATTGGCCATGTTGTTGGCCACGACATCCATCTGCCGTTGCAGCGCGATCTGGCGCGACAGCGAAATGAGCTGCGCATTTTCCATTGGCGCAAAATCCCCGTTGCGGTCCCCGAAGCCGTGCGACCTCCCCAGGCCGCGCCGCTTCGCCGTTTACGGTGCAGAAACCGTGCCAAGGCAAAAACGCCAACGATCTCAATGTTGTCGCAGTTTTGCCGGGATCGCGGGCGCAGGCTCGGCAAGCCCGGCGGCAAGAACGGCCCGGCAAAATCTGCCGGCCGGCGCGGCAAAGTAAGACATCGTTAACCATCCGACGCTTAGCTCTGGTCGAGGCGCCGGAATCGTCCGGGACACGAGGATTTTCGCGCATGACCGTGGATGCCGAGAGCGGAGCCGGCGATGTCGTTCCGGTGCGCAAGGGCGTGCCCAAGAAGCTCCTCATCTTCGGGGCGGCGGGGCTCGTGGTGCT
>JBDHTK010000050.1:0-15570 GCA_039808625.1 Devosia sp. | reverse complement strand
TGCCGGTGGGCAGGAGCGCGAGAAAGCGCGCCATGCGCTCGGCGTCGAATTTGAGATTGCCGGGCAATTGCCAGCACACGGCGCCGAGCCGGTCGCCCAGCGCCTCGACGGAGGAAAAGAAGAGCTTCAAAGGCTCCTCCACGTCCTTGAGCCGCTTGATATGGGTGACGGCCTGGTTGCCCTTGACCGTGAAGCGGAAGGCGGCGGGCGTCGCTGCTGCCCAGGCGACAAAGCTTTCCGGCTTCTGGTTGCGATAGAAGGTGGCGTTGATCTCGATGGCCGTGACGTGGCGGCTGGCCCAGCTGAGCTCGTCCTTCTGCCTCAGCCCCTCGGGGTAGAACTGCCCGCCGCGCCAGTCGGGGAACACCCAGCCCGCCATGCCGGTCCTGATCGTGCCTGCCATGCCTTCCTCTTGCTCATGCCGCCGCGCGTGCGGCGGTGCCGGCCGGCGCGACGCCGAGCCTGCGCATCAGGCCGCGGGCGTTGCCGGGGGCTTCGAGCTTATCGGTGTTGTCGAAGAAGATGAACACGTCGCGCCGTACGCCGTCGGCGTCGGGCGGGGTGACGAAATTGCCGTCGCGCATCGGCCTGCCTTCGGCCCAGGCGCGGGCCCGCGCCGCCCAGCGGTCGAGCTCGCTGTCGGCATAGCGCGAATTGTAGAGCTCGGTGTTGCCGTGCAGGCGGCAGTAGACGAAGTCGGCGCTCAGATCCATGAGCAGCGGCCAGTCCACCGTATCGGCGCAGACGAGCGCCACCTCGTAGCGCCGGAGCAGGGCGATGAAGCGCGGATCGCGGAAACTGTCGTGGCGGATTTCGATGGCGTGGCGGATGGCGTGGTCATGGGTGACGCGCAGCCAGGCGCGGACCCGCAGCCGCTGGTCGTGCCGCGCGCCGAGATGCGCCGCCGCACGCGCCGTGTGCGGCAGTGCGGCGAGGAAGGGTTCGAGCCGCTCCGGATCGAAGGTGAAGGAGGCCGGGAACTGCCAGAGGATCGGGCCGAGCGCGGCGCCCAGTGCCAGCACGCCGGAGGCGAAGAAATTGGCCAGCGGCGCCTCGAAGCGGGCGAGCTTCAGCATATGGGTGAGATAGCGCGGGCCCTTGATGGCGTAGCGGAAATCGGCGGGTGCGGCCGCTGCCCAGGCCTGGAAGCTCTTCGGCACCTGCATGCCGTAGAAAGTGCCGTTGATCTCGAGCGCGTTGAACTGGCGCGTGGCGAAGTCCAGCTCGCGCCTATGCGGCAGGCCCTCGGGATAGAAGGTGCCGCGCCACGGCCCGTAGGTCCAGCCCGAAACGCCGATGCGAATGTCGCCATGCGGTGCCATGCGCACTCAATCGCCGGAGCGGCAGGGCGGTTCCGGTTGACGCCCCAGCCGGTTTCGCCTTATCTCGCGCCGCTCCATAGCGCCCCTCGGGGAAATGGGCAGGCGCGCCGGTTTCGAGACGCGGCCCGTCTCCCCATCCGCAGAAAATCGCGATGACGTGAAACGTCGTATTTTCAAGGGCTGGCGGTGTGGAGCGAGGAGCCGAGACCTGGATCCAGGTCGGCGGCAAAGTGCGGGCGTGGCGGAATTGGTAGACGCAGCGGACTCAAAATCCGCCGTCCTTACGGATATGTCGGTTCGAGTCCGACCGCCCGCACCAGACCTTCCAGATTGCCGGACGGGGCAAGTTCCCCGTCACGCCTTGGCGTCGAGGGGAAGGCCGATTTCCTGAAGGAGGCTGCGGAACGCCTGATTGTTCCGGAGCGAGTCGAAGGCCGGGTTGATGCCGATGCCGATCAATGGGGCTTCGTGCCGGTTGCGGCTGATACGGAGCCAAGCCATCGCCTCGTCGGCGCGGCCGGCAATCGCATAGAAAGAGGCGACGTCCAGGGCAAGCGCCTCGCCGCGCTGCTCGGCCGCAAGCGCAACCTCGACCATGGCGTCCGCCATCGCCGTGACGCCGCCCTGTTCCAGGGCCGCACGTCCGGCTGCGGCCGCGCGGACGTAGTGGGCGAGGCCGAGCCGCGCGCCGAACGCGCCGAAGCTGTCGAGAAAGCGCTCATAGTCCGCCTGGGAAAGCCGGATGAAATACATCGTGTATTGCGGCATCGCATAAGCCGGATAGCGCGCGGCGATCTCCGAAGCCGCCTATGCCGTCGACCTGGCGGACACCACCAGGCTCGCGCCGCTGTTCACGCTCGATGCCAGCTGGTCGGGTCATGGCGGCTTCACCGAGACGGGCGCGGGCGCTCTCAACCTGACCTCCGGGTCGGAGAGCTGGTCCCGTCTCGATGTCGGGCTCGGCCTGGCGCTGACGCACGCCATCCTGACCGACAGCGGCAAGGTGACGCTGGAAGGCCGGGCGGTGTGGGAGCATGCCTTCTCCGACGTGGTGCCGAGCCAGGCGCTGGCGCTGGCCGGCAGCCCGACGGCCTTCACCGTTCTCGGCCCCGATGCCGGCCGCGACCGGCTGCGCGTCGGCGCCGGCCTTTCGTGGGACGTCTCGGACGATGTGACCGTGCGCGCCCGCTATGACGGCCTCTTCTCCGGCAACCAAGCCAACCACTCGGCCTCTGCCGGCCTCAACGTCAGGTTCTAACGTGCAGCGACCCATCCATTCTGCACCTTTTCTGCTCTTCGGCGCCGCCCTTCTTCTGGGCGGCGCACCCGCCTTCGCGCAGGGCCTGCCGGGCGGCGCAACGTCGCTCAACGAGACGCATGGCGACTGGACCATCGCTTGCTCGACCCTCGCGGAAGGCGTCCGTTGCGCGGTCTCCCAGGTCCAGATCAGCAGCGAGAGCCGGCAGCGCGTGCTGACGGTCGAGCTGACCGCGACCGAAGGGGGCAATGCCGCGAGCGGCACCCTGGTGATGCCGTTCGGGCTGGCGCTCGAGCAGGGCGTCGTGCTGTCCATCGACGAGAGTGAAGTCCTGCCGCCGCTTCGCTTCTCGACCTGCCTGCCGACAGGCTGCCTCGTGCCGCTGGCCTTCAATCAAGATGCCATCACCGCCACGCGGGCGGGGACGGCGCTCAAGGCAAAAGCGGCCGCGAACGGCAGCGGCCAGGAAGTCAGCTTCTCGATCCCGCTTTCCGGCCTCACCTCGGCGCTCGCACGGGCGGCCGAACTGACGTCGCGATGATGCGGCAGAACACCGACCGCGTTTGAAAGGAGCCCGCCGGCGCTAGTCCGGGGCGCCGTTTCCCTCACCCGGGGCGGCCGGCGCGTACACGTCAGGCCGGCGGTCGGCACGGTAGGTGGCGATGGCGCGCCAGGCGCGCAGCGCTTCGCTCTCGTGCACGATGTCGGCGCAGGCGACGGTTTCGTCGTTGCCGGCCGACGCCAGCACATTGCCCGAGGGCGAGACGATGCAGCTATGGCCCAGCGAGTCGAAACCGGCCTCCGAGCCGGTGCAATTGGCCATCACCAGCCACACGCCGTTCTCGAGCGCGCGCGTGCGCGCCAGGGATTCCACCGCCGCGCCGGTCCAGCCCATGCCGCGCTGGAAATCGTTGGAGATCCAGTTGGTGCTGTTGATGACGATCTCGGCGCCGTCATCCACCAGCCGGCGGATGAACTCCGGAAACATGAAATCGTAGCAGATGCTGAGGCCGATGCGGCCGAGCGGCGTATCGACCACGACAGGCGTGTCGCCCGCGCCGTACCAGTCGCGCTCGGCCGAGAACAGGTGCACCTTGCGATAGGTGGCGAGGCGCCTGCCATCGGGCCCGAACAGCACTTGGGCGTCGTAGTGGACGCCGTCGGCGACGATGGCCATGCCGACGGCAAGATGAACGCCGCAGTCGCGGGCAAACGCGGCGAGCGCGGTGGCGGAGGGGCCGTCTTCGGGCTCGGCCAGGCGATCGAGGCGATCGGCGATGAAATAGCCGGTGGTCGCCGTCTCCGGCACGACGACGAGCCGTGCCCCGTCCTGCGCCGCGCGGCGCACCATGCGCCCGATGCGTGCGACGTTGCCCGCCACATCGTCCGGGACGGGATGGAACTGCGCCACGGCGGCGCGGATGGGGTCGGTACGTGTCAAAGCGGTCATGCTGTTTTCCTGGACTTGCCCGCGCCGCTTCCGGCGGCGGCGGTGAGGATAGCGGCCTCGCTGGCGTCTTCCACGGCCATCTCGTCGACGAAGCGGCGGTCGGACATCACCACGATGCGATGGGCAAGGCCCAACAGCTCGTCGATCTCCGACGAGATGATGATCATCGCAGTGCCCTGCGCGGCGAGGTCGCGCAGCAGGTCGTGGATCTCGGCCTTGGCGCCGACATCGACGCCACGCGTCGGCTCGTCGCAGATCAGGAGGCGGGGCGCCATCATCAGCGCACGGCCCAGCACGACCTTCTGCTGGTTGCCGCCGGAGAGCTTGCTGATCGGCATGTCGAGGCTCGCCGCCACGAGGCGCAGCCGCGACAGGATGGCGCCGGCGCGTGCGCGCTCCACGCGGCGCCGGCGAAAGCCCAGCCGGCCGAGCGCGGGAAGGGCCGCCGCGGTGGCGTTGCCGACAATGTCGATGCCGGCGAAGATGCCGTCGCGCTTGCGATCTTCGGTGAGATAGACGAGGCCGTTCCGCATCGCGGCCGGCGGCGAGACGTTGTCCAGCGGGTGGCCGTCGACGGTGACGCGGGCGGCGGCAGTGGCGGAGCCAAGGCCGACCACGGCGCGCGCAAAGGTGGTGCGGCCCGCACCGACAAGGCCGGCGAGGCCGAGGATCTCGCCCTGCCGCACCGTGAGCGTCTGCGTGCCGCTATCGGTGGTGTAGGCGATCTGCCATGGCGAAGACGTTTCCCGCGCGTCGGCGCGCCGGGGCGCCGTCTCGCGGCTTTCGCCGATCATCATGCCGACGAGATCGCCCATCGACAGACCGGCGATGGGTTTCGTGCCGACCTTGCTGCCATCGCGCAGCACGCTGACGCGGTCGCAGATGGCGAGGATCTCTTCGAGCCGATGCGAGACGTAGAGGATCAGCATGCCTTCGGCGCGCAGCTGGCGCATGATGGCAAACAGATTGTCCTGCTCGCTCAGCGACAGCACGGCGGTGGGCTCGTCGAGGATGAGGATGCGTGCCTTGAGCGACAGGGCGCGGACGATCTCGACCAGCTGCTGCTCGGCGACGCTGAGCGCCGATACCTCCGTGGCCGTGTCGAGCGCGATGTTGAAGCGCGCCAGCAGCCGCCCGGCCTCGGCGTTCAGCCGCGTCTCGTCGACGAGGCCGAAAAGGCCGCGCGGCTCGCGGCCGAGGAAGATATTGCGCGCTACGCTGAGCTGCGGCACGAGGCTGAATTCCTGGTAGACCGTGGCGATGCCCGCGGCCTGCGCCGCCTGTGGGCTGCCCAGCTTCACCGGGCTGCCGTCGAGCAGGATGTCGCCGCCGCTGGGCGCGGCCGCGCCGGAGATGAGATGCATCAGGGTGGATTTGCCGGCGCCGTTGGCGCCGACGATGGCGTGGATCTCACCGGCTTCTCCGGTGAGATCCACCCCCTTGAGAGCCGCGACGCCCGGGAAGTGCTTGTGGAGGTTTCTGACCTCGAGCAACGGCATGCGGCGGGTCGTCCTCGGCTCACTGCGGCAGGAATTCGGCAGGCAGCTCGCTCGCCCACCAGTCGTCCGGCTTGTCGGCCGCGACCAGCGCCCCGATATCGCCCGGCGCGATATATTCGGACGGCACGGCGATGCCGCGGGTCACCGGCTTGCCGGCGAGGATATCCATGCCGATCTGCACCGCCACCTGGCCGGCGCGGGTCGGGAAGGTCACCGCGCCGCCCTGGTTGTGGGCGGCGACCCACTTGAGCCAGCCATTATATTCGTCGCCGGGCGAGAACACGACCTCGCCGAGGCGGCCGGCCTCGTCGAAGGCCTCGGCCATGCCGATCGACATCTGGCCGGCTGGCGAATAGACGCCGGTGATCTCGGGGAAGCGCTGCAGCAGGTTTTCCGTGATCTGCTTGGCCTTGGCGCGGTTCCAGTCGCCATATTCGACACTGAGCAGCTCGACCTCGGGATAGTCCTTGAGCACGGTCTCGAGCGCGTCGAGCTGGTCGACGGCCGCAGTCGTTCCGGCAATGGGCAGCATGGCGACGATCTTGCCCTTGCCGCCGATGTCGGTCATCAGGTGGCGCGCCACCATCTCGCCCAGCTTCCACTGGCTGATATAGGCATTGGAGATCACCCCGGGGGCATCGGTGAAGCCGCCGCCCGCCTGCACGGTCGGCACCCCGGCATCGACGGCGCGCTTCAGCACGTCGGCGACCGAGGCGTCATCCACCGGCCAGTAGATCAACAGATCGATATCCTGGCGCAGCAGGTCCTCGATGTCGGAGACCTGCTTGGCGGGATTGAAGGCCGCGTCGGTGACCACGACGTCGCTCACATTGTGCTTGCTGGCTTCCCAGCGCACATGCTGCAGCGCGAACACCACCCACGAATTGGCGAGGTAGCCGGCCGAGACGCCGATCTTGAACGGGCCGTCCTTCTTGTAGGCAGTGGTGTCGACCGTCTCGGCGGCCTTGGCGGTCTGCGCCGCGTCGCTCGCCTGATCGGCCAGGGCGGGGCCTGCCGCCATCGCCACCATGGCGAGGGCCGTGGCGCCCAGTAACAACCTGCGTGTGAGTCTCATCTCTGGCATCCCTGTTGTGGTTTCTGACTAGCCGACACGCTCGCTGATCCGCCCGTAGAGGGCGGAGGCGAGAATGATGATGCCGCCCATGACGACGAGCTGCATTTGATAGGGCAGGCCCCCGATATTCACGAGGTTGAAGGCGATCACCAGCACCAGCACGCCGGCCATCGTGCCGGCGATGCCGCCGCGCCCGCCGCTGAAGGTGGTGCCGCCCAGCACGACGGCCGCGAGCACCTGGAACTCGAGGCCCTGGCCCGCACTCGTGCTCGACACGCCCGAACGGGCGAGGAGCGCGATGCCGGCAAGGGCGCCGCCGAGGCCCGACAGCGCATAGGCCGCGATGGTCACGCGGCGCACCGGCAGGCCGGACAGGATGGCGGTGGCGCGGTTGGTCCCGACGAGAAAGAGCTGGCGGCCGAACGTTGTCGTCTTCTCGATCACGAGGCCAAGCGCCATCAGCGCCAGCAGCGCCAGCGCCAGCACGGGCACGAGGCCCCCGATGCGGAAATTGAAGAATTCCCGGAACCCGGGCGCCACGATGCCCTTGGCGGTGCCGCCGGTGAACATCTGCGTGAGGCCGACGATGGCGACACCCATGCCCAGGGTGAGGATGAAGGGCGACACGCGGCTGAAGGCAACGATGATCCCGTTGACGAGGCCGATCGCGAGGCCCGCGGCGCAGGCGACGAGGATGGCGGGTGCTATGTTGGCGGCGTCACCGGCCATCACGGCGGCCGCCAGCACCGCGGTAAGCGAGATGACCGCGCCGATCGACAGGTCCACGCCGCCCAGGATCATCACCAGCGTCACGCCGATGGCGGCGATGCCGACCGGCGTGATCTGGCGCAGGATGTTGAAGAGGTAGTTGGGCTCGCCGAAGGCCGGCGAAACGGCGAGCCCGGCGAGATAGACGGCCACCAGCACGAAAAAGATCGCGTAGCGCGAGACGTCCGGCAGCGGCAGCTTCCGGCGGGGCAGCGCGGCGGCGGTCACGCGCCCGCTCCGCGCGGCTGGTTGAGCAGGATCGCCGCCACCACGATGGTGCCCTTGATGAACTGCTGCGTATAAGCCGACACGCCCATGAGGTTGAGGACGTTGGCGATCACCGCCAGCATCAGCACGCCGCCCAGCGAGCGCCAGATGCTGCCGCGTCCGCCCGACAGGAGCGTGCCGCCGAGGACCACCGCCACGATGGCGTCGAGCTCGAGCCCGTTGCCGGCCAGCGGATAGCCCGTGCCGAGGCGGCCGGCGAGCAGCAGTCCGGCCAGTGCGGCCGTCGCGCCCGAAACGACGAACACGGCGAGGCGGATGCGCTCGATGTCGATGCCGGCGCGGCGGGCGCTCTCCGGATTGCCGCCGGCGGCGACCAGATGGTAGCCGAAGCGGGTTCGCGCGAAGGCGTAGTGGCCGGCCATGGCCAGCAGCACGAGGAGGATGCCGCTCCATGGAATGCCGTAGAAGTCGCCATTGGCGAGGCGGGACAGCGGCTCGGAGGTGCGCCCGACGCTCTTGTCGGTGAAGGAGAAAATGGCGCCCTGCAACACCGACAGCATGCCGAAGGTGAGGATCAGCGGATGCAGCCGCAGCGTGTTGAGCAGCACCCCGTTGAGCGCGCCGACGGCGGCCCCGACCAGCAGCATCAGGGCCGCGACCGGCAGGGTGAGCGCGGCGTCGCCGTTGAGCAGTGCCGAGCTCGCGACGACGACGAGGCCGGCGATCATGCCGATCGACAGGTCGATCATGCCTGCCGAGATGACGAAGGTCTGGCCGATGGCGAGGATCCCCAGCACGCCGGCCTGGCGGATGACATTGGCGAGATTGGAGGGATCGCGGAAGGCCGGAATCGCCAGCGCGGCGACGAGGACGGTGAGGCCGAGCAGCATGAAGATGCCGTCCCGGTCGAGCGCGAGCCGCCGCCTTGCGCGTGCTACAGCCATGACAGGAGCGTCTCAGTGTCGGCGACCCAGCCGAACTTCATGGCGAAGTTCTTGAGCGTGGCGGCATGCAGGTCGGGCGCGAAGGAGGAAACCGCATCCTCCACCAGCGTGGTACGATAGCCATGGTGGAAGCCGCCGCGCGCCGTCTCGTCGACGCAGATCTGCGTCACCGTGCCGGTCACCACGAGTGACTTCACGCCAAGCGTGCGCAGGTGTCCGTCGAGGTCGGTGCCGTGGAAGGCGCCGTAGCCGTATTTTTCGATGCGAAGATCACCCTTTTCGGGCTGCAGCTCATCGATGATCCCGCTGCCCTCGAGCTCGCCCTGGGCGTCCTCGTAGCGCCGCCGGAAGCCCTTCCAGCAGCACTTGGTGTCCGGCCGGCACTGCGGTGACCACAGCCAGAGCAGGTTCTCCGTCTGGCGCGCCAGGAACTGGGTATAGATCACCGGGCGGTCCCGCCTGCGGAACTCGGCGATGAGGCGCTGCTGCGCGGTGATGGTGGCGCGGGCGTCGGGCACCTCGAGCGGCGCCCCGACGCGCACGAAGTCATTCTGCATGTCGACGATCACCAGGGCGGCCTGCTCGACCCTTGCGCCGGGCTCCACATCCGCTGCCTGCCGAACCCCGTCCGTTGCCACCCGAACACCCACATGTTTGCCGCGTGCGCGGCGGTCTGCCGGGGGACACGCCCCGCAGCTTGTGGGGGAGTGTGCTGCGGTCTATGACTTGAGTCAAGATAATCCAACCAGTTGGTTGATCCGGCATGACGACAAACGACATGGACCTGGCGGCGGCAGAAGGAACGCGGGGGCAGTTGCTGCGCGCTGCCCGCGCCGCCTTTGTCGAGGGTGGGCTGGAGGGCGCGCGCGTGGACGACATCGCCCGTCGCGCCGGCGTCAACAAGCAGTTGCTCTACCACTATTTCGGCAGCAAGGACGGGCTCTACACGGCCGTGCTTGAGCAGGTCTACCATGAGATCCGCGAGCAGGAGGCGGCGCTGGCGCTGGACGCCCTGCCGGCGGAGGAAGCCATGCGCCGGCTGGTCGAATTCTCCTTCGACTATCTGCAGAAATCGCCGGATTTCGTGCGTATCCTGGCCGACGAGAACGTCCATCACGGGCGCCATCTGCAGGCCTCCGAGACGGTCGAGGCGATGAATCGGCCGATCATCGAGCTGATGCGCAAGACGCTCACGCGTGGCGTCGAGGAGGGCGTGTTCCGCCGCGGCCTCGACCCGCTGCACGTCTATCTGTCGATCGCCGGAATGAGCTTTTTCTACTTCGCCAACGTGCATACGCTGAGCCGGGCCTTCAACCGTCCGCTCGGCTCGCAGGCGGCCATAGACGAGCGGCGCGCCCACATGACGGATTTCGCCCTCAACGCCATCCGGCGGCGTACATCGGCTTGACAAAGCGATCCTGCCCGCCCGATTATCAACCAGATGGTTGGATCGCGTGGGAGACCCCTATGGAAACCGGCTTTGCCGATGTCGAAGCGCTGGAAGAAAGGCTCTCGCGCCCGGACGACAGCGTCGTCTCCGACCTTGCCGATATCGACGGCGACATCATGGTCCTCGGCGCCACGGGCAAGATCGGGCCGAGCCTGACGCGCATGGCGAGGCGTGCCGCCCCCGACAAGCAAGTCATTGCCGTCGCGCGCTTTTCCGATCCGTCGCTGCTCGCCCAGTTCAAGCAGCAGGGCGTCGACACGATCCAGTGCGACCTGCTCGATCCGAGTGCCGTCGCGGCCCTGCCGGCCGTCCGGAACGTCATTCTCATGACGGGCTACAAGTTCGGCGCCACGGGCAATCCGGCGCGGACCTGGGCCATCAACACGCTGCTGCCGGCGCAGGTGGCGGCAACGCTGAGGGGGCGCCGGCTGGTCGCATTTTCAACCGGCTGCGTCTACCCGTTCGTGCCGATCGCCTCCAACGGCGCCACCGAGGACTATCCGCTGTCGCCGCCCGGCGAATATGCCAATAGCTGCGTCGGGCGCGAGCGGGCGGTCGAATGGGAAGCGGCGCGCCAGGGCACCGCGGCGCTCATGTTTCGCCTGAACTACGCGATCGACTGCCGCTACGGGGTGCTCTTCGACATCGCCACGAAAATCATGGCCGGCCAACCCGTCGACGTGACGACGGGCTACGTCAACGTGATCTGGCAGGGCGATGCCAACGCCATGGCGCTGCGGGCGCTGCGGCATGTGGGCACGCCCGCCGTGCCGCTGAATGTCACCGGGCCGGAAACGCTGTCGGTGCGCTGGCTCGCCACGCAACTCGGCGAGCGGCTGGGCCGGGCCCCCAGCTTCAGCGGCGAGGAGGCGCCCACGGCCTGGCTCAACAACGCCGGCAGGGCCTTCGGCCTGTTCGGCTACCCCAGGGTCGCACTGGCGCAGATGCTCGACTGGGTGGCGGACTGGGTGTCGCGCGGCATGCCCAGCCTCGACAAGCCGACCGGCTTCGAGGTCCGCGATGGGGCCTATTGAAGGCCGCCCGGGCCTGTCGTCCATCATGACAGCCGACATTCCCGCGGGGTTGGCGCTGGTCAGCGAAGCGGGGTGGAACCAGACGGCGGCCGACTGGCGCTTCATGCTGGCCGCCGGACGGGGCCGCGGGCTTCGCGACGACAGCGGCCGGCTGATCGCGAGCAGCATCGTGTTGCCCTACAGGCCCGGCGTCGGCTGGGTCGGCATGGTGCTCGTCGGCGCCGCGTATCGCAAGCGGGGCCATGCGACGCGGCTCATCGAGGACGCGGTCGCCTATTGTCGCACCGCAGGCCTCGTGCCCATGCTGGACGCGACGCCGCCCGGCCGCGAGGTCTATCGGCGGCTTGGCTTTGCCGATGGCGAGACGATCGAACGCTGGCGCGGTCAGGGCGGCGGCGGCACGGTCGCGGCAGGCGTGACGGACGTCGAGCGCGCCATAGAGCTTGATCGCGCCGCGTTCGGCGCCGATCGCAGCGCGCTGATCGTCGATCTCGCGCAACGTGCTGGAGCGCCGTTCCTGTCGCTCGCCGGCGGCACCCTCCTCGGGCGGCGGGGAAGAACGGCGACGCAACTGGGTCCGCTGCTCGCGTCCGAGCGGGCAACGGCGCTGACGCTGTGCGAGCGGGCGATCGATGCCGCCCACGGACCAGTGCTGCTCGACATTCCGGCCCGCGAGACGGCCCTGCGCCAGCTCCTCGAGTCGCGCGGCTTTGCGCTGGAGCGCTCGTTCACGCGCATGAGCCTGGGCGCACCTGTCGCCTTGGGCGAGACGATGCGGGCCATCGCCGGCCCGGAGCTAGGATGACAAGATGCATTGGTCGCAGATTCCCGCTGACGTTCTTTCGGTCTTTCGTGACGGGGCCGTGATCCCTGCCCACCCGCTGGCGCTCGATGCAGCGCGCCGGCTCGACCCCCGCCGCCAGCGCGCGCTGACCCGCTACTATATCGATTCCGGTGCCGGCGGGCTGGCGGGGGGCGTCCACACGACGCAGTTCGCCATTCGCGATGTCGGGCTCTACCGGCCGGTGCTGGAGCTGGCGGCGCAGACGGCGCGCGACTGGACCACCCGGCCGTTGATGATGATCGCCGGGGCGGCCGGCAGGACGCCGCAGGCGGTGGCGGAGGCGAAGCTGGCGCGCAGCCTCGGCTATCATGCGGTGCTGCTCAGCCTCGCGGCGCTCAAGGGCGCGGGCGAGGACGAACTCGTTGCGCATTGCCAGGCGGTGGCCGCCGAAATGCCGCTGATCGGCTTCTACCTGCAACCGGCCGTGGGCGGCATGCGGCTGCCGGCAAGATTCTGGCAGCGCTTCGCCGCGCTCGACAATGTGATCGGCATCAAGGCGGCGCCGTTCAATCGCTATGGCACGCTGGACGTGATACAGGGCGTGGCTGCATCGGGAGCGAGCGATAGATTGTCGCTCTATACGGGCAATGACGACCACATCGTGCTCGACCTGCTGCTGCCGTTCCGCACGCCGGCTGGCGACCAGCGCTTTTCGGGCGGGCTGCTCGGCCATTGGTCGGTGTGGACGCAAAAGGCCGTGGAACTGCTCGCGCGATGCAAGGCGGCCCGCGGCGCGACCAGCATACCGGTAGAGCTGCTGCGGCTCGACAGCGCCGTGACCGACAGCAACGCCGCGTTTTTCGATGTCGCCAACGACTTCCACGGGGTGATTGCCGGCTGCCACGAAGTGCTGCGCCGCCAGGGCCTGCTGGAGGGGCGCTGGTGCCTCGATCCGCATGAGGACCTCGGCCCCGGCCAGGCCGAGGCCATAGAGCGGGTCTATCGGCTCTACCCCGAACTCAACGACGACGCCTTCGTCAGCGCCAATCGCGAGCGCTGGCTGGCCTGAGGCGAGGCAGGGGAGTCCGTGCCGGCTACGCGTCGAAGCGGTAGAAGCGGCGCGCATTGCCGGCAAACATCGCGTGCTGCTCGGCCGGCGAGCACTCCTGCAGCGCACGCTCGAAGGCATCATAGGACTGGGAGAAGGTCGCCGCGAGCTCGACCACCGGGTGATCGCTGGCCAGCATGACGCGCTCGGGCCCGAACGCATCGATACAGGCGAGAACGATGCGGCGGATGCTGTCTTCGGTCCATTGCGGTTGATAGGCGACGACGTCGGAAATCTTGATCGCGACGTTGGGCAGCTCGGCCAGCGTCCGCAGTCCGCTTTGCCAGTGCGACAGTCCCGCGTCCGACTGGTCGAAGGGCGAGCCGCAATGGTTGATGGCAAAGCGGGTAGCCGGAAAGTCCATGGCGAGCTGGCGGGCCGCGTCGGCCTGCCAGGGCGAGATCATCAGGTCGAACGACAGGCCGAGCCGATCGAGAACGGCAAAGCCGGCGCGCCAGGCCGGCGAACTCATGCGATGCCGGTCCCGGGAAAACGAACGCTGCGGGTCGGGGTGCCAGCTGAGGATGTCGCGCAGGCCGACGACACGCGGGTGCCGGGCCAGCTGCTCGAGGCGCGCCGCGGCATCGGGCGCATCGAGCGGCAAGGCGGCCACGTAGCGCGCCGCCATCCAGTCGGGGCGTTCCAGCTGGTCGAGCCAGGCGATCTCGGCGAGCGGGTCGCCGGGCTCCCAGCCGGCTTCGACATGCACCGTGCCGACGACGTTCCGCCCCGCTGTCGCCGCGAGGTAGTCGGCCGGCAGGCAGCTCCGGCCGAGCACGCCGGCCTGGCCCCGCAGCCACGGGTGCCGGTCGAGCGTCCGGTCCCACAGGTGATGGTGCGGATCGACGATCGGACCCCGATAGCGCGGCATGCTCAGCGGCCCATATGGTGGCGACGGCTGATCTGCTCCACCAGCGTCAGCCAGCGGCGGGCGGGCTCGGCCGCGCAGCCGGCCATCTGCGCCAGGGCTTCGGCCTGCAGCGCCGCGAGCCGTTCAACGGCCATGACCTGCTGCGCGTCCAGCTCCTCGGCGATGGCGATGAAGCGCTCCGCCGCATCGAGGCCGCCGAGCCGCGGCGCCAAATCGGTGGAAACGAACGCTTCCCAGGTAAGCGTCGGGTCCCAGGTGAAGCGCGCGAATGCCAGATAGCTCAGCTCCACCGTCGCCTGATAGTCGGAGGCCTCGCCCCAGACCGTCAGCCCCTGCATGCCGAGCCGGGCGCCTTCCGCCGCCATCTCGGCGAGCGAGCGGGCATTGAAAGCGTAGCGCTCGGTGCGCTCGTCGCCGTTCCACTGGCTGGCGAACTGGCAGCGCAGCACGTTGGGCTGGGTGGGGAGGCTCGCGACATAGTCGGGCCGCAGCTCGGCCTTCAGCCGCTTCCAGAAACTGCGATTGGCAGTGTGCTGGTAGATGGCTCCGGCGGGCAGCTTCTTCTGTGCGTCGGTGGCAACCGGATCGAGCAGGTTGTCCCATTGCATCTCGCAGTAGATCCAGAGGTCGGGCCGCCTTGCCCTGGCAGCGCGGTAGAGGCGGGGAAAGTTTTCCGCCATGTCGGTGTGGCTCCATGAATCCCCATGCGCCTCGCCGCGGCGGGCCGCCTCGGCGTCGTTGGCGCGCCGGGCGACGCAGCGATCGCAGTCGCACACGCCATAGTCGCCGCTTTCGATGTTGATGCCGCCGATCTCGAAGGTCTCGGCCAGCCAGCCCACGGCCTCCTCCATCCACTCCATGGTCTCCGGCGCGCTCGGGCAGGCGCTGACCGTATAGTCGGAATGCGGGAAGTTCAGCGGGAATGCGAGGTCGGCAATCTGGAAGCCGATGTCCTTCGACATCTTGGCGGCGTGCTGCGGATTGGCCTTGAGCCAGGTCGAAAGATTGTAGCGGTGCCTGCCTTCCCAGTAGACGCCACCATAGGCGCCGATGGCGATGCCGGGGATGATCCGCACGCCGCGCTCGTTGGCATAGCGGCAAAGCTCCTGTGCCGCCTCGATGCCGCCGTGGCTGTCGCGCAGGAAGCCATAGATGATGATCCCGCCGATGCGCTGCCGCGAGCAGAAATCCACCAGCCTCCGGTAGTCGGCAAGGAACCCGCCGGGCGGCTTCTGGTAGGGGTTGAAGACGCCGATCTCCTGCTGGCCGATCTGCGACAGCTCCCAGTTGGTGGAATGGTCCCATGTCCAGTAGCTGCGATAGGCCAGGCCCGGCCGGCCGGTTACCGGCGTGGCGAACAGCGCTGCATCCAGCCTGCCGGGCGATCGCGCGAGGAGGTCCTCGACGCCGTAGATGACGCCCGAGAACGGCCCTCCGGCAATGGTGATGCGGCCCCCGGCGGCGCTGATGACATACTCCCCCTCGGCCAGTGCCGGGTCGAGCCGCAACGCCACGTCCGGCACGTCCATGCCGTAGGCCTCGCGCAGCCGCCGCGCCGCATGAAGGTGAATATCCGCCCCGTCTATCGCCATCCTCGCCTCGCTCCGCCATGCTGATGCGATTGACAGGTAAGCATCGCCTCTATCAAATATCAACATCAACTATCGCTGATGAAACATCAGTCTGCATGGGGGCTCAAATGGGCAGTGAACTGGGCGTGCTGGCGGGACTGCAGCAACGCTGGCCGATGCCGCAGGCACCGCGGCCGATCACCATCAT
>JBDHTK010000049.1:0-15610 GCA_039808625.1 Devosia sp. | reverse complement strand
ATGTCGATGATCCAGTCGGCGGTCTTGATGACCTCGAGATTGTGCTCGATCACCACCACCGTGTTGCCGTTGTCGACGAGTTCATGCAGCACTTCGAGCAGCTTGGCGATGTCGTGGAAGTGCAGCCCCGTGGTCGGCTCGTCGAGCATATAGAGCGTGCGGCCGGTGGCGCGCCGGCTCAACTCCTTGCTGAGCTTCACGCGCTGCGCTTCGCCGCCCGACAGCGTCGTCGCCGGTTGGCCGACCTTGACGTAGCCCAGCCCGACGCGCTGGAGCGTGGCGAACTTCTCGCGAATCGACGGCACGGCGGCGAAGAACTCGGTCGCCTCGTCGATGGTCATGTCGAGCACGTCGGCGATCGACTTGCCCTTGAACTGCACCTCGAGCGTCTCGCGGTTGTAGCGCTTGCCCTTGCACACCTCGCAGGTGACATAGACGTCGGGCAAGAAGTGCATCTCGATCTTGATGACGCCATCGCCCTCGCACTTCTCGCAGCGCCCGCCCTTGACGTTGAACGAGAAGCGCCCCGGCCCGTAGCCGCGCGCCTTGGCTTCCGGCAGGCCGGCGAACCACTCGCGCAGCGGCCCGAAGGCACCGGTATAGGTCGCGGGGTTCGAGCGCGGCGTGCGGCCGATGGGCGACTGGTCGATGTCGATGATCTTGTCGAGGAACTCGAGGCCGGTGAGGTGGGCGTGCGGCGCCGGGTTGACGCGCGCGCCGTTCAGCCGGCGCGCCATCGCCTGGTACATGGTGTCGATCATCAGCGTCGACTTGCCGCCGCCCGACACGCCGGTGACGGCGACGAACAGGCCGAGCGGCACGTCCACCGAGACGTTCTTGAGGTTGTTGCCGGTGGCGCCGTCGAGATGGATCTTGCGGCCCTTGACGGGCGGGCGCCGCTCGACCGGCAGCGGAATCTGCAGCTTGCCGCTCAGATACTGGCCGGTGATCGACTTGCTGCTCCTGAGGATGTCCTCGGGCGTGCCCTCGGCCACGACGTGGCCGCCATGCACGCCGGCGCCCGGGCCGATGTCGACGACATGGTCGGCGGTCAAAATCGCGTCCTCGTCGTGCTCGACGACGATCACCGTGTTCCCGAGGTCGCGCAGGCGCCTGAGCGTTTCGAGCAGGCGCTCGTTGTCGCGCTGGTGCAGGCCGATGGAGGGTTCGTCGAGCACGTAGAGCACGCCGGTCAGCCCCGAGCCGATCTGGCTGGCGAGGCGGATGCGCTGGCTCTCGCCGCCCGACAGAGAGCCGGAGCTGCGCGCCAGCGTCAGGTAGTCGAGCCCCACATCGTTGAGAAAGCCGAGCCGCTCGCGGATTTCCTTGAAGACGCGCTCGCCGATCTGGTTCTGTTGCGCCGTAAGGCGCACCGGCAGGTCGCGGAACCATTCGGCGGCGGCGCGGATCGACATTTCCGACACCTGGCCGACATGCAGCCCGTCGATCTTCACCGCCAGCGCCTCGGGCTTCAGCCGGTAGCCATTGCAGGCGAGGCACGGCTTCGAGGACATGTATTTCTCGATTTCCTCGCGCATGCCCGCGCTCTCGGTCTCCTTGTAGCGCCGCTCGAGATTGCCGATCACGCCTTCGAAGGGCTTCCGGGTCTTGTAGGTCCTGAGGCCATCGTCATAGACGAAGTTGATCTGGGTCGTGCCGGTGCCGAACAGCACGGCGTGCTGCACCTCGAAGGGCAACTCCTCCCAGGCGGTGCCGGTCGAGGCGCCGTAGTGCTTCACCACCGCCTGCAGCGTCTGCTGGTAATAGGGCGCGCTGGTCTTGCTCCAGGGCAGGATGGCGCCATCGCGCAGCGACAGCGTGACGTCGGGGACGATGAGGTCGGGGTCGATCTTCTGCTCGGTGCCGAGCCCGTCGCACGCCGGGCAGGCACCGAAGGGGTTGTTGAAGGAGAACAGGCGCGGCTCGATCTCGGGGATGGTGAAGCCCGAGATCGGGTCGGCGAATTTCTCCGAGAAGATCAGCCGCTTGGCACTGCCGTCCCCGGCCGTCTCGTCGGCGAACTCGGCGAAGGCGATGCCGTCGGCGAGCTTCAGCGCGGTCTCGAAGCTCTCGGCCAGCCGCGCGGCGATGTCGAGGGCGACCCCGATGCGGTCCACCACCACCTCGATGTCGTGCTTGAGCTTCTTGTCGAGCGCCGGGGCATCCTCGATGTCCCAGAACTCCCCGTCGATCTTCACGCGCTGGAAGCCCTTGCGCATGAGGTCGTTGAGCTCGCGCTTGTATTCGCCCTTGCGACCGCGCGCGATGGGGGCGAGCAGGTAGAGCCGCGTGCCCTCGGGCTGGGCCAGTACCTTGTCGACCATCTGGCTCACGGTCTGGCTCTCGATGGGCAGGCCCGTGACCGGCGAGTAGGGGATGCCGACGCGCGCGAACAGCAGGCGCAGGTAGTCGTAGATCTCGGTGACCGTGCCGACGGTCGAGCGCGGGTTGCGCGAGGTGGTCTTCTGCTCGATGGAAATGGCCGGCGACAGCCCGTCGATCTGCTCGACATCGGGCTTCTGCATCATCTCGAGGAACTGGCGCGCATAGGCGCTGAGCGATTCCACGTAGCGGCGCTGGCCCTCGGCGTAGATGGTGTCGAAGGCGAGCGACGACTTGCCCGACCCCGACAGGCCCGTCATCACGATCAG
This sequence comes from Devosia sp., assembly GCA_039808625.1. Lineage (GTDB taxonomy): Bacteria > Pseudomonadota > Alphaproteobacteria > Rhizobiales > Devosiaceae > Devosia_A. Next base: position 12,959 of record JBDHTK010000049.1, on the reverse strand, counting down.
CTTGTCGCGCGGCAGCCTCAGGTCGATATTCTTGAGGTTGTGCTCCTTGGCGCCGCGGATGACGATTTCACGGTTGAGGGCAGGCGAGGGCTTGGCTGGCATCGGACATCCATCGGCAGAGGCCCGGTCACTACGCGAGTGACCTGCCAGCTTCTGTCAGCGTTTCGGGGCGCGGGAACGGAGGCCCTGAAATAGGGAGCGGCCACCGCGCCTGCAAGTAACCACGTCGCGCCGCCGCTGTCATCTCACCGCAACGTCGCGCCGCGAACATAAACGGAACAAATGGAGAGTCGGTCAAGGGGGCAGGCGGTTATTCCGCGGGCGTGTGACGGTGTCGCCGCCGGCGGTCACCATACTCGGCGCCAAGTGCGACGGCCGCAGCGATCAGGAGCAGCGATGGTCCCCAGAGCCAGAACAGGATGTCACTCATTGTCGAGATTTCCGAGAACCCCGCCGCGCGAACAAATGTGGCATCAGTCCCACCACGAAGCCAAATGCCGACAGTCCGGCAATGTTCCACGCATTGGAGGATAGTTGGACAGTGCCAAGACCCCAGCCAATATAGGGCGCCACGATCGCAGCCAAAATGGTGCCGGATGCGAAAGCATTCAGAAAATTGGCCGTTAGCTTTGTCTGCTCGACCTGGGCCTCTGTCATGAAATCCTCCAAAGGAGGAAATGATCTCGAGCGCCCGGTTCCAGTAAGCGCAAGCCTTACGCCGGCAGGTCGCCGTAGTAGATGCCCTTGGCCTTGAGGTACTCCACCTCGGCCGGGCTCGCGAGCTCGCGGTCCCAGCGGCCCAGGTGCCGGTTGATGTAGCGGAAGAAGGGGCCGCCGAGAAAGGCGAGGAGAATCATGGCCATATAGCCGCGCGGCAGCACCGCCGCCTCGCTTTCGGGCGATTGCTCGAGCTCCCAGAAGCGGCGCGTGGCGATCTTGTGGTGGTTGGCGTGCAGCATGAGGTTGTAGAACATGCCGCCCGAGACGCGCCGGTGGCTGTCCCAGCTGTGGCGCGCCTCCACCCGCGTGCCGGGGATGCGCACCAGCCCGTAATGCTCGATGTAGTTGACCACTTCGAGATAGATCTTGCCGATGGCGCCAGCCAGCATGAAGGCGAAAATGCCCTGCCAGCCCATGAAGACGACGTAGAAGGCCATCACTGCCAGCGTCATGAGCTGGCCGCGCCAGAAGCGGTTGGACAGGAGCGTGTTGGGCTCGCCCTTGCGGGCCAGCCGCTCGTCCTCGAAGCGCTTGGCGCTCAGCCACTGGCCGATGGTCGAGCGCCAGACGAAGGCGATGATGTACTCGCCGCGGCGCGCCGTCGCCGGGTCCTGCTCCGTGCCGACGTAACGGTGGTGGCCGTGCACGTGCTCGATGGCGAAGCCGGTGTCCCAGGTGAAGGCCAGCAGCCAGCGACCGACCAGCCGGTCGAAGGGCTTGTCCGTGCGATGGATCAATTCGTGCGCGACGTTCACGCCCGCGGCGCCGTAATACATGCCGAGGCTGACGAAGGCGCCCTGGCTCCACATGAAGAAGTCGGTGCGCGCCCGCGCCGCGACGGGGTCGATGCCGACGGCCCGCGACAGCGCGTCGAGCGCCGGCCAGCCGGTCGCCGAGGTGACGTTGAAGGCGACCAGCGTCGACAGCACCAGCAGCGGCCAGGTGAGGAACAGCATGAGCTGGCAGTACCAGACGGGCGGCATCGCCTCCTTGTTGCCGGCGTCGCCGAACAGCTCGTCGACATAGCCGACGAGGATGAAGGAGAAGAGCAGGCCCGAATAGGTGAGGGGGCCGCCATAGGCCGTCGCCGCCATGCCGAGCAGGATGAAGATGTTCATCACCGAGTAGCGCAGCGTGTTGAAGCCGCGCGTCGCGAGCAGGGAACGGCCCGGGCGCGGCGGCTGGCTGGTGGCGTTGCGGGCGGTGTCGCTCATGTTCTGTCGCTCTCGTCGGCGCGGGAACCTAATGAAAAGCCGTCAAGGTGACAATTGCACGCTTGACGCAGGTGTCTGGCTAGGAACATAACAAGAACATTATGCTGGCTGTGTGCAACTCTAAAAAGCGGCGGCCAGCGCCCCGCAGGGTCGGCTAAGATGCCGCCACGCATTCAGGAAGCGGCGTAAGAGCGAGAGGTCGTCATGGCAGGCAGCGTGAACAAGGTCATTCTGGTGGGCAATCTCGGGGCGGACCCCGAGGTGCGGACGCTGCCGAGCGGCAACAAGGTGGTAAATCTTCGGGTCGCGACCTCGGAAAGCTGGCGCGACAAGTCCACCGGCGAGCGGCAGGAGCGCACGGAGTGGCACCGCGTGGTGATCTTCTCGGAGGGGCTCGCGCGCGTCGCCGAGCAATATCTGCGCAAGGGCAGCAAGGTCTATCTCGAAGGCCAACTGCAGACCCGCAAATGGCAGGACCAGTCGGGGCAGGACAAATACTCCACCGAGGTCGTGCTGCAGGGCTTCAACTCGAACCTGACCATGCTGGACGGGCGCGGGGAAGGCGAGGGTGGTGGCTTCAGCGGTCCGCGCGGCGGCGAAGGCGGCACTGGCGGCCAGTCCCGCCGCCCCTCCGCCAGTGCTCCCGCCTTCGAGCCTGGCGGCATGGACGACGACATCCCGTTCTGAGGCTGCGCGCCGTCTCGTCCTGGGCGAGTTCGTCCGGTACCCGGGCCGGGTTACTTGATCTTGGCTTCCTTGAACTCGACATGCTTGCGCACGACCGGATCATACTTGCGGAAGCTCAGCTTCTCGGTCTGCGTCCGCGAGTTCTTCTCGGTGACGTAGTAGAAGCCGGTATCGGCGGTCGACACGAGCTTGATCTTGATCGAGGCGGCTTTAGCCATGACGAAGTCCTTGGGAAACGGGCGAACGCCCTGAAATTTGGGCGCAACCTACGGATTTGCGCCCGCTTGTCAAGCGCGGCTCAGGGGTAGTCGGGCAGCGCCGGATCGCGGTTCGCCGTGTCGAAGCCATGCATGCGATGGGCCCATTGCATGCCGACGATGGCGCCCTTGATCGAAGGCAGCATGATGAGCGGCAGCAGGATCGCCGCCGGCACCATCGTCACCACATAGACCCATGGGGCAATGTCGTAGCTCATCTCGAGGTGCAGCATGGCGCCGATGATGATGTGGCCGACGATGACGATGGCGATATAGGGCGGGAAGTCGTCGGCGCGATGATGATGGAGCTCCTCGCCGCACACGTCGCATTTGTCGGCCACCTTGAGGTAGGCACGGAACATGTGCCCCTTGCCGCACCGCGGACAACGCAGTTTCGCGCCGTTGAGCATGGCGGACAGGAGCGGGCGTCGCTCCTTGGGGTCGGCAATCGTCACGGGCATGGGCCTATTTCCTGCGGCCCTTGCGGCCTGGCGCCCGAGATGGTCGCTTCGGTCCGCGTTTTCCAGATGACGGTTTGCCGCGGACGCCCTCCGACAGGAGCTCGAAGCGCAGCGCCCCGGCGACCGGCGCCGCTTCGAGCAGCCGCACCTTGACCGTGTCGCCGATGCGGAAGGTTTCGCCAGTACGGTCGCCCACCAGCGCCTGCATGTCCTCGATGAAGCGATAATAGTCGGCGCCGATGGTCGAGGCCGGAATGAAGCCGTCGGCGCCGGTTTCGGCGAGGCGCACGAACAGGCCGGCGCGGGTGACACCCGAGATGCGCCCCATGAACTCGGCGCCGATCTTCGTGGCGAGGAACTGCGCCAGCAGCCGGTCCGACGTCTCGCGCTCGGCCAGCATGGCGCGCCGCTCGGTCATCGAGATGTGCTGGGCGATGCCGGGCAGCCGCGCCACCTCGCCATCGGTCAGCCCGTCGCTGCCCAGGTCGAGCGCGGCGATCAGCGCGCGATGCACGATGAGGTCGGCATAGCGGCGGATCGGCGAGGTGAAGTGTGCGTAGCGGTCGAGATTGAGGCCGAAATGGCCATAATTCTCATGCGCGTATTCGGCCTGCGCCTGCGAGCGCAGCACCATTTCCGACACCTGCTCGATCTTGCTGCCGGCGCGGGCCTTGGCCAGCACCCGGTTGAAATCGGCCGGGCGCACGGCTTCGGACTTGCCGAAGCTCATGTCGAGCGAGGTGAGGAAATCGCGCAGCGCGTCGAGCTTCTCGCGGCTCGGCGTGTCGTGCACGCGATAGAGCAGGGCGCTGCGGCGCTTCTCCAGCGTCTCGGCGGCCGCGACATTGGCGGCGATCATCATTTCCTCGATGAGCCGCATGGTTTCGAGCCGCTCGGGCACGCGCACGTCGGCCACCATGCCGTTGGCGTCGAGCACGATCTTGCGCTCGGGCAGGTCGAGGTCGAGCGGCCCACGCGCCTCGCGCGCCCGCTTCATCGCCTCATAGGCGTGCCACAGCGGCAGCAATACCGGTTCCAGCAGCGGGCCTGTCCTGTCGTCGGGCTTGCCGTCGATGGCGGCCTGCACCTGCTGGTAGCTGAGCCGCGCCGCCGAACGGAAGCTCACGCGGTGAAAGCTGTGCCGCTTCTTGCGGCCATTGGCGTCGAACACCATGCGTACCGCCAGCGCCGGGCGGGTTTCGCCCTCGCGCAGCGAGCACAGGTCGTTGGAGATGCGCTCGGGCAGCATCGGCACCACGCGGTCGGGGAAATAGACCGAGTTGCCGCGCAGATAGGCCTCGCGGTCGAGCGCGCTGCCCGGCTGCACATAGGCGGCGACGTCGGCGATGGCCACGGTGACGATGTGCCCGTCCGGATTGTTCGGATCGCTGTCCGGTTCGGCATGCACGGCGTCGTCATGGTCCTTGGCGTCGGGCGGATCGATGGTGACGAGCGGCACCTGCCGCCAGTCCTCGCGACCCTTCAGCGACGCCGGGCCGGCCGTTTCGGCTTCGCGCAGCACGGCGGCCGGGAAGCGGTAGGGAATTTCGAGGTTGTGGATGGCGATCATCGAGATCGCCCCCTCGGATTTCGGGTTGCCGATCACCGCCACGACTTTCGCCTTCGGGATCATCAGCCGGCCCGTCACCCTGACGCTGACTTCCACGAGGTCGCCGTCGCGGGCGTCGCCGAGGTCGCCGCCCTCGATGCGCAGTTCCTTGAGCTTGCGCTCCACCGGCACCAGCCGCGCGCCGCTCTCGTCGAGCCGCACGATGCCGATCTGCCCGCGCCGCGGCTTTTCGAGCAGCTTCATCGGCTTGGCGGTGTAATTGGGCACCGTGCCGTCGCCGGCGTCGATGCGGGCGAGGATGCGGTCGCCTGGCGCCGGCACCACGCGCGCGGTGCGCGAGACGAGGACGCGGACGCGCGGCGGCGCGCCTTCGGCCTCGTCCCAGCTTGCGGGGAAGGCGTGGAGGTCGTCGGGGTCGGCATCGGGGGGGATGTCGAGGGCCGTCACCTGCGGCAGCGTCGCCGTGCGGCGCAGGCTCTTGCGGCGGCGGGCGATGACGCCTTCGCCCTCGAGCTCCTTGAGCAGGAGCTTGAAGGGCGCCTTGAGCGCGCCGTGAATGCCGAAATGCTTGTAGAGGTCGCGCTTGCCGTCGAGCTCGGGATGGGCCGTCATGGCCTCGAGGAGGGCGTCGCGGGAGGGAAGGGCGCCGGCCTCGCCGAGGCGGGCGGCCCGGGGTTTGGAAATTGTCGTTGGCGCTTTGGCCATTGTGTCTTTCTAGGCGGTGGGTTCCGCCTTCTTTCTGGGGGCGGCCTTCCTGGCCGCGGGTTTCTTTGCTGCCGCCTTCTTCGCCGGCGCCTTCTTGGCGGCGGCCTTGCGGGCGGGCGTCTTGCCGCCCCCGCGGGCGGCGCGTTCGGCGATCAGCTCGAGCGCCTGCTCGAGCGTCACGTCCTCGGGTTTGAGCGTCTTGGGCAGGGTCGCGTTGACCTTGCCCTGGTTGACGTAGGGGCCGTAGCGGCCGTCGCGGACGCTGATGGGACCGTCGGCATGCTCGAACGTCTTGAGCGCCGCGACGGGCGTCCGCGCGCGTCCGAAGCGGCCGCCGCCGGCCGCCTTCTGCGCCAGCAGGTCGACCGCCCGGTTGAGCCCGACATCGAACACTTCTTCCACGTCGGAAAGATTGGCGTAGGTGCCGTCATGCAGGATGAAGGGGCCGTAGCGGCCAATTCCCGCGCTGATCGGCTTCCCCGTTTCCGGGTGAAGGCCGACAGCGCGGGGCAGCGCCAGCAACTTGAGCGCCTTCTCCAGCGTCAGGCTTTCGGGAGGCCAGCCTTTCGGCAGAGAGGAGCGCTTGGGCTCGTCGCCGTCGCCAAGCTGCACATATGGGCCGAAACGCCCCGACTTCAAGTACACCTCGCGGCCCGATTCCGGGTCGGTGCCGAGCACGCCGTCGCCCGGCGCCGCCTCGGCTCCACCGGTGGCGGCATCCGACAATTGCATGGTGTAGCGGCACTCGGGATAGTTCGAGCAGCCGATGAAGGCGCCGAACTTGCCCAGCTTCAGCGACAGCTGGCCGGTGCCGCAGTTGGGGCAGTGGCGCGGATCGGAGCCGTCGGCACGCGGCGGGAAGATATGGTCCTTGAGCGACTCGTTGAGGGCATCGAGCACCTCGGAGACGCGCAGATCCTTGATCTCGTCGGTCTGCTTCGTGAAATCCTGCCAGAAGTCGCGCAGCACGTCCTTCCAGCGCAATTCGCCGGCCGAGATCTCGTCGAGCTTTTCCTCCAGACCGGCGGTGAAGCCGTATTCCACCAGCTTGCGGAAGAAGTTCTCGAGGAAGGCCGTGACGATGCGGCCGCGGTCCTCGGGCACCAGCGCCCGCTTGTCGAGGCGCACGTAATTGCGGTCCTGCAGCACCGAAATCGTCGCCGCATAGGTGGAGGGCCGGCCGATGCCGAGCTCTTCCATCTTCTTGATGAGGCTGGCTTCGGTGTAGCGCGGCGGGGGCTGGGTGAAATGCTGCTCGATCAGCGCTTCTTCGAGCCTGGGCGTGTCGCCCACGGCGAGCGGCGGCAGCTCGCGGCTGTCCTCGTCGTCCGCCTCGCGGTCGTCCCTGGCCTCGACGCCGTAGAGTGCGAGGAAGCCGGGGAAGGTGACCACCGAGCCGACGGCGCGCAGCGCGATGTCGCGCCCGTCGCCGATGACCGCGATGTCGGCCGTGGTGCGCTCGATCTCGGCGGCGCGCATCTGCGAGGCGAGGGTGCGCCGCCAGATCAGCCCGTAGAGCTTCTTCATGTCCGCCTCCACCCCGAGCTGGTCGGGGTGGCGGAACATGTCGGTGGGGCGGATGGCCTCGTGCGCTTCCTGCGCGTTCTTCGCCTTGGTCTGGTAGAGCCGCGCCGTCGGCGGCAGATAGGCCGTGCCATAGGCCTTCTCGATGGCGTCGCGTGCCGCGTTGATCGCCTCGGGCGCCATCTGCACGCCATCGGTGCGCATATAGGTGATGATGCCGTCCTCGTAGAGGCGCTGGGCGAGCTGCATGGTGCGGCTGGGCGAAAAGCCGAGGCGCGAACTCGCGTCCTGCTGCAGCGACGAGGTGGTGAAGGGCGCATAAGGGTTGCGCCTGGTCGGCTTCTTTTCGAGCGAGCGCACCTCGAAGCGCCCACCCTCGATGGCGGCCTTGAGGGCCGCCGCCGCCGCGCCGTTCGGCACGTCGAGCCGGTCGGTGACCTTGCCGTCCACGGAGTAGAGCCGCGCCTCGAAGCTCTTGCCCTTCTCGTTGAGCCGGGCGGCGACCGACCAGTATTCGACCGGCCTGAACTTCTCGATCTCCGACTCGCGCTCGCACACCAGCCGCAGCGCCACCGACTGCACGCGGCCGGCCGAGCGCGAGCCCGGCAGCTTGCGCCACAGGATCGGCGACAGGGTGAAGCCGACGAGATAGTCGAGCGCGCGCCGCGCCAGATAGGCGTCGACCAGCGGCTCGTCGATGTCGCGCGGATGCTGCATCGCCTCGGTGATCGCCGACTTGGTGATGGCGTTGAACACCACCCGGCGCACCGGCTTGTCCTTGACCAGCTTCTTCTGGCGCAGCACGTCGAGCACGTGCCAGGAAATGGCCTCGCCCTCGCGGTCGGGGTCGGTGGCGAGGATCAGCTCGTCGGCGCCCTTGAGCGCATTGCCGATGTCGCCCAGGCGCTTGCGAGAGGCCGCGTCGACCTCCCAGCTCATGGCGAAGTCGTCGTCCGGCAGAACCGAGCCGTCCTTGGCCGGCAGGTCGCGTACATGGCCATAGCTGGCGAGGACCTCATAGTCCTTGCCCAGATATTTGTTGATCGTTTTCGCCTTGGCCGGACTTTCGACGACGACCAGTTTCATGCACAGCGCTTTCGGAGGGGTGGTCAAACGCGGCGCAAAATGGTGAACGGCTCCGCCCCTGTCAACCATGCGGCCGGGCGCCCGCGTGCCTTCCCCTATAGGGGAAGAAAAACGCCGCTCACGACCTGAGCGCCACCAATTGCCCGCTCGACCATTCGAGCCGGCCGCCGAGATCGAGCTCGAGGAGCAGCATCTGAATTACCGAGGCGCTGAGACTTGTCGCCGCGATCAGCGTATCGACCGGAGTCGGCGTGACGCTCAACGCTTCCATGAGCCGCACGCGGTCGTCGCCGGAGGGCTCGGCCGGGGGCAGGCTGTCGAGCGCGGGCTCCCACTCGGCCTCCAGCAGGGCGTTGCGAGACGGGTCGGCGGTGCTCAGCGTCTCGACGATGTCGGCGGCCGAGGTGACGAGGTGGGCGCCCTGCCGGATGAGATGGTTGCCGCCTTCGGAGCGCTGGTCGAGCGGCGAGCCGGGCACCGCGAACACCTCGCGATTCTGTTCGAGCCCGAGCCGGGCCGTGATGAGCGAGCCGGAGCGGCGCGCCGCCTCGACCACCACGACGCCCAGCGACAGGCCGGAGACGATGCGGTTGCGCCGAGGAAAATCCTGGGCGCGCGCCTGCCAGCCCATCGGCATTTCGCTGATCAGCATGCCGCCGCTCTCGGCGATACGGCGCGCCAGCGGCAGGTTCTCCTCGGGGTAGATGCGGTCGAGCCCGCCGGCCAGCACGGCCACCGTGCCGCTGCCGAGCGCCGCCTGATGCGCGGCGGCGTCGATGCCGCGCGCCAGCCCCGAGACGACGACATAGCCGGCCGCGCCGAGATCGGTCGCCAGCAGCGCGGTCATGCGCTGGCCGGCGGCCGAGGCGTTGCGGGCACCGACGATGGCGACCGTGTGCCGCAGGTCGAGCCGCTCGCCACCGATGACCGAGAGCAGCGGCGGCGCGCCCGAGATATAGCCGAGGAGCGGCGGATAGTCCGGCTCGCCCGAGGCGACCAGCCGCCCGCCCAGCCTGTCGAGCGCGGCGATTTCGTCCTCGGCTTCCGTGACGCTGGGGATATGCGTGCCGACGCCGACGCGGCGGGCGAGCTGGGGCAGGGCCTCGAGCGCCGCCTCGGCCGAGCCGGTGCGGTTGAGCAGTTGCCGGAACGTCACCGGGCCGACATTTTCGGTGCGGATCAGGCGCAGCCAGGCCAGCTTCTGCGACCGACTGAGCCTCATGCCCGGCGCCCCGCCATCACGACGGCTCGGAGGCCTGCTTCCCGGCCCCGATCTTCGGCTCGGTCTTGTTCATCAGCCGCAGGATGTTGCCGCGATGCGTATAGAACAGCAGGATGGCGAGGATCGCCGCCGTGCCGGCCAGCCTGCCGCCATCGACGACATAGGAAAAGATCGGCGCCGTGGCCGCCGCCGTCAGCGCTGCCAGCGACGAATATTTCTGCGCCAGCGCGATCACCAGCCAGACGGCGCAGAAGATCAGCCCCACCGGCCAGCTCAGCGCCAGCAGCACGCCGATGAAGGTGGCGACGCCCTTGCCGCCCTTGAAGCCGAGCCAGACGGGAAAGACGTGGCCGACAAAGGCCGCGGCCCCGGCGACGCAGAGGACGAGGCCGCCTTCGGTGTCGATGGTCGGCACGGCGTGGCCGACGACGAAGGCGCGCGTCAGCAGCACCGCGACGGCGCCCTTGGCGGCATCCATCACCAGCGTCAGCGCGGCCAGCTCGCGCCGGCCGGTGCGCAGCACGTTGGTGGCGCCGATGTTGCCCGAGCCGATCCGGCGCACGTCGCCGAGGCCGGCGGCGCGCGTGATCAGCAGGCCGAAGGGGATGGAGCCGAGCACGTAGCCGATAATTGCCGCCAGAGCATATGCGATCATCGCGTCCCCTCCGCCCAGCCAGCATGGCGGAAGACGGAGCGCCCCGCAACGAAGGTCTGCATCACCGCGCCCTGCAGCCGCGCGCCCTCGAAGGCGGTGTTGCGCGAGCGCGAGACAATGTCCTGCTCATGGACCACCCAGGGGTAGTCCAGGTCGGCGAGGATGATGTCGGCCGGCGCGCCCACGGCCAGCCGGCCGGCGTCGAGCCCGAGGATCTCGGCCGGCCGCTGCGTCATGGCCCGCAGCACCGTCATGAGCGGCACGTCGCCGGAATGCACGAGCCGCAGCGCCGCGGCCAGCAGCGTTTCGAGCCCGATGGCGCCCTCCGAGGCCTCGGCGAAGGGCTGCCGCTTGACCTCGCTGTCCTGGGGGTCGTGCGCCGAGTGGATGACGTCGATGGCGCCGCAGCGCAGGCCCTCGATCATCGCCTGCCGGTCGTCCTCGGAGCGCAGCGGCGGGCTGAGCTTGAAATAGGTGCGGTAGGGCGCGACGTCGTTCTCGTTGAGCGCCAGATTGTTGATCGACACGCCGGCGCTGACCCGGCCGCGCCGCTTGGCGGCGGCCACGAGCTCGACCGCGCCGGCGGTCGAAAGCTGCGCCGCGTGGTAGCGTACGCCGGTGAGCGCCGCCAGTTGCAGGTCGCGCGCCAGCGGCACCGTCTCGGCCTCGGCAGGAATGCCCTTGAGGCCGGAAATGGTGGCCAGCGTGCCCTCGTTCATCACGCCTTCGCCGACCAGCGAGGCGTCGGCGACATGGTGCACGATGGCCATGTCGAAGGTCGCCGCATAGGTCATTGCCATGCGCATCAGCCCGGCCGACTGGATGGAGCGCCGGCCGTCGCTGAGGCAGGCGGCGCCGGCCTCCTTGAGCAGGCCGAACTCGGTGATGTCGGCGCCGGCGAGACCCCTGGTGATCGCCGCCGCCGGCAGCACATGCACCTGGGCGTTGGCCGCGGCGCGCCGCACGATGAAATCGACGATGGCGCCGTCGTCCACCACCGGCGTCGTGTCGGGCATCAGCAGGAAGCTGGTGACGCCGCCGGCCGCCGCCGCCTCGCCCGCCGAGGCCAGCGTCTCGCGATATTCGTGGCCGGGCTCGCCGGTGAAGACGCGCATGTCGATGAGGCCGGGTGCGGCGATCAGCCCTTTGGCGTCGATCACCGTCGCGCCCTCGGGCACGCCCTGCGGCGCGCCCTCCGCGAGGCCGGCGATGCGCCCGTCGCTGACCAGCAGCGCGCCGGCGCGGTCGGTGTTGCCGGCCGGATCGACGAGCCGCGCGTTGGCGATGACGAGCGGCGCGCTCATGGCCTGGCCTCCGCCGTGTCGGCGAGCAGGGTGTCGAGCACCGCCATGCGCACGGCCACGCCCATCTCGACCTGGTGGGTGATGACCGAGCGCGGCCCGTCGGCGATGGCCGGATCGATCTCGACGCCGCGGTTCATCGGCCCCGGATGCATGACGATGGCGTCGGGCTTGGCCAGCGCCAGCTTGTCCTCGTCGAGGCCATAGAAGCGGTAATATTCGCGCACCGAAGGGATGAGGTGCCCTGCCGCCCGCTCGTGCTGGAGGCGCAGCATCATCACCACGTCGGCGCCCGCGAGACCTTCGCGCATGTCGGTGAACACCTCGGTCGCCAGGGCTTCGATGCCGCGGGGCAGGAGCGTCCGCGGGGCCACGACGCGGGTGCGTACCTGCAGCGCGCCGAGCAGCAGCAGGTTCGAGCGCGCCACGCGTGAATTGGCGATGTCGCCGCAGATGGCCACCGTGAGGCCGGCCAGCCGGCCCTTGTGCTGGCGGATGGTCAGCGCGTCGAGCAGCGCCTGCGTCGGGTGCTCGTGGGCGCCGTCGCCGGCGTTGATGACGGCGCAGCCGACCTTCTGGCTCAGGAGCTCCACCGCGCCCGAGGCGGAGTGGCGCACGATGATGACGTCGGGCTGCATGGCGTTGAGCGTCGCCGCCGTGTCGACCAGGGTTTCGCCCTTGCTCACCGACGAGGTGCGCACCGACATGTTGACGACTTGCGCACCGAGGCGCTTGCCGGCGATCTCGAAGCTCGACTGCGTGCGCGTCGAGGGCTCGAAGAACAGGTTGATCTGCGTCTTGCCCGAGAGCGTCGGCAGCGTCTTGCGCGGTTGCCGCGACACCGGGATCATCGCCTCGGCGCGGTCGATCAATTCGACGATGTCATGGGGATTGAGCTGGGCAATGCCGAGGAGGTTCTGGTGGGGGAAGGGCCGGCGGCCCGAACTGCCCGTCGCGTTGGTCATGCCGCTCCGTCCTCGATGCGCCGGGGGTCTAACGCAGCGCGGCCGGCCGCACAAGATGCGCGGCGGCTATCCCCGCCGCAGCCGGTCGAGAAAGCCCTGCAGGATGTAAGAGGCGGCGAGCTTGTCGACGACTTCGGCGCGCCGGTCGCGGCGCGTATCGGCGTCGATGAGCATGCGCGTCACCGCGCTGGTCGACAGCCGCTCGTCCCAGAAGACCACGGGCAGCGGCGTCTTCTGCGCCAGATTGCGCGCGAAGGCGCGCGTCGACTGCGCCCGCGGCCCCTCGCTGCCGTCCATGTTGAGCGGCAGCCCGAGCACCAGCCCCACGGCCTGATTCTCGGCGATCAGCTCGACCAGCCGCGCCGCGTCGGCGGTGAACTTGCTGCGCCTGATGGTCTCGAGCGGCGTCGCCGTGAACCGCAGCCCGTCCGACACGGCGATGCCGATGGTCCTGGTTCCGAGGTCGAGCCCCAGCAGCTTGCCGGCGGGGGGGAGGGCGTCGAGGTTGCCGTTGGTCATGCGGACTGGCTAGCTGTGCGGGCGCAAAGAGGCAAGGAATCGATGAAGCTCACCTGGTTCGGCGGGACGACGC
>JBDHTK010000048.1:0-15765 GCA_039808625.1 Devosia sp. | reverse complement strand
TGAAGGCGACGGTCGGCCGCGTGGAAGCAGATATCGTCAGAGAGGCGCTCTTCCGCCTTAAGGGGAACAAAAAGCGCGTCGCCCAAGAGCTGGGAATCTCGCGTTCGTATCTTTACAAGATCCTCGGCGAGCAGAAGACCGAAGAGAGTTAGCTTTTGTTGCCATTGGGTCGGGATCGGTGGGAAGCCGGCAGCTCAACGACCACCGCTCGAGACTGCCCGACCTGCCAGCTCAACAATCGGCTCGGCAGCGCGGCCGATGTCACTGGCTACGAGTGTCTGTCCTCTTCCGGTCGATCGCTTCTGAAGCCGTCGCCTCGGTGGCCTCGGCACAACCTTGGATGACCTGCACCAGCTTGAACTGGATAGCGCGCTGCTGCGGCCAAGTGAGCTGTAAGGTTACCCGGCGAGGCTAGACTAAGCAGGACGCCTCCCGCTGTTCGGGTCCAGGCAAGGCGTGAGAGGCAATCACCGGCTGAGGGCGGCGAGGAGCGTGGCCGCGGGCATGTTTTCGGCAAGCAGGCGGGCCGGTAGGTCAGGTGCGCCCAGACCAGCGGCGCGCAGCGCCTGCTGCGCCTTGGCGACCAGATCGTCGTCTGACAGCGGCCGGCCGCGCGTCCCGCGCGCCTCAACGACATGTAGCCGTTCGAATACGCCGCGTGATGTCGCATCGACTACGGCCTCGGTCTGGCCAAGAGCGGGCTGCGCAACAATGGTCATGCGCCGCATGAGCGCGTGCACGGCCCCGTTTGGGACAAGACTGTCGGCGGCGAACGCATCGGGGGTGAGATCGCCGAATACCCAGGCAGCGGCAACAACGAACGGCAGCGAGAACTTAGCCTCCAGAGGCGTCGCGGGATCGGCTTTTCCCATCAGTTCCAGCGCCGCGGGCGTGACCTGCACCTCGATGTGATCGGGCCGGGGATGCCGGGCACGCAGTGCGCGCGCCGCATCGATCGCGGCATGCGCCACCACACCGCAGGGATAGGCCTTGAACCCGTTCTCGCGGATCCACCAGCTTTGGCCGATTCTCGCGAGCAGCGCGTCGAGACGCGGCGCGTCGTCATACATCGCAAGAAAGCCGCCCGCCGCGAACGTGTCGGCATGGCCGACAAGCCCGTTGGCCGCGAGGCAGACGCTTTCGAGCCCACGCGCGGCTGCGCGGCCGACGTTGAGTGCCTTCGCCATGGTGCCGTAGGACGAGGCGAGGCCGGACGCGCTGTTGGCGGCAATACCGAGCGCCTGTACGATCTGCGGCGCATCGAGGCCTAGCAGGCGACCGCATGCGGACGCCGCGCCGATCGCGCCGACGATGGCGGTATTGTGCCAGCGCCGCTCGTGCAGGGCAGGAAAGACGGCCATGCACAGGCGCTGGGCAATTTCAAAACCAACAACGAATGGCTCGACCAGCGCATCGAGCGACAGATCCAAACGCTCACCAAGAGCGAGCAGCGGGGGATAGAGAGCCGCGCTCAGATGCATGCGTGTGGGCAGGACGGTGTCATCCCAATCGAGCACATGCGCCGCCGTCCCATTGGCCAGAGCGGCCGTCAGCGGATCGACGCGCAACGCGGCCCCGATGATGCGATGCGGGCCGGCGCTGCCCAGTGCAGAGGCCGTGCCCAGCACGGCCTGAACGGCGGCATGATCGCTGCCCGCGGCCGCCACGGCGATATGGTCGACCAGCGCGCGACGCGCGGCATGGCGCACTTCGGCGGGCAGAACGTGCGCGGTTGCAGCGAATGTTGCGAGGGCAAGAGTGACGTTCTGGCTCACCTGGCTGGATCCCTCGCAGCGCCGGAGACGATCTCGGCCTGCCGCACGACTTCCGGATCGTCGCGGCGAATGCAGGCGACCTCATGGCCCGCGACCACCTCGGTGCGCTGCGGAACAGCCTCGGCACAGGCACCGATAGCAAAGGGACAGCGAGTGCGGAAGACGCATCCCGCGGGCGGCGCCAGCGGGCTCGGAATGTCACCGCGCAGGATCGTGCGCTGCCGCCGGACGGTGGGATCGGGGATCGGCGCGCTGGCCAGCAGGGCCTGCGTGTAGGGATGGCGCGGCGCGCTGAAGAGCGCGGCACGCGGACCGCTTTCCATCACACGTCCTAGATACAACACCACCACGTCGTCGCACAGATACTCGACCACGGAGAGATCATGGGAGATGAACAGAATGGTCAGTTCGGACTGCTGCTGCAGGTCCTGGATCAGGTTGATGATCTGCGCCTGGACCGAAACGTCCAACGCCGAGACCGGCTCATCGGCGACGATAAATTTCGGCTCCACCGCCAACGCCCGCGCAATACCGATGCGTTGGCGCTGGCCGCCGGAGAATTCGTGCGGGAAGCGGCGCGCCTGCTCGCGCGTCAACCCAACGCGCGAGAGTAGGTCGGCGACGCGGTCGTCGCGCTCGCTCCGCGCCAGCCTCGCCCCGCGCGTCTCGGGGGCTTCCGCGATGATCTGCTCGACGCGCAGCCGCGGATTGAGGCTCGAATAGGGATCCTGGAAGACAATCTGCAACTGGCGACGATAGGCCAGCATCTGAAGATCGCCGAGCCCAAACAGATCGGTGCCTTCAAAGATCGCGCGCCCGCCGCTCGGTTCGGTGAGGCGAAGCAGGGTGCGACCAACAGTAGTCTTGCCCGAACCCGACTCGCCGACCAGCCCCACAATTCGACCGCGGCGCGCCACGAAGCTGACGTCACTTACGGCGGCAACGCGACCTCGCGGCGTGGTGAATTGCTTGCTCATGCGTTCGACGGAGAGCAGTATGGGCGGCGCTACCGGCATGGGGCTCATAGCTCCTCCGCCCTCCAGCAACGGCTGCGATGCAGCGGCATGATCTCAGCCAGCGGGGGAACCTCCGACCGGCAATAGCGGCCTTGGAGAGATCCTGCAGCTGCTGCCGGAAGAGCAGGTGGCAATCATCGAGCTGGCGCTGAAGCTCCGCCGCCCGGGCCAACTCGTTATTGCCGGGGTGGAGGGTCACAATCTGGAACTCGTAGTCGCCGATGGGCTTGCCGCCAAGCAGGCCGGTGCCGATGCACTGCTGGTGTTCCCGCCCTTCGACCGGCGCGCCTATCGCCGTCTCGCCACCAACTCTGCTTCCGTGCGCTTCTTTTTCGAAGCGTTGGATCGTCGCGTCGGGCTGCCGATGGTGATCTTCCAGTACCCCCCCAGCACTGGTTGTGCCTATTCCGTCGAGGCGCTGCGGACCATCGTAGACCTGCCCAATGTGGTTGCCATAAAGATGGCTACCGCTGGCGACTTCGATGCTTACGTTGAGGTATGGGACGCGTTGAAGAACGAGGTGTCGATCCTCGTTGGCGTGGATTCGCCGCCGCTGCTCGACATGCTGAACTATGGCGCCCACGGCGCCCTCATCGGAATCAGCGCCGTGGCGACGCCTGAGTGGAGCCGCCTGCTCGAACTGGTTGCGCGGGGGGATGCCAAGGATGCCGAGGCGCTTTTCGATCGCGTCTGCCGGCCATTGATGCGTTCGCTGTTCGAGGACCAGCGCCCGGTTCGGCTAACCAGCGAGGCGGCAGCGATGAAGGAAGCCCTGTTCCAGTTGGGCGAGATTGCCTCGTCCGCGGTGCGCGCGCCTGCGATCGTTCCCGATGAGGCGGTACGGCACGAGATCCGCGAATCGCTGCAGAATGCTGGTCTGCACAGCAAGATTCCTGCATAAGCCGCGTGTGGTGCCCGACCGGCAACCGGGTGCCTGACGGAGGGAACATGAAGCAGCAAAAACCCGCAACGGTGACTGAGGTGGCCGCTCGGGCAGGCGTTTCTGTGAGCACAGCGGCGCGCGTCCTGCGGGGCTCGACGGAACGCGTTGATCCGGAGCTAGTCAGGCGCGTGCAGGAAGCGGGAGAGGAACTTGGCTATGTGCGCAACATCCTCGCGCAAAGCCTGCGTCGGGGCAGTCCCACCACGATCGGCCTCGTGGTCGGTGACATGCTCGATCCCTATTATGGTGAGATCGCCGAGGTGATCACGCAGCGGGCCGAAGCCGAGTACGGTATGTCGGTCATGGTCTGCAACATGCAGCGCGACCCGCTGCTTGAGATCAAATATTGCCGGCACCTGTGCGAGCATCGCGTTGCTGGCCTTATCTTGGCAGGCGGCGGCTTCGATCAATGGTCCCATGTAGACCGGCTGGTGAGCCTGTTCGCGACTGCGGCCGCCGCGGGCATCGTAGCGGTGACCTTGACGCCGCGAGGTCTCGACGCGCCCGCCTTCTGCATCGACAATGAGGAACTCGGCCGACAGATGGCAGGCAAGCTCGCCGAGCGCGGTCATGGCCGTGTCGGCGTGCTTCTGAGCCCGCCAGAAAGCGAAGTAACGCAGCAGCGCCTGCGGGGGGCGACGCGCACACTCGCCGCAGCCGGAATCGGCTTCAGGGTCATCCATTCAGGCTACACCCCCGCCCTCGGCGCCGCCGCCGTAAAGCAACTACTGGCTGACGACCCCGACGTCACGGCCGTGATGGTAGGCTCGGACGCCATGGCTATCGGTGCCCTTAGCGGACTTGCCGAGATGGGCCTATCGGTACCGGAGGATTTTTCGGTGGTCAGCGCCGGCAATACGCCATTGGCGCGCTGGAGCGCCCAGCCTCTCAGCACGTTCGACCTGGCACTGCGCCAATGCAGCATTGCCGCGCTCGACCATGTCGCGCGGGGGGTGAAGGGCGAGGGCGACGCGACGGTCCCGAGCTTTCCGCTGACCTATATCGAGGGGAGCACCCTTGGTCATCCCCCCTCGGCGGCGGCAGTCTGAAAGCACGAATAGAGGAGGCGCGCATGCATATCTACAAGGCCCTCAACCTGATCATCCGACACGGCATGATCCTTGCGGGGCTGGCTGGTCTCGGCAGTCTCGCCATCGGTCTCGCCCTGGTCGTCGGCGTGACATGGGCGCCGTTCTGGATCGCGGTGAGTCTCGTGGCGTCTGCGGCGGCGATCTACATCGTGTTGCTGCTGCGCGAGATCGCGCAGATAATCGCCGACACGCTGGTTCCCCTTCCCTGACCATGCATCCGCTTGACATCTGCATTATCGGCGGCGGCTTTGCCGGGCTCACCGTTGCGGCGCGGCTCGGCGAAATGGGCCACCGGGCGGTTGTCCTCGAACAGGGCGAAGAGACACTCTACCCCTGCAACTCCCGCTTTTCCGGTGGCACCATGCATCTGGCCTTCCTCGATATGGGGTTGGATCCGAATACGCTGGCTGCCGGACTCTTGGCGAAGTGCCCGCCCGACCTCAACCGTCCGCTCATCGAGGCCATCGGCCGGAACTCACAACACGCGCTTGCCTGGCTCAGAACCTCTGGCGCCGCGCGCTTCGTACGCTTCGGCAGTGCCGACTGGCAGCGTTGGTGTCTGGCTCCTGTCAGGCCGCGGCGGCCCGGCCTCATCTGGCGCGGGACCGGCACCGATGCCGTGATGCGCGGACTCGAGCGGACATTGCTTGCGCATGGCAACGCGATCTGGCGGGGAGCGCACGTCGAGGCCGTGGAGCGACGAGGGGACGGCCGTTTCGATATCGTCCATATGCGGGGCGGCGCGCGGCAGACTCTCACCACGACGATCGTCGTGCTGGCCGAAGGCGGCTTCCAGGGCAATTCGGCGCGTGTCGGAGAGCTTCTCGCTCCCGAGCCTGAATCGATACTGGCGCGGCATGCGGGAACCGGGCGGGGGCTGGCGCTCGCCGTCGCGCAGGCGCTCGATCTCGCCGTGACGCCGGTGCATCGCTTCTATGGGCATCTGGTTTCTGCCGATGCAAAGAGCAATCCCCGCCTGTGGCCGTGGCCGACGCTGGACGAACTGGCGACGGGCGGGCTCGTGGTGGACGCCTCGGGCACGCCGCAGTTAGGCCGCTCCACAAATGGCGTCGCAATGGCCAACATGCTGGCGCGCCGCAGTGATGGACGCACCTATTTCACTGTCTTCGACGATCGCGCCTGGCAAACGACAGGAACCAGGACACGTGTTGTGCCTTGCAATCCCTGCCTCGAGCTTGGCGGAGCAAGAATTTTCCGCGGCAACACCATCGAGGAACTCGCGGCGGCGTGCGGCATCGTGGCCGCTCCCCTGGCACAGAGCGTTGCCGCCCTCAATGCGGCCATGGACAGGCCCGCGATCGCGCAGCCGCCCTATTATGCTATCCCCACAATCGCCGGCCTCACGTACACGATGAGCGGTCTTGAGACCGACGCCCAGGCGCGTGTGCGTCTGAGGAACGGCGAGATCATCGACAGCCTCTATGCCGTAGGGGGCAGCGCCGGCGGCGCCGAAGGCGGCGAGAGCACCTTCTATCTGGGCGGCATCTCAAAGGCCGTGATTACCGGCCTCATCGCGGCCGAAACCATCGCGACGCAGAGAGCTTGAACGAACAGCCTGCCAGACGCCACATGCCGCAACTTCATTGGACGTCCAGGGCAACCTCGCGGACAGCATCACTAAAACGACGTTTGGCGACAATTGGAGCGCGCCGGCGGAGTACGAATATTGCTTCGCTCACTTTGATAGCTCGTCTCCTGCATACGTCGCCGCCCTAAGCCGCTTTCACTACTACGTCACGGGCAAAGACCTTGCTGCGGGCTACTATTGGCGAGACCGCGTGCTCCGGCAGGGGCTCGAGCGGCAGTGGACCGACGCGGTTGAAATCGAGCGCCAACTGTGAGCCGCCATCGACCCGGATGGGACACTGGTGCACACCCGCATGCGACCGAGGAGGCAGTTGCCGATGTCAACTGCAACGTGTCCGGCCTCACCAAGCCCTTCGGCTCGGAAGAGCCGGCATCTATCGGGTCATCGGCGCGACCGAAGACATGCTGCCATTCCGCGACATGTCGGCACTCCGCTCGCAGGTAGCGACGTCCATTGCCGACGAGAGGGCGCGCAGTGGCAAATCCCCTGCGTGGGCTCGACTGGTGCAGTTGCGCGGTGCTATCGAAAGCGACCTTGAAAACGCCGTCGCCGATAGGGTCATGCTCGAGCAGCGGGCCATGGCGCGGGGCGAGATGGCCGCAGAGGATACGATGGCCGCGAAGCTCGCCGAGAAGGTGGCGGCGCAGAAGGCGGCTGTCGATGCCGCGCAGCGCGATATCCTCGGCAAGCTCATCGGCGCGAGCGACCCGGAGGACGTGGTTCGCGTCGTCGGCGACGGTGTCGGCGCTGTGGTCGCCCCCTCGTGACCGCTGTCGTGCAGGTACTGCGCCAGAACGGCGTTCGACGCATGGATGAACTGCTGCGAGACGCCATGCTCGATCCTGCGCTGACCAGCGGGACGGGGGAGCGTTCCGGGCCGCGCATACGGGCGTCATCTTTCAGATGCCCAACCTGTTGCCCTAACGCAGTCCGCCTGACTTTGCCTTCTAGCTGGCGCCGCTGCCGCTACCACCCCGCGCCCACAGCCCTCACTTAGGCCCGACGAAGACGTCGTCGCCGCAGGCGGCACAGCCACCATAGTCGAGCGGCAGATCGTCCCGGGGCGGCGGCGGCACGAAGCTCTCCCAAGTGCCGGGCACCCGATAGAGCGCGCCATTGCCCATGTCGAACGGCGGAATCTGCGTCGGCCGGTAGCTGCCGTCGAACGACGCCCCGTCGGCATGCATGGTGAAGGTGCCGATGCCGGAATAGCCCTGGCTCGAGAACCATTGCAGCGTCATGGTCCGATCGACCACGGTGGCGCTGAACTGCCCGCCCCCCGCCAGGTTGTCGCTGAAGTTCCCACCCGCGGTCCGCTCCTGCTGCGCGATGTGGAACTGGAAGACGAGGCCCGTGCTGGTGCGCACCCACCAGTCGCCGGCGAAGTTGGCCGGCTGCGGCTTGGCCTCCTCGGCCGGCGGCGGCGGTGGGGTCTGCTGCTGCACGGGCGGCGGCGGTTGCTCGGCCTCGACCGGCGGCGGCGGCACGGGAGCGGGTCTTGCCGGCTGCGGCATCTCGAAATCGAGATAGCGGCGCGACACGCTGGCGCGCGGATCGCTGGCGGCGATCAGGCACCAGCTGTCGGTGCAGGCGAGACATTGCACCCTCGTGCCACCGGCGACGTTGCCGATGACGGCCCCGCCGGCGCCGTTGCGGATATTGAGCCCCTGCCGGACGATGGCGGTCGCCGCCGGGCACCGGCCCTGCGGCACCGGCCCCGCCGCCGGCACCGCCGGCACCGCCGGCTGCACCGGCTCCGGCGCCACGGGTGGCGGCACCGGGGTCGCCTGCACCGACAGGGACGGCGGCGGCGCGGCGGCGGACGGCGCGGCGGGCGTCGCCCGATTGTGGCCGTTGGTCCAGTCCGTATCGGGGCTGATGCGGGCGGTACCGAGCGGATTGCCGAGGCCGCGCCCGGTCACCACCCCGCTCACCCGCTCGGCCATCGTGCCGTCATAGGGGTCGTATGTCTTCACCGCGTCGCGGCCGAGTTCGACACAAGCCATAACGTCGCCAGCGGCGCATCTGCTGACCTTGGTGGCGGTCTCGATGGCCGTCCCGAACGGCACGCCCGTCATCTTGCTGGCGAGGTCCGTGCAGGCGCTGACATTGCCCTCGGCGCAGGCGTGCAGACTGGCCGCGTCGTCAGTGGGCAGGCCCGCCGCATTGGCCGCCGCCAGCGCGATGTCGAGGCACGCCCCGATACTGTCGGCGAGGCACTGCCGGCCGTTCTGTACGACCGCATCGGTCAGCTTTGCAGGCACGAGGCCGCGCGCCGCGGCGAGCCCGAGATCGGTGCAAGCGGCGCTGTCGCGCCTGGCGCAGGCGGCGCCCTTACCGGCGGTGTCCACGATGGCGCTGTCGATGCCCGTGGCCTTGGCCAGCGCCGTGCCGAGGCTGCGGCAGTCGGCGCTCGACTCCGCCCGGTCGGCATCGACCGCGATCAGGCATTTCTGCGCGCTGGCGAGCAGCGATGTCGCGTCCTGCGCGGCGACGAGCGGCACGCCGGCCGCCTCGACAGCCTTCTGCCCGATCTGCATACAGGCCCCGATGATGCCGTTGCGGCAGTCATTGGCGGCCATGACCAGCTCGGTGACGTCGACGGTGGGGATGTCGACGCCGGTGAGCTTTTCCACACCGTCATGGCCGAGCGAGACGCAGGCGACATAGTCGCCCTCGGCGCAGGACAGCGCCCGGTTGGCGACCGGCAGCATGTCGGCGACCGCGTCCGGCAGCGGGTTGCCCGCGGCATTGTTGAGCCTGCCGGCGACGTCGAGCGCCAGCGCCGCGCAGGCAAAGACCACGCCGCTCGCGCAGCTTATCCCCTCCGTCACCGGCCCGAGATAGGGCGCGGCGGCGATCAGCGCGTCACGTAGCCCCTGCTCGACGCCGCGCACGAGATGCTCAGCCTGCTCGCCGAGGCTGTCGGGATGCGAGCGCGGCGCGCAGATCAGCCGGCTGCGCGTGTCGTTGTCGTAGAGGTCGAAGGCGATAAACGAATCGCGCGCCGCGCAATAGGCCTCGATGCCCATGAGCCGCGTGCATTCGTTCATCAGATAGGTGTCGGCGATGGTGCGGTGATTGCTCCAGCGGTTGAAGAACACCGAGCACTCGCCGGCCTTGAGCAGCGTGTCGCCGCCGATATCGGTGAGCCGGAACGGCGTGTTCCAGGCCCCGTCATTGCTCTTCCAAATGTCCCAGAGCTGCCCGACGGCATCGAAATAGAAGATCTCGAGCTGGTTGCCCTCGCGCTGGAACGCGCCGCGCGGCACGGTCGGCGTCGGCACCGTGCCGTTGCGCACGATCTGCTGCGGCGTCTTCCATGCGCCGTTGTTCTCCTTCCACAACAGGTTGATGCCGCCGCCCGGCGTGATGGCCGCGACTTCGAGGTGCTCGTGCAGCGGCTGGTAGACCACCGAAAGCGCCGAACCCGGCGTGCCGAAGCCGCCGCCGGTCAGCGTCTGCGTGCTCCAATTGCCGTTGCGCACGCTGTAGAGCACATGGGCGGCGCCATTCTTGTCGACCCAGAACACCTCGATCTGGTCCTGCAGCGGGTACCAGGCGGCGGTGAGGTCGCCGCCGGCCGGCACCGCCTCCGGCGACAGCAGCGATTTCGGTGCGATGAAGGTGGTGGGGCTCGACTGCGTGACGTAGTTGACGCGCCCGTCCTTGCCGACAGCGAAGGCCAGCACGCGGCTGCCATAGGGCTGGTAGACGGCCGCGACCGCGCCGCCCGGCGCCCCGAAATTGTAACCGCTGAGCCGCGCCGAAGGCATCCAGCTATTGGTGAAGACCGCCGAGACGCGCGACTTGTGGAGCATCTTGAGCTCGCCATTGCGGTCGAGCCCGAAGACCATCATCTGCCCATCGCCCGGCTGCCAGACCGCCGACAGCTGGGCACCCGGCGCGAAATAGCCAACCGGCCCGATCTTCACCGGCGCCGCCCATTGGTCGTGCTCCGATTCCAGCAGATTGGCCGTGCCGGCGCTGTCCACCCAGAACACCCGCAGCAACTCGCCGGCATCCTGCCACGCCGCCGCCACCGGCGAATCGGGGATGCCCCAGCGCGGCGGCGTCAGATCGTAGGCCTGCCGCCAGCGGCCATTGCGCTCCTTGCGCACCGCGCGTACGGCGCCATTGGCCCCGATCCAGAACGTCTGCAGCAGTGCGTAGGGGGTGGGCTGGTAGACCGTCGCGAGGCCGCGCGCCCGGCCGTCGGAAGGGGCCGAAGCCGCCGGCCCGCTCGGCAGATAGTCCAAAGCGGCAGCCGGACTGAGCAACGCCGCGACGATGATCGCGGCCAGCAAGCGGATAAGCGGCAATCGCATCCCCTCGTGCCTCACCTGGTCCTCGCCTGGTCGACCCCGGCCCGCGGCATGTTGCTCAGGGGATTTTGGGGCTGTCGTCCACCATTTGGTGGATGACAGGCGCCGCCGCTTTGGCGACGACAGACGAAACCATCCAGACGCCGAGGGGACACCATGCCGATGCGCGGGCTCCAGCTTGTCCTTGCCCTACTGCCGCTGGCGCTGGCCGCGCCGGCCGTTCGGGCCGACGATGTGGCCGGCAGCGCCGACCATCCGCTGGTCGGCCGCTTCGCCGGCGCCGCGATCATCGGCTACAAGGCGGCCGCGCTCGACCAGGCGGCGCTGCTGCAGGCGCCGCACGACTACGGCGCCCTGCTCGACCGCGACGCCCTCGCCGACCGCTCCGGCCCCGAATGGCTGCCGCTCGAAGGCCGCGTGACGCGCATCCGCTACGAGATGCCGCCCGGCCACGCGGCGCTCGAAGTGGCGCGCAGCTACGAGGCGGCACTGACGGCCCAGGGCTTCACCATCGTCTTCGAGTGTGCCGACGCCCAGTGCCTCACCGGCTCGCTCACCGACGACTATCTGCTCGGCCAGCAGCTCGACACCGACAATTACGACACCACCCGCTACGCCACGCATCTCCATTATTTCCTGGCCATGCAGGGCGGCGGCAAGGCGGGTGGCTACGATGACGGCTTCTACGAGTCCGAACCCGTCACCGACATGGGCGGCCCCGGTTCCGACATGGGCGGCCCGGGCTTGGAGATGGGTGGACCCGGCTCCGAAGCCGACAGCCCCGCCTTCGAGATGAGCGGGCCAGGCTTCGATCAGGGCGGTGCGCCCTTCGACACGCCCTTCGATATGGGGCCGGCCGCGACGCAGCCCACCTATGTGGCGATCCTCGTCGGCGAGGATCAGGCCCTCACCACCGCCTTCGTCGAAGTGGTCGAGCCGCCCGCCGGCAGCGCCGACGCGGCCGCCAACATTGCGGTGCTGGGCGCCCAGCAGATGGCGACGACGCTCGATGCCGGCCAGTCGGTGAACATCTATGGCCTGCATTTCGCCCATGACAGCGCCGCGCTGCAACCGGACTCGCGGCCGACGCTCGACCAGATCGCGCAATTGCTCGCCGCCCAGCCGCAGCTTCGCCTCGCCGTGATCGGCCATACCGACAATCAGGGCAGCGCCGGCTACAATCTCGGCCTGTCACAGCGCCGCGCCCGGAGCGTCGTCGCCGCCCTCGTCGGCGAGTACGGCGTTGCGCCAGACCGGCTGCTGGCCTCGGGACAGGGCTACAACCAGCCCGTCGCCTCGAACGACACCGAAGAGGGCCGCGCCCAGAACCGCCGCGTCGAGCTCGTCGCTCAGCCCTGAGATCTCGCACAGGACAAAGTTGGCTGATCCGGTTTCGCGCCTGGTCGGCCTGCTCCGTTCACCGCCGCCAAACTCAAATCGCTGGGCTATACGCGAAAGCCCTTGCACCCGCGCATCGAATTCTGGTTTGGCATTCTGCGGCCCATGCGCGTCCAATCGCGCCCGGAGAGTTCAGCGCTCGCAGCCTGCAGCGAAGCCGCCTGTGCCAGCGTCATGGCCGAGGCTCAGACCTTGTGAGCAGCCGCCCGACGATTCCCACTTGCAAGCGAATCTCGGGAACCGCTTCGATCTCAAAGAACTGTCCGCGCGTCAGCTGACCCATGGCCGAGAGCCGTGCGCTTTACCTTCCGCCGTGGTCGCGTACGGCGCAGCGTGCGTCGGCACACCCCCTGTGCAGCGTGTCCGGCCGGCCCCGGCCACGGGCCGCGCAACGCCGACCTCTTCGCGCGGCCGGAGCTGGTCGCCCTGTCGCACAGAACGTGCCCTACGGCGCCGCCGGCAGCGCAGAGGACGTTGCCCGCGCCGCCCTCTTCTTGGCCGATCCCAACCTCGCCTTCGTCACGGGCACCGAACTTGCGGTGGATGTCGAATGAGCTGATACGACATAGCCGAGGCCGCCAAAAGACGGCCTCGATCGCTAAGGTCGTGGTAGTGGACGCGCGGGGCAAGCCACCCGAACAGTATGGTCATCATCGCGATAGCGTCGCCACACGATCCAACGCCGCACCGAAGCCCTGCAGGGAGATCGAAAACGGTGCGGCCGCGCCGCCGTCGGCGACGGCTTTGATTTTAAGCGCCGCGCCAGCCCGCAATGTCGCCAGCGCTGGAGCATCGAAGGTGACGTTGACGAGGCACCCGGCCGGGATGCAGGTGCGAAATCGCACTGGGGCCATCGCCGGCTTTTCGTCGATCTGGAGGGTCACGCCGGATTCGAGCGCGAGGCCGAATGGCAGCACGAGCGTGCCGGAGACCATATTGCCGGCGGGCGGGGCAAGTTCGATCGCGAGCACACGCAGGCCGTCCTGCTGGGTCTGGACCTGCGACAGCGCGCAGTATTTTGTCGTGCCGTTTTGCGAGCAGCCAACAGTCCAGTCCTTGTAGGTTTCGTTGAGCGAGGAGGCTCCACCCGGGAGGCTGGAGGTCTGCGCCGTGACCGGGTTGGCGGAGAACACCGCCAACGCCGCTACGGCAAGGATATGGAGGCGGGGAAGAAGATATCTTGTCATAGTGGCAATCGACCGTTGTGTTGATGATAGTATCCGCCGCGCGAGCGCCGCAGACCGGTTCGCCTGAACTGTTGGCGCCTTCCACGCGTCAGAACTTCACGTTGAAGCTGGCGCGGAAGGTCTGGTCGGTGGCGCCGGAACCGAACTGGCCGCCATAGGAAACGCCAAGCACGGCGTTGGACGACAGGTTGAGGTCCAGGCCGACCTCGACCACGGTCGTATTCCGGGCAATCGGAGCCCCGCCGATGGAGAAGGCGTCGCTACCGCTGGCGACGTGCAGCATCGCATCCGGTGTGATATCGCCGAAGGCATGACGCCAGCCGAGTGTGCCCTTCGCGGTGACGGTCGCCTCGCCGAGAGTGAAAGAGGTCGAGGCGCGAAGACCCAGCGTCGTGAAGGTCGCAGCGGTATTGGCCGAGGCGCTGGCTAGCGCGGCGGCGCTGCCCCTCTCGGCGAAGCCATCGGTATGCAAGTTGACATGGGCGAAGTTCGCGAATGGCTCGAATTGGGCAGCGCCCATGTTCAGGCCATAGGCCAGTTCGCCGAAGATCTGCGCGGTGCCGGCGGCGTATTTGCCGTTCAGGCTGTCGCCGAAGCCGGGGAACGCGACGCTGCGGTTCGTGGTGATCTCGTGCCACGTATAGGCCGCCCCCGTGCGGAAGGCGAGATCCCCCCAGTTCGTGCCGCCGTAGAGACCGAGGTGATAGTTGTCGCTCGACCCCGACGATGCCCGATCGCGCGTGTTGAAGCTCGTTTGGCCGTAGCCGGCGACCGCACCGAGGCGCCAGGTGTCGAACACCGCAGCATCTGCGCCGACGAAGAAGCCGCCGGTGGACCGGTTGAGGTGGGCGGCATTGCCGTCGCTGTTCCAGTGGCCCCACGATCCGAAAGCCTGTCCCCACACGCCGTCCGTGGGGACGGGCACATATGGCGGACTGCCATCCGCATAGGCCATGACCGGCATGACCTCCCAGCCCACGCCACCGAAGGCCGCGCGCAGGCGATCATTGACGACGCTGCGGACGAAGCGGCTGTCCTCGACCATCACCGTGCGCATCGAAGCATGGACCTCGCCGGAAAGCCGGTCGAAGGCGTACCGCGCCTGCGGAGCCGTCAGGTTCAGCACCGCATCGTAGACGGGATTGTCAAGGCCGAGGCTTTCGACACCACCACCGGCGGCGATCTGGTTCGGCGTGATGCCGACGTTGTCGAAGGTGACGGTGTTGCGGGTCATCGTCAGCCAGACATTGCCGGCGTCGTAGCTGAGCGAAGGGTCGAGGAAAGCGAGGTTCGAGGTCACGCCGCCGAAGGTGCCGCCGACTCCACCGGAGCCGTTGGCAGTGAGGATTTTGTAGGTGGTTACGGACGCATAATTGCCCGTGCCGGCGAGCACCACCACCGTGCCGCCGCCGATCGTCGCCGCGCCGGACGCGCTGATCCAGTCATTCTGTCCGCCCGCATTCACCTTCACCTCGTAGATCGACAGCGGGTCGAAGGTAATGTTGCCGGCGACGTCGAGCGTGCCGAACCCACCATTGCCCGGCGCGATGGTGCCGGTGACGGTGGTGTCGCCGACCGTGCCGACGCCCTGAAGGCGGCCGCCGGCAAACACATTCATCGTGCCGCCGAGCTGGCCGTTTACCGCCAGAGTGCCGTCTTCGACCGTGGTCGCGCCGGTGAAGCTGCTGAAATTGCCGATCAGATCGGTCGTGCCCGTGCCGATCTGGCGCAGCAAACCCGTGCCAACCATCGCGCCGCCGATGGTCAGGTCGTTCGAGCGGTTGAAAATGAGCGAGCCGCCGACGAAAATATCGCCGGGAGCGCCGATCGAGCCCGTCGTGCCGCCATCGCCGATACTCAGCGACGCGCCGTTCAGGACACTGGTGCCGCCGGTATGGCTGTTGTCGGCGGTGAGGGTCACGTTCCCGGTCACCACCTGCACCATGCCTGTCCCGGAAATCGTTCCGGCAAAGGTCGTGGCGTCGCTGCGCCCGAAGCGCAGCAGGCTGTTGTTGGTGACGTTGCCGACGATGGAGCCGGTCATGCCGCCGACGCCATCGCCGATCTGAAGCGAGCCGGCGCTGATCGTCGTGCCGCCGGTGTAGCTGTTGGCGCCGGTCAGGATCAGTTCGCCGAGATCGGTCTTCACCAATTGGCTGGCGCCGGTCAGTTGAGAGGCGATGATCGCGGAAGAACTCGCCCCCGCCGGCGTTCCGTCACCGACGCGGATCGACGTGCTCCCGCCCGTGCCGCTCAGCGTGACGGGATCGCCCGTGACGCGCCAGTCCGGGCCGATGAACTGCATCCCGGTGGTCGAGATCGCGCCGGAAGAATTGTCCACGGTCACAGTGCCGGGATTGTTCTGGAAGATGGCGAACTGGCCGCCCCAGGCGGCGGCGGCCGTACCGTTCGCATTTGTCC
>JBDHTK010000047.1:0-15862 GCA_039808625.1 Devosia sp. | reverse complement strand
GCATCGGCGCGGCATTGCCAAAGGTCGCGAGCGGCACCGGCGCCACCTCGCCGCCGAGAAAGCGCAGGATGCGCTCGGTGAACAGGTAGTCGGGGCAGCCCAGGGCCACGCGGTCGCCGGGCGAGACGATGGACGACAGCGCGCCGAACAGGCCGGCCTGCGTGCCGGGCGTGAGGACGAGCTGGCTGGCCTCCACCGGGGCATCGAGGAACGCCGCGATGTTCTGCGCGACGGCGCCGAGCACGTGGGGGTGGCCGCGATAGCCGCTATAGGCCATCTCGCCATCGGCGGCCGCCCTGGCGAACACCTCGAGCGCCCAGTCCGGCGGCGGGAAGCGCACGGTGTCGAAATGCGTCGTGTCGAGAAACCCCCGCGGCGCCTTCTCGATGAGACGCAAATCGGCGGCGCGCGCGCTGAGCTTGCCGCGCACGCGGTTGGGCAGCTGCAAATCCTCGAGGCGCGGTGGCATTTCGCGGACGCTGCTGATGCTGTTGCTCATGACAAATATTCCATCGTTGTTGGGTTGGCCGGCGGCCGCGCGGGCGCCAGAAAGCGCGTGCGGGGACGCACCAGCTAAGTCGGTCGAAGAAACCGCGATCTCACGGCGGCCCCGCTTCCTGCCGCGCCGCCGGGAAGGTGGCGCGCAAATGCTCGAGCGCGACGAGGTCGATGGTCCGCCCATCGAGATTCACGCGCTCCTCGAGGTTCTCGTTGCCGGTGAAGGCGTCGATGGCGGCACGAAGCTCCGCCGACCATGTGCCGCCTGCCGGCGCCGGCCAGCCGGCGCGGCGCATGATGGCCAGCAGCTCCGCCAGCACGGGGCCTGCGAGGGCCACGCGCTCAGGTGTCCCGGTGGGGAAATAGAGCGCGTGGAGCGCCATCAGCCGTCCCAGCTCGGCCATCGGGGCGGCGTGATCGTCGACGCGCAGATCCAGCACCGTGTCGCCGAGGCCCTGATAGCCCGCGCCCTTGCGCAACACCTTGATGGCCGCCGACTGCCGGCCGCGACGGTCGCCCCCGGCACGGTCGCCGGCGTCAAGTGCCGCGAACAGGCGCATGTATAACGGCCCGCCCGCTGCCGCGAAGGCCGAGGCCATCGCCTCGACAACCTGCGGGCCGGCGAGGCAGTTGCCTTGGCAGGCATAGCCCGCGCCCGTGCGATGGCCGGCCCAGGGCTGGCAGCCGCTGCCCGTGTGGCTCGCCGCGCCGCCGCGCGCATCGACCATGCCGACCTGCCGGCGCTCGGGCCGCATGTCGCGCGACAGCAGGGTGGCCAGCACGTCTCGCGCCGGCGCCTTTCCCAGCAGCGCCAGGCCGTCGGGCCCGTATGTGGCGTTGCACAGGGCCTGCGTCGCCACGGCGCCGGCATCGGCGGCGACCCACGGCACGATGTTGCCGACCGCAAGGAATTTCGAGGCGACCGCCGCACCGACATCGCCCGTTGCCGTGTCGATGGCCACTATCGAGAACGTCATGGCTCGCTCCCCGCTTCGCCCGCCCAGTCCATGAGCAATTCCGCCAGCGCCCCGTTGCCGCCGACCGGCCGGAGATGCGTGGCGGGCCCCGTCAACAGGATGGTGACGCCCACGCCGTGCCCCGGCGCCTGTCCGGGGCCGTGACTCACGATGCCGATGGAGACGCGGGTCGGCTCGTAGTAGCGGCTCACGGCGCTGTCGATGCCGGTGAAGGCGACGAGGTCGCCGAAGCGCAGCTCGGCCGCAGCGGCGGGATCGGTGATCTCGAGATCGCCGATCCAGCTGTCCTGCCCCAGCCCCGCTCCCGCCAGCTCGGGCGGCACGACAGCGCAAACGGCGCAGTGTAGAGTTCCATTCTCCTCACGCAGCGGCAGGGCGTCGAGCAGGCGCGGCGCGACATTGGCCAGCGTGACCTGCGGGTGGTCGAGGAGCCGCAGCCCGCGGCCGACGGCCTCGACCACGACGCGATCCTCCGGCACCAGCCGGGCCGCCACGCTGTCGCGCATTTCGACACCGACGAGCTGCGGGGCCCAGAAGCCGGGGGCGAGGCCGCCACGCTTGCCGGCCACGACGCCGATGGGATGGCCGGCGCGGTCGCGCACCCGATTGCCGATGCACGCCAGCAGATGCAGCGGGCCGGCCACGGCCGGCGTGCCGTCCGCATCCTCGATGCTGGCGCCGGGCATCAGGTGGTCACCCTCCCAGCGGCTGGCGAGGTCGCCGCTGTGCACGCCGAGGGCGATGCCGCCGGTGCCGGGCAGGAACCGCTGGCGACCGTCGCGATCCACCGCCAGGGCTTCGGGATGAATGCGGGCCGGCGCGATGCGGCCGGCGACATTGGCGGCCACGAGATCGGCGGCGTTGCTGCGCAGTCCGGTCATGCCGTGTCCTCCCATGGCAAGGGCAGCAGCCGATCCAGCCGCGCCTCGGCGTTCGGCACGAAGTCGAAGCGCGCGGCGGGGGCGGTCAGCAGGGTCATCAGGCCGACGCCGTGCCCGCCGCCGATGGCGGTGCCGTGCGAGACGATCCCCACCATCGCCCAGCCCGGTCGGTGCTGGCGGCCGAAGCGGTGATCCTGGTCCAGCACGGCCACGAGGTCGCCGAAGCGCAGGCCCTTCGCCTGCGACGCCACGGGCTCGCTCCAGCTGTGCAAATCCATGTTGAACATGGCGGCGGGCATGCCGATGCCGGCCGCTGCCGCGATGGACGGCAGGATTGCCACGACGCCGATGCGCAGGCGGCCGTCGACCGGCATCGCCATCGCCTCGAACACTTGCGGGCTCAGCGAGTGGGCCGTGACGTCGTCCATGCCGTCGATGGCGAGGCCGATGCCCTGCGCGTCGATGGCGACGGACTCGCCGGGCGCGAGCCGCGCGAGGACGTCGGGTGCGAACATCGCGAGGACGGCGCCGTGCTTGCCATAGACCACGCCGCGCGCACCGGCCGCGGGGCCGTCGAGCACCGTCACGCGGTTGCCGACGCAGCTCAGCAGGCGGATGGCGTGATTGGCCGCGGAGTCCGCGTGGCCCAGTGACGCGCCGGGCTCGACATGATCGCCCGTCCGCGCCGCCGCGACATCGCCCAGTCCGATGCCCGTGACGACGCCGCCCTGCCCCGGCAGGGCCTGCGACACGCCATCGGGGCGCGTGACGACGTTCACCGCTCCGGGCTGGATCTGGGCGCGCAGCCGCGTGGTGACGAGCCGGTGTGCGTTAGTAGCCACGATCGGGCTCGTAGCGGTTGCGGAACGGCCTGCCGGCGAAGAAGCGTTCCAGATTGTCGAGGAAGATATCGACGATGCGGCTGTTCTCGGCCGCCACCGTGCTGGCCGAGTGCGGCGAGACGATCACGTTGGGATGCGCCCACAGGGGGCTGTCCTTGGGCAGCGGCTCAACCTCGAAGACGTCGAGGGCGGCGCCGCGAATGCGCCCGCTCTCCAGCGCCTCGATCATGGCGCCCTCGTGGATGACCTGGCCGCGTGAGATATTGACGAGCGTCATGCCGGGCTTCATGGCGGCGATTTCCGCGGGGCCGATGAGGCCGTCAGTCTCGTCGGTCAGCGGACAGGCGAGGACCAGCGCATCGACTTCGGCCAGCGCCGCCCGCAGCGCGTCGCGCCCGATGAGGCGCGTCACGCCGGGGGGCATGTCGCCGCCGCCCGCGCTGCGGCGCATGCCCCAGACCTCCATGCCGAACAGCGACGCGTCGCGCGCCACGGCGCTGCCGAGCGAGCCGAGGCCTACCACGAGCAGGCGCCCGCCTGCCAGGCCGCGCACCGTGTAGCGCTCCCAGTGCCGCGCTGCCTTGATGCGCTGCAGCCCGGGGATGTCGCGGAAGAAATAGAGCAGCCCGAGCATGGCGAATTCGGCGAGCGGCCGCGCATGCACACCCGAGGACGTGGTGAACACGATGTCGCTCCTGTCGAGCCCGGTGCGCCGCAGGAATTCGCCGATGCCGGCGCTCGTCGCCTGCACCCATTTGAGATTGGGCGCGTTGCGCGGCATGCCGGCCGGATCGACGGGGTCGAAATCGAAGAGGATGTCGGCCCGCTGCAGCAAGCCGGCCCAGCGCGCGAGCTGCTCCGGCGTTCTGGCGAAAGGCGCGCCCGTGTGGTCGGCGACATAGCGGGGCTTCGCCAGAAGCTCGGCCTCGTGGATCACTTCGACACGGTCGCCCCCGGCCTGCCGGATGCGGGCGACGTGCTCGTCTTCGAGCGGCGAGGCGATGAGGATGACCGGTTTGTGCGAGGCGTTCATTGGGCGGGTGACTCGGAGGATGAAGCGGTGCGCGCGGCGAGCTTGTCGAGGCTGGGGACAGCCTCCATCAGCGCCCGCGTATAGGCATGTTGCGCGTCGGCGATGGAGCCGTCGGCGGAGATCGTCTCGACGATTTCGCCCGCCAGCATGACGATGATGCGCGGCGCGATGAAGTCGATGAGATGCAGGTCGTGGCCGATGAAGATCACCGACAGCGACAACTGATCGCGCAGGTCGAGCAGCAGGTTGACCACCTGCGCCTGCACCGACACGTCGAGCGAGCTCACGGGCTCGTCGGCGATGAGGATGTCGGGCTGGGCCGCCAGCGCGCGGGCGATGCAGATGCGCTGCCGCTGGCCGCCCGAGAAGGCGGCGGGATATTCGTTGGCCGCCTGGGGGGACAATCCGACCTGGTCGAGCAGCGCCGCCACGCGGCGGCCGACCTCGCCCCGGGACGCGAGGCGATGCACGAGCATGACCTCGGCTAGGGCCTCCCCGACCTTGAGCCGCGGATTCAGCGAAGCGTAGGGATCCTGAAAGACCGTCTGGATGGCACGGCGCCGTGTCCGCAGATCGCGCTCGCCGAGTGCCGCGAGATCCTCGCCGCGAAACAGGACGCGGCCGGTATCGGGCCGCTCGAGCAGCGCGATGCAGCGCGCCAGGGTCGTCTTGCCCGAGCCGCTTTCCCCGACGATGCCGAGGATCTCGCCGGGCATGAGGTCGAAGCTGGCGGGCGACAGCGCGGGCCGCGGCGGGACGGCGCCGCGCGGCAGGACGCTCTTGCGCGCATAGCTCTTGGACACGCCCTCGACGCGCAGAATGGGCTCAACCATGGACCGCCTCCCGCGCCTTGAGGGTGAAGGTCTCGCGATCGAGCAGGCCGATATCGCCCGTGCGCACGCAGCGCGCGTGATGGCCGTTGCCGACCTCGACCAGCGGGATCGCGCCGGCGCGGCATTGCGGTGCCGCCAGCGGACAGCGCGCGGCGAACCGGCACGATGCGGGCCGCTCGCCCAGCGGCGGCGGCGTGCCTGGAATCGACGCCAGCCGCGCGAGGGTCTTCGGCCGGCGCGCGCTGGCGAGCAGACCCACGGTATAGGGCATGCGGGGGCGCATGAGCACCTCGGCAGCCGGCCCCTCCTCGACGATCTGGCCGGCATACATCACGGCGATGCGGTCGCACAGCGAGCCGACCACGGCGAGGTCGTGCGAGACGAGCAGGAGCCCCATGCGCTCGTCGCGGCGCAACTGGTCGAGGAGCTTCAGGATCCCGTCCTGCACGATGACGTCGAGCGCCGTCGTCGGCTCGTCGGCCAGCAGCATCCTGGGATGCGCGGCGAGCGCCATCGCGATCATTATGCGCTGGCGCATGCCGCCCGAGAATTCGTGCGGGTAGCTCGCGGCACGGGTCGCCGCGTCGCGGATGCCGACGCGATCCATCAGTGCCACGGCGCGCTTGAGGGCGGTCGACCTGGCCACGCGCTCGTGCGAGCGGATGACCTGGGCGATGGCCGCGCCGACGCGCGTCACCGGATTGAGCGACGACATCGGGTCCTGGAAGATCATGGCGATGCCCGAGCCGCGGATGTGGCGCAGCTGCGCCGGCGACAGGTCGAGCACCGACTGCCCCGCCAGCGTGATCCGGCCGCCGACCCGGGCATGGCGCGGCAGCAGGCCGAGCGCGGCGCGCGCGGTGAGGCTCTTGCCCGAGCCGCTTTCGCCCACGAGGCCGACAGCCTCGCCCGGCCGCACATGCAGGTCCAGATTGCTGATCGCCTCCTTGCGCCCCTGCGCGAAGGCGATGGTCAGGTTCTCGATGCTCAGGCCTTCGCGCTCAGTCATCTATGCCTCGCACGAGATCGGCAAGGCCGTCGCCGATGAGGCTGACGACGAGGCTGACGACGACGATGGCGAGGCCAGGCCCGACCACCACCCAGGGCGCGGAGAGCATCATCGAGCGCGTCTCGGCGATCATCAGCCCCCATTCGGGGGTGGGCGGCGGGGCGCCCAGGCCGAAAAAGCTCAGCGTCGCGCCGACCTGGACGTCAAGCGCGAAGTCGCTCATGGCGAAGACGAAGGCCGGCGCGACGGCGTTGGGCAGGATGTGGCGCAGCATGATGCGCAGATGCCCGTAGCCGAGATTGCGCGCGGCCAGCACATATTCGCGCTTCTTCAGCGCCAGCGCCTCGGCCCGCACGATCCTCGTATAGAGCACCCAGCTCACCATCGTCAGCGCGATGTAGAGATTGACCAGCCCCGGCCCGAGCATCGCCACGATGGCGATGACCAGCACGAGGAAGGGGAAGGCGATGATGACGTCGACGACGCGGCCGATGACGGCATCGACCCAGCCGCCGTAATAGCCCGACACGAGGCCGATAAGGGTGCCGATGACGAGCGGCAGCGCCACGCCGATGGCGCCGATCTGCAGATCGACCCGCGCGGCGTAGACGACGCGCGAAAACACGTCGCGGCCCAGGTGGTCGGTGCCGAGCAGATGGGTGAGCGAGGGCGGCTTCAGGGCGTTGCGCAGGTCGAGCTGGAGCGGGTCGAAGGCCGTGACGAACGGCGCGAAGATCGCCGCGAGAACGATCAGCGCGAAACAGAAGAGGCCGATGCGCAGCGACCAGTTGCCGCCCGTCAGCCAGCGCGGCAGGATACGCGAGGTCGTCGTCCGTTCGGGAGCAAGACTCATTTGTGCAAGGCCACCCGGGGGTCGAGGACGACGTAGAGCAGGTCGCCGATGAGATTGGCGACGACGACCAGCAGGGCGAAGATCAGCGTCGCCAGCTGGATGATCGAATAGTCGCGCGTGGCGATGGAGCCGATGAGCAGCGAGCCGACGCCGGCGAGCGAGAAGATCTGCTCGGCGATGACGGTGCCGCCGATCAGATAGCCGAAATTGATGGTGACCACGGTGATCACCGGCCTGAGGCTGTTGCGCAGGATGTAGCCGAAGGAGAGGTATTTCGCATCCAGCCCCATCGCGCGGCCGGTCGTCACGTAGTCGGAGGCGAGGACTTCGGCGATGCTCGAGCGCATCGTGCGCACGAGGATCGGGGAGATGGAGATGGCGAGCGTCAGCGCCGGCAGCGTCAGGTGCAGCAGCGTGTCGAGGCCGCCGTCGCCGCGGCCGGCGATGGGCAGTATCTTCCAGTACACGCCGAACAGATAGGCGAGCATGATGCCCGACCAGAAGACCGGCATGCCGAGGCCGATGGTGAACAGGATGCGCACGGCGTGGTCCGGCACCTGCCCGCGGCGCAGGGCGGCGAAGAACGCGAAGGGGATGGCGATCAGCACCGCCAGCACGACGGTGTAGCCCATGAGCAGCAGCGTGATCGGCAGGCGCGCCACCGTCACATCCCACACGTCCTGCTGATAGAAGAACGAAATGCCGAAATCGCCGCGCAGGGCATTGCCGAGGAACGAGAAATATTGCTGCCACAGCGGCAGGTCGAGCCCGAGCTGGTCGCGGACGCGCGCGATGAGCTGCGGCGTGGCGCGGCTGCCCAGCACGGCGATGGCCGGATCGCCGGGGATCAGGCGCACGAGGAAGAACACCACGATGCTGACGCCGAACAGCACCGGCAGCGTTTGCAGGATCCGCAGCGAGATATAGCGGATCATGCCGCGCCCACGCCGCCATCGATGGTCAGCGCGCTGCCGGTCACGAAGCGCGCTTCGTCCGATGCCAGATAGGCCATCGCCGCACCGACATCCTCCGCCCGGCCGATATAGTGGACCGGCGGGCGCTCGGCGCGGTCCGGCTGCATGGCGAAACGCCGCTCCAGCATCGGGGTATGGATGATGCCGGGGCAGACGCAGTTCACCCGCAGGTTGCGCGTCGCATAGTCGAGCGCCATGCTGCGCGTGAGCGACACGACGCCGGCCTTCGAGGCGCAGTAGGCGGCGAGGCCGGCGCTCGATACGAGCCCCATCAGCGAGGCGTTGTGGACGATCGCCGCCCCGCCCTTCGCCGCGGCGCGTGCCAGCAGCTGCGGCAGGAAGAGGCGCGAGGTGAGATAGGGGCCGCGCAGATTGACGGCCATGATCTCGTCCCAGACGGCGGGCGCCATTTCGTCGATGGTGCCGAGGATCTCGATGCCGGCATTGTTGACGAGCACGTCGACGCCGCCAAACGCGCCCTCGACGAGCGCCGCGGCCGCGGCGACGCTCGCCTCGTCGCGCACGTCGAGCGCGGCGGCGAGACCCGCGCCGCCGGCCAGCGCCAGCGTCTCGCGTGCCGCGCCGGCGTCGATGTCGAGCACCGCGACGCGGCCGCCCTCGGCCGCCAGCAGCAGCGCCACGGCCCGGCCGATCCCCGAGCCGCCGCCAGTGACGACGCAATCCTTGCCGACGAAGCGGCGGGCGGTCGGATTGCCCGAGCCGATGGCGGGCATGGCGGGTGGGACGGCGATGGTCATTTCAGCAAGGCCCCGAGATCGACCGGCATGGCGACACCCGTAATATAGCGGGACTCGTCGGAAGCGAAGAACAGGGCGGCGTTGGCGATGTCGACCGGCTCGACCCAGGGGATCGGCAGGGTGTTCCAGCGCAGGTAGTAGTCGCGCGCCTCGTCGAGCGTGGTGCCGGGATGGCCACCCAGCCGGTCGAGATATTGCTGGTTCATCACCATGTCGGTGAAGACCACGGTGGGATCGACCGAGTTCGAGCGGATGCCGTAGGGCGCCAGCTCGAGGCCGAAGGCCCGCATCAGGCCGAGCACGCCGTGCTTGGCCGCGGTGTAGTGCGCGAATTCCCGGTTGGCGCGGTGGCTCAGCACCGAGCCGATGAAGACCAGCGAGCCCGAGCGCTGCGCGATCATCGTCGGCGCGACGGCGCGGGCGGTCTTCCACACACCCGTCAGATTGACGTCGAGCATCTTCTGCCACTGCGCGTCGGTCAGTTCCCAGGCCTTGCCCCAGGAATCGATGCCGGCGGCGGCGACCATCGCGTCGATGCGGCCCCAGCTCGACACCACGCCGGCGACCGCCGCGTTGATGGCGTCGCTGTCGGTGACGTCGGCGGTCAGCGCCAGGGCGCGCACGCCCAACGCCTCGACTGCGGCTTTCGATTCCTCGATCTGCTCGCCGCGCGCCCCCGCATAGGGCACGCCCGGCACGTCGCGGCCGATGTCGATCAGCGCCACGTCGGCGCCCTCCGCGGCGAAGCGGAGCGCCGTGGCCCGGCCAATGCCGCGCGCGGCGCCGGTGACAAGCGCGATCTTGCCTTCGAGACGACGGGTCATTTCTTCCTCGGCGGGGCGGGAGGGAAGTCGAACGGCTCGACGACCTCGCAGGTGTGCTTGTGGTAGATCTTGCCCTCGTCATTCACCCAGTAGACGTCGACGCCCCATTCCTTGTAGCGCTTGCCGTCCGCCTTCACGATGTAGCTGGCGTTCGTCTCGCTCACGATGATGTCACCGTTGGCGGCGCGGAAGATGCGCTCGATCTGGTAGTCCTCGAGCGAGTCGAACCATTCCCTGGGGTGGGCATGGACTTCGGCGGGCGACAGCACGCGGCTGCCGAAGATGGTGATCGCGTCATCTGTATAGAGGGCGCTGACGCCCTCGGCGTCGTGGGCGCGATAGAGCCTCTCGACGTTCTTCACCCACGCGGCGGGGTCCTTGACGGCCATGCGAAATCCTTTCGAGGGGAGCGGGTCGCGACAGGCGATGCCGCCGCGACCCGTGTGCGCTTACGGCGCGAGGGATACGTCCTCGAAGCTGTACTTGCCCTGCGAGTTGGGCTGGAAGCCCGAGACCTTGGGCGAGGTGCCGAAGATGCGGTCTTCCTCGACCACGTAGATGAACGGGCAATCGCGGTTCACGATCTCCTGGAGCTGGGAGTAGATCTCCTGGCGCTTGGTCGTGTCGAGCGCGGCGCGCCCGGCCAGCACGAGATCGCGGGCCTCGTCGCTGCGATAGCTGCTGTGCAGGCCGTTCTGCGGCTCGTAGTCGAGCGCCACGCCCATCAGCTCGTCGGGGTCGGGCGTGTCGTTGGTCCAGCCCGAGATGCGCATGGTGTACTGCTCGGTGTTGTACATCTCCTGCGCCGTCGTCGCCTCGACCTGCTCGATGTTCATCGTGATGCCGATCTGGGCCAGCGAGGCCGACCAGATCTGCGCGATGGAGAGGCGCGTGGTGTCGCCGCTCGGCACCGTCGCCGTGAAGCTGAAGCCGTTGGGCGCCTTGCTGGCGCTCAGCAGCTCCTTGGCCTTGTCCAGGTCGAAGCCGATCGGGTTGGTGTCGGGGTCGTAGTAGAACGTCGTCGACGGCAGGATCGACTTGGCGGCCTCGGCGCGGCCGAAATAGATCGACTCGGCGATGGCCTCGCGATCCAGCGCCCACGCCATCGAGCAGCGGACCGCGGCATCGTCGAACGGCTCGACCTTCTCGTTGATGGTGACAAAGCCGACGGCGGTGCCCGAGACGGTGACCAGATTGCCGCCCGAGGCCGCGATCTGGTCGACCTGGCTCGCCGGCACGTCGGTGATCACCTGTACTTCGCCGGAGGCGAGCTGCAGCGTGCGCGCGTTGTCGTCGCCGACGACGCGGAAGATGATCTTGCCGATGCTCGGCTTGCCTTCCTGCCAATAGTTCGGATTGGCGGTCAGCACGACCTCCTGGCCCTTGCTCCAGCTCTCGAGCATGAAGGCACCGGTGCCCATCGGGCGCTCGCCGGCCATGTCGCCGGCCGCCGTGAAGCTCGCCTCCTCGTAGATGCTGGCCGCGAAGGTCGCGAGCGCCGGCAGCAGGGGCGCGAACGGCTCCGACATGGTCAGCTTCACCGTCTTGTCGTCAACCGCCTCGACCGACTTCACCGGCGAGAAGAGGAAGCCCCACGAGCCGGACTGGTCGATGGCGCGGGTCAGCGAGAAGGCGACATCCTTGGCCGCAAGCGGATTGCCGTTCCAGAACTTGACGCCGTCGCGCAGCGTGAAGGTGGCGCTGAGGCCGTCGTCGGCGACGGTCCAGTCGGTCGCCAGCTCGGGCTCCACGCCCTTGCCGTCGGCCGTCAGTTTCACCAGGCGCTCATAGACCTGCAACTCGGTGAAGATCGAGCGGTCGTCCTGCGTGTTGTAGGGGTCGAAAGTGAAGACGTCGGCGGGGCGGGCCACGACCAGCGTGCCCTCCTGCGCCAGTGCGGGCGCGACTGCCGAAGCCAGCGCGGTCATGGCGAGTCCTGTCAGCAGTCCTGTTCTCAGTCGCTTGAAGCTATGCGGCACGTTGGCACTCCTTGGCTTTCCCTGGTGAAGTCTGGTGGTCACGTGGTCGAATGGTCGGTCACGCGCTGCCACCGCTCTGCGGCGGCGAGCGCGGCGGCGAGCACGTCCTGGACGTGCGCGGCCTGGGCGAGGGTCGGCAGGCTGGCGGCGTCACCGCCGCGCCCGGCGACGCTGTCGAGAAAGGCCGCGACATGGCGCGTCGCCGCGTCGCTGCGCCGCTCGCCCAGCGGCGCGACGGGCGGCTCCTCGCTGCCCGCATGAAAGGCCGGCGTCACCCGATACAGCTGCCCGGCCGGCAGCCGGTCATCGAGCAGCACTTCGCCGGTCGCCTCCGAGCCATGCAGCTTTACGCGGGTTCCCGGAAAGCCGCCGCTCAGCACCCAGCTCGAAATCAGCAGGCCCGTCGTGCCGTTCTCGAACTGCAATTGCAGCGTGGCGATGTCGTCGAGCCGGGCGCCCGGCAGCACGCTCTTGAAGCTCGCCGAAACGCGCGCGACGGGGCCCAGCAGCCAGGCGCCCATGTCGATGACATGCGAGCCGTACTCGAACAGCGATCCACCTGCGGCCTGCGCCGGGTCGTGCTTCCAGTTCATCGGCTTCTTGCCGTGCGGGTGGAACTGCGGATTGTGCTCCGCCAGCTCCACGAACCAGATGTCGCCGAAGCGCCCGGCCGCGAGGTCGCGCCGCAGGGCCTGGATGGCGGGATTGAAGCGGAAGGAGTAGCCGACGGTCGCTGGCACGCCGGTGCGCTGCTGCAGGGCGACCAACTCGTGTGCCGTGCCGCTGTCATTGGCGAGCGGCTTTTCGCAGTAGACGGCGACGCCGGCGCCGAGCAGCGCCGCGACATCGCGCGCATGGACGTGGTCGGGCGTGGCGACCACCGCCACATCCAGCCGCTCGGCCGCGAGCATCGCCGACAGGGTGGGATAGGCCTTGATGGCCGCCGCGGCCGCGAAGTCCTCGGCCTCGCCGAGCGTACCGGCCACGCAGGCGACGACCTCGACATCCGGCTGCGCCCTGAGAGCAGGCAGCAATGCGGATTGCATCCAATAGCCGAGGCCGACCAGCCCACAACGCAGAGTCACGCGACACTACTCCCTATGACTCGGGTTCGCAGGTCCAACAGTGGAGCTTCCGGCGGCATGCCGCCCGTATGGCCCCGTTATCCTGAGGCGATTAGGCGGTGTTTTTCGGAGGCAACGCAATATGCTTTCATCTAGCTTCAGACGATAGAAAAACTATATGATGTGCCGATGGACACCCGATTTCTCGAAAGTTTCGTGCAGGTCGTCCGGCTCGGCTCGCTGGCCGAGGCGGCCCGGCGGCTCAATCTCACCCCCGCAGCGGTGGCGCAGCGCATCAAGGCACTGGAAGAAGAGCTGGCCACGCCGCTGCTCGCGCGCGTCGGCCGCACGGTGAAGCCGACCGCCGCCGGCAATGCCGTCTACACCAGCGCCACGGCCCTGCTGCGCGCGCTGCGCGAGCTGAAGGGCGCGGCGCTGCTCGACATCGTCGCCGGCGAGCTCCGGCTGGGGGCCGTGTCCACGGCGATGACCGGCATCCTGCCCGAGCTCCTGTCGCGCGTGAACGCCCAGCACCCGGACGTGGCGTTCTTCGTGGCGCCCGGCACATCGCAGGACCTCTACCGCCGGGTGGCCACGGGGGAGCTCGACGCGGCGATCATCGTGCAGCCCCCCTTCCCCATTCCCAAGGAGTGCGACTGGCAGACGGTGCGGGCGGAACCGCTGGTGCTGATCGCCGGCGGCGGCACCGATCTGTCCGACCCGCATCGGCTGCTGGCGACGGAGCCCTTCCTGCGCTACGACCGCAATCACTGGGGCGGGCGGCTGGCGGAGCGCTATCTCCGCCATTGCGACATCGTGCCCAAGGACCGTTTCGAGCTCGACGCCCTCGAGGCGATTGCGGTGATGGTCGACCGCGGGCTCGGCATCTCGCTGGTCCCCGACTGGGCGCCGCCCTGGCCCGAGGGCCTCTCGCTGGAACGCTGGTACATCCCGGACGATCAGTTCACGCGCCGCATCGGCCTCGTGTGGAACCGCTCGTCGCTGAACCTGCGACTGGTCGACGCCCTGGTCCAGACGCTGGAGGCGGCATCAGACTAGACACCACCCCTGCGGCTTGCGCGCCCGGGCCCCATCCGGCGTTGGTGGCGCCATGCCTAGGCCAGGGCAGCAGTGACGATGATCTCGACGCGATAGCCGGGGTCGGCCAGGAGGCTCTGGCCGCAGGCGCGAACCGGGGTATTCTGCCGGTCCACCCAGCCGTCCCAGACGGCGTTCATGGCATCGAAGTCCGCCATGTCGGCCAGCCAGACGATGGCCTGCAGGATGTGCGACTTGTCCGATCCCGCTTCGGCGAGCAGCCG
Source organism: Devosia sp. (assembly GCA_039808625.1). Classification (GTDB taxonomy): domain Bacteria; phylum Pseudomonadota; class Alphaproteobacteria; order Rhizobiales; family Devosiaceae; genus Devosia_A. The sequence goes on along the minus strand of JBDHTK010000047.1, from coordinate 2,015 downwards.
GTCGATCGCGGCCAGCACCTGCCGAGTCTGCCCGGTGATGTCGGCCCCCCGGGTCCCGACCTGGCCGCCGAGATAGACGGTGCCACCATGAACTACTGCCTGGCTCATGCGCGGGCCGGGCGACAGACGTTGGATGTTCAAGACACTGCACTCCCAGATGTGGAAAAGAGATGGCCCGCCCTGCCGCCGGCGAGCTTATTGCGCGGTCCAGCCGCCATCGATGACGAGTTCGGCTCCGGTGACGAAGCGCGCTTCGTCGGAGGCGAGATAGACGATGCCATAGGCTATTTCCTCGTCTTCGCCGTAGCGGCCGAGTGGAATCCGGTTCAAGACGACGTCGCGGGCGACCGGGTCGCTGCGCACGCTGGCGGTCAGGGGCGTGGCCACCGGTCCCGGATGTACGGAGTTCACCCTGATCCCGGCCCTGGCGTAGCGCACCGCCGCCGACTTGGTCAGCATGCGCACGGCACCCTTGGAGGCCTGGTACTGGGCGCTGCTGTTGTCGGTGCCCACCAGGCCCAGCTGCGAGGACAGGTTGACGACGGCACCGCCGCCGGCGGCGCGCAGCGCCGGCAGGCACGCCCGCATGCCCAGGAAGGCGCCCTTGGCGTTCACGGCCATGACGCGATCCCAGTCGTCGGCGCTGGTCTGCTCGATCGCCATGTTGCCGGCGCCGATGCCGGCATTGTTGACGAGGATGTGGAGGGCGCCGTAGCGCGTCTCCGCCATTGCCACCGCCTGCTCCCAGTCCGCCTCGGAGGTGACGTCGAGCCGGACGAAGACCGCCTGCCCGCCGGCGCAACCGATCTTTTCGGCCACCTCCCGCCCTTCGCTTTCGAGAACGTCGCCAATGACGAGGCGCGCCCCTTCGCGGGCGAACATCAGCGCGGTGGCCGCGCCGATGCCGCGGGCGCACCCCGTGATCAGGGCGGTCTTGTGCTCAAGTCTCATGCGCCCGTTCCCCCGATAGCCATGCCGGGCCGCCTCAGCTGTAGTAGTCGGGGGCGAGGCGCACCTCCGGCCAGGTCTCGGGGCAGTGGTGATAGATCACCTTGGCGTTCTCCCGCCGGATGACGGCCTTCAGCCTGTCCATGTGCCGATGGATGGCCACCGGATCCAGGCGCGGCGTGCCAGTCATGCTGTTGAGGTCCATGGTCTTTTTCTGCGGGATCACGCCGGCTGGGAACACGACCGTGCCGGTTTCGGGCAGCCTGATGACCAGGGCCTGTTCGCCGCGTGCATGGGCGGGGGCGAACATGATCTCCACCGAGCCGTCGCCGAACAGGTCGAGGTCCTCGTCGTGCAATTCCCAGAACTTGAAGTCGCGGGTGTTGCGGTAGTCGTTGTAGCAATAGGTCGTGGTGACCCGGGTGTCCTGCCACCAGGCATCCTGCAACTCGCGCAGCTGCACGATGAAGGTGGCGTCGGGGAAGAACTCCATGCCGCCGGCATGGTCGGGGAACAGCACCGAGAGGATGACGTATTTGATGTCCCCGGGCTCGATGCCGAGCTTGGCCAGTTGCGGAACGACGGCCTGGTCCGGCGTCATCTGCGGATTGAACTTGCTCATGATATAGGGGCCGAGATGGCCAACCGGGTCGACCGCCAGATTGGGGTGCATGCCGGTCTCGAACAGGATCTTCCCCTTGGGATGGTCGATGAGAAAGAACGGAATGGGGATCGGCATCTTCTGATCCCAGCCGATATACTGGGTGAAATTCCCCTGCGGCCAGATGCACCGGCCACCGTCGAAGCAGTAGAGGCGCATGGGAGAGGTGGTGTCCTTGGCAGTCATGGCAATATTCCTGTTCTTCACGGTGAAGTCGCTGCTGTCCCCGTCCCCGCTGTCAGCGGGATAGACGTTTCGCTTCCCGCGCGCGGGGGGACGCGCGGGACCGGTTGATCACGACCAGCCGGCGAAGGCCCCGGTGGATGGCTCGAAGCCGTGGATGCGCCGCCCCAGCGGCCGCGCCCACTCCGGGCGGGCGCAACGGATAAAGCGGCCATTGCCGGGC
>JBDHTK010000046.1:0-16177 GCA_039808625.1 Devosia sp. | reverse complement strand
ATCGTCATCACGTCGCCGAACGAAAAGCCGCCGGCGCCCAGATGCTTGAGCAGCGCCGCCGCATAGGGCGAGTTCTCTCCGGGCGCGCCGTCGAGCGCCGGCTGGCCCGGCTCGGCGGCAAAGCCGATGACGGCGCCGAGGCCCTGCGGATCGGCATCCGGCCGCGCCAGCGGCGTCGGTCCCCGCACGGCGGCGAGGCCGCCGCCGGCGATCTCGACGGGCGCCGCCTCGCCCGGCAGGCGCACGACTGTGCCGGCAGGGAACGGGTCGGAGCGGCAGGCGTCGAGCAGCACGATGGTCACCGGCACCACCTTGGCCAGCCCGTCGAGCAGCGGCGCCACCGGCACCAGCGCGTCGCCGGCGCTCTCCGGCGTCGCCAGGTCGGTGTCCGTGGGGATCAGGTAGTTCTGGCCGGCCACCTCGATGCCGTGGCCGGAATAGTAGACCAGCGCCACGTCGGCATCCTCGGCATCCTTGATGAAATCGTCGATGGCCTCGCGCAACTCGTCGGCGTCGGCATTGAGCACGCGCTCGACCTCGAAGCCGAGATCGTTGAGCAGGTCGTCGATGGCCCGCGCGTCCTGCGTAGGATTGGGCAGCGGCGTCAGCGTCTCGTATTTGCTCTGGCCGATGACCAGCGCCACGCCGCGCAGCGCGCCGTCGGCGGCCCAGGCGGGCACGGTGAGAAGGAGAGCGGCGGCGAGGGCGGCGAGGCGGATCATGGGCTCGGGTCCGAAGGTCCGGGGTCGTGCACAAGCTATGACGCCAGCGAGGGCGCGCGCCTTGGCTCATAGCGCCCCGCAGGGACGCCGCCAAGCAAAAGGCTCTTGCCCGGCGCCGCCCGGTGGTCGAGAAGCGCACATGTGAGCACACTGTCCCCCGAGATCGCCGACAAGATTGCCGCCCTGCCACTGTGGCGCAGTCGCCCCCGGCTCTGCCGCCTGGGCGGTGGAATTTCCAACCTAAGCCTTCTGGCGGAAGCCGGCAGCGACCGCTACGTGGTTCGGCTGACACGCGATTTTCCGTTTCACAACGTGTCGCGGACGCGCGAGGCGGCGGTCAGCCGCGCCGCCCACGCCGCCGGCTTCGCACCTGAGCTGGTCCATGCCGAGCCGGGCCTGATGGTCACCCGCCACCTCGCGGCGCGAACGCTGCGCCCCGCGGACATGGCGGCCGAAACGCCCCGCCTCGCGGCCCTGCTCCGCCAGTTCCACGTGGCACTGCCGCTGACCCTGGGCGCGCCGTTCGACGTGTTCGCCGTGAACCGGAGCTATCTCGACACCCTCGCCGACCGGCGCGTGGGCGCCTGGGCGGCGCTCAACGCGCAACTGGAGGCGCGGCAGGTGCGGCTGCCAGAAGTGTTCGCGCATCACGACCTGCTGGCCGGCAACTGGCTGGACGACGGCACGCGGCTGTGGCTCATCGACTACGAATATGCCGGCCCCGGCGCACCGCTGTTCGACCTCGGCAACCTCAGCTCGCATGCCGGGTTCGACGGGGAGCAGTCGCGGACGCTGCTGACGGCCTATTTCGGCGCAACGCCATCGGCCGGGCTGGTGGCAGGCCACCGCGTGATGGAAGCCGCCTCGCTGCTGCGCGAGGCGCTGTGGGCGCTGGTCTCGGCGGTGCATCTCAGCGAGACGGGGTTCGACTACGCGACCTACGCCGAGGACTACCTGGCGCGGCTCGACGGGGCGCTGGCGCGGCTGTAGCGCCCCTACCCCGCGAACTGGTTGGCGGCGATCGAGCCCGGCTTCATCTCGACGGAAAAGCCCGGCCGCGCCGGGGGCATGTAGGCGGCGGCGCGGATGGTGCACGGATCGACGAAATGCTCGTGCAGGTGATCGACATATTCGATCACCCGCCCGTCCCTGCTGCCGCTCACCGCGATGTAGTCGATCATCGACAGGTGCTGCACATACTCGCACAGGCCCACGCCGCCGGCGTGCGGCCACACCGGCAGCCCGTATTTGGCGGCCATCAGCAGCACCGCCAGCACCTCGTTGAGGCCGCCCAGCCGACAGGCGTCGATCTGTACGATGTCGATGGCGCCCTGCGCGATGAACTGCTTGAACAGAATGCGGTTCTGGCACATTTCGCCGGTAGCGACGCGCACCGGCGCCACGGCTTCGCGGATCTTGCGATGCCCCTCGACATCGTCGGGGCTGGTCGGCTCCTCGATGAAATAGGGATCGAACCGGCTGAGCGCCTTGACCCAGGCGATGGCCTCGTCCACTTCCCACACCTGGTTGGCGTCGATCATCAGCTTGCGCTCGGGGCCGATGATCGAGCGCACGATTTCGAGGCGGCGCGTATCGTCGGCGAGGTCGCGCCCCACCTTCATCTTGATGTAAGAGAAGCCCTGCGCTACCGCCTCGCTGGCAAGCCGGACGAGCTTTTCGTTGGAATAGCCGAGCCAGCCCGCCGAGGTGGTGTAGCAGGGATAGCCTTCGGCCCTGAGCGCCGCGATGCGCTCGGCGCGGCCGGGCACGGCGCGGCGGAAGATGTCGAGCGCCTCGTCGGGCGTGATGACGTCGGTGAGGTAGCGGAAATCGACGATGGCGACGAGCTCTTCGGGGCTCATCTCGCCGACATACTGCCACACCGGCTTGCCCGCCGCCTTGGCCATGAGATCCCAGGCGGCGTTGACGACGGCGCCGGCGGCGAGATGGATGGCGCCCTTGTCGGGGCCGATCCAGCGCAACTGGCTGTCGCCGGTGACGTGGCGCCAGAAGCGGCCGGGATTCTCGCGAATCCAGTCCAGCTCCAGCCCGACGACGCGCGGGGCGAGCGCCTTGATGGCGGCGACCACGATCTCGTTGCCGCGCCCGATGGTGAAGCTCAGCCCATGCCCTTCGAGCGCCCCGTCCGTCTCCAGCACCACATAGGCGGCCGAATAGTCGGGATCGGGGTTCATCGCGTCGGACCCGTCGAGCGCACGCGAGGTGGGGAAGCGAAGATCGTAGGTGCGAAGGGCGGTGATGCGCATCAGCTCAGAATCACGTGGGAGTTATCGACGGTCATGCGGGAAATCGCGTCCCAGTCCCAGGCGATGCCCAGGCCGGGCGCGCTGGAGGGGATGGCCTTGCCGTCACGTATGGTCATGCCGTGGGTGGTGATGGTGTCGAGCTGTGGGATGTACTCGATCCAGCGGGCATTGGGCACGGCGGCGCACAGCCCCACATGCAGCTCCATGAGGAAGTGCGGGCACACGGCGATGTTGAACGCCTCGGCCATGTGGGCCACCTTGAGCCACGGCGTGATGCCCCCGATGCGGCCGACATCGACCTGCACGATGGTGCAGGCGTGGCGCTCGAGATATTCGCGGAAGTGCAGCGGCGAGTAGAGGCTCTCGCCCACCGCCACCGGCAGCGAGGTGTGGGCGCACAACCGCACATGCCCCTCGATGTCGTCGGCAGTCAGCGGCTCCTCGAGCCAGCCGAGGTCGAGCGGCTCATAGGCGCGGGCGCGGCGGATGGCCTCGTCGACGTTGAACTTCTGGTTGGCGTCGGTGAAGATCTCGAAGCCGTCGCCAACCGCCTCGCGCACCGCGGCGAGGCGCTTCACGTCCTCGCCGATATTCCGGCCGACCTTGATCTTGGCGCCGCCGAAGCCTTCCGCCCTCGCCTTGAGCGCGTCGTCGACCAAGGCGGCAGTCTCGAGGTGCAGCCAGCCGCCCTCGGTGGTGTAGAGCGGAATTTCGGCCTGCGCTCCACCGGCCAGCAGATGCAGCGGCAGGCCGAGCTTTCTCGCCTTGAGGTCCCACAGCGCCGTGTCGATGGCGGCCATCGCGATGGCGGTGATGGCCCCCACGGTGGTGGCGTGGGTGAGGAAATAGAGGTCGCGCCAGATGCGCTCGATCTCCAGCGACTCGCGACCGATGAGGGCCGGCGCCAGCGTGCGGCCGAGCAGCTCCATGACGGCATGGCCGCCCGTGCCGATGGTGTAGGAATAGCCGGTCCCCACCGCGCCGTCGGCATCGGTGATGCGCAGGATGGGCGTTTCCTGGCTGACGAAGGACTGGATGGCGTCGACGCGCTTGACCTTGGGCTTGAGGTCCACCATCAGCAGCTCGACGCGGGTAATCTTCGCCATTGCCTAGCTCCTGAGGCTCTTGCCGCTCGCCTTGTCGAAGACGTGCAGGCGGCCGAGGTCGAGGGTGAAGTCGAGCTGCTCGCCGGCCGTCACATGGCGCGGGTTGAGCATCTTGGCCTGCACGTCCTTGCCGCCCAGCTCGACGAAGAGGATGGTCTCGGTGCCCAGCGGCTCGGCCAGCAGCACCGTGCGCCCGAGCGCCAGCGAGTTGTCAGCGCCATGCAGCGAATGGCCGCGCGGCGCAAAGCTCTCGGGACGGAAGCCGATGACGATCTCCTGGCCTTCGGCGATCCTGGCGTCGGCCGGCAGCGGCACCTCGACGCCGTCGGCGAGCCGGCCCTTGCCGCCCACCACCACGGCGTCGAGCTGGTTCATCGGCGGCGAGCCGATGAAGCCGGCGACGAAGGTGTTGACCGGGCGCTCGAACACCTCGGTCGGCGTGCCGACCTGCTCGACATGGCCGTCGCGCATGATGACGATGCGGTCGGCCAGCGTCATCGCCTCGACCTGGTCGTGCGTGACGTAGATGACGGTGGTCCTGACGCGCTGGTGCAGGCGCTTGATCTCGACGCGCATCTGCCCGCGCAGCTTGGCATCGAGGTTGGAAAGCGGCTCGTCGAACAGGAACACGTCGGGGTTGCGCACGATGGCGCGGCCCATCGCGACGCGCTGGCGCTGGCCGCCCGACAGGTTCGCCGGCAGCCGGTCCATATAGGGTCCGAGGCCGAGGATTTCGGCCGCCTCGTCGACGCGCGCCCTGATCTCCGCCTCGGGCTGCCTGGCGATCTTGAGGCCGAAGCCGAGATTCTCGCGCACCGTCATGTGCGGATAGAGCGCGTAGGACTGGAACACCATCGAGATGTTGCGCGCGCGCGGCGGCAGCGTGTTCACGACGCGGTCGCCGATCGAGATGGTGCCGTCGGAAATCTCCTCGAGGCCGGCGACCATGCGCAGGGTCGTGGACTTGCCGCAGCCGGAGGGGCCGACGAGGACGACGAATTCGTTGTGCGCCACCTCGAGGTCGATGCCGTGCACCACCTCTTCGCGCCCGTAGCGCTTGACGACCTTTTTGAGCGACACATTCGCCATGGCTAACCCTTCACTCCGCCGAAGGTCAGTCCGGCGATGAGATGCTTCTGGACAAGGAAGGTGAGGACCAGCGCCGGGATGATGATGAGCACCGCCATCGCGCTCATGCCGGCCCAGTCCACCGTGAACTGCGCGGTGAAGTCCATGAGGCCCACCGGCATGGTCTTGCTCGCCGTGGTGCGCGTGAGCTGGCTCGCCAGCGCATATTCGTTCCACGAGGTGAGGAAGGCGAAGATGCCCGCCGAGGCGAGCCCGGCCCGCGCCAGCGGGAACTCGACTTTCCAGAACGCCTGCCACGGCGTGCAGCCGTCGATCTGCGCCGCCTCGCCGAGATCGACGGGGATCTGGCGGAAGAAGCCGTCGGTCAGCCAGATGGTAAAGGGGATGTTGACCGCCAGATAGACGAGGATCAGCCCCCAGCTCGTGTCGATGAGCCCGATGCGCGCCCAGATGATGAACAGCGGCAGGCTGAGCGCCACGCCGGGCACGGTGCGGCTCAGCATGAAGCCGAGGAACAGCGCGCCCTTGCCCCTGAAGCGGTAGCGCGCAAAGGCATAGCCGCCCATCATGCCGATGGCGATGGCGACCACCGTCGAGGTGATCGAGATCACCAGCGAATTGATGAAATACTGCGCGACCGGCAGGCCCTGCTGCGTCGACAGCATGCCGAAGATGCCTTCGAAGTTCTTGAGCGTCAGCTGCTGCGGGATCCACACCGCCGGCCGCGCCAGGATCTCGATGTTCTGGCGGAACGCCGTCAGCACCACCCAGGCGCCGGGCACGACGAGGATCACCATCGAGACGAAGATGCCGAGCCGGATGAGCCAGCGCTGCCACGGCCGCTCGATGCTGCGGGCGCTCATTGCGCGCCTCCCATGAAGGCGCGCGCCTGCGTCAGCTTGCGGTAGTAAAAGACGGTGAAGGCGATGGACAGGATTATCGAGACATAACCCATCGCATTGGCCATGCCCATCTGGCTGTTCTGGTAGCCGACGCGCGTCATCAGCGTCCAGATCAGCTCGGTGCGCCCCGCCGGCCCGCCATTGGTCATGATGCGCACCATGTCGTAGGCACGCGCCACGTCGAGCGAGCGGATGGTGAGCGCGATGAAGATGAACGGCATGAGGAAGGGCAGCGTGATGTGCCGGAACACCTGCCAGGCATTGCAGCCATCGACCCGCGCCGCCTCGATCGGCTCCTTGGGCAGCGCCATGAGGCCGGCGAGCAGCAGGATGGCGAACACCGAGGTCGACATCCACACCTCGGCGAAGATGATGGAGAAATTGGCGAGCGTGCCGTCGACCAGCCAGGCGATCGGCTCGCGGATGATGCCGAGGTCGAACAGCGCGTTGTTGACCAGCCCCACGGCGTCGTTGAACAGATACTTGAACTGGAAGCCCACGAGGATGGGCGAGAACATCATCGGGAACATCATGATGGTGCGCAACGTGCGCTGGCCCCAGGTGATGCGGTTGACGAGGAGCGCGAGGCCGAGCCCCAGCACCAGCTCGAGATTGAGCGCGATGGTGATGAACACCACGGTGCGCAGGAACGCCCACCAGAACTCGGCATTGCTGAGCACGCGCTGGTAGTTGCGCAGGCCGACGAACTGGAACAGCGTTGCCGGCTTGGTGAGGTTGTAGCCGGTGAAGCTCGTCCACAGCGAGACGATGAGCGGCACCAGCACCACCGCGAGGATCACGACGATCGACGGCAGCAGCAGCAGATAGGGCACCGCCCGCGGCGATTTGAAGAACCTCGTCACTGCGGCCTCGCCCGGACGGGAATGGAGGGAAGGGCCGCCCGGCGCCTGCCGGACGGCCCGATGCACAGGCCCGAGCCTACTTCAGCATCCCGGCGTCTTCCATGATCTGGCGCGCCTGCTCCGCGGCCTCGTCGAGCGCCGCCTTGACGTCCTTCTGGCCGACGATGGCCGCCTGCACGTTCGGCCAGATGACGTTGGAGACCTCGATCCACTGGGCCACCAGCGGCGGCGTGCGGGCTTCGTTGAGCGACGCCTGCCAGGCCGTGAACATCTCGTTCATGAACGGCTTGCCGTTATCGGTGAACCACTGCTTGACCTCGTCGAAGGTCTTGGTCCGGGTCGGCAGGTTGCCGGCCTGGGCCTCCATCATCTCGCTCTCGTCATTGGTGAGGAACACCGCGAGCGACACCGCCGCCGGCTTGTTGTCGCACGCCTCGGTGACCGAGAACGAGTGCGAGCCCGACCAGCCGCCGCGCTTGCCCGAGGTGCCTACCGGCGCCGTGGCGAAGCCGAGGTCGTCGGCGATCTTGGACGAATTGGGATCGGCGTAGAAGCCCGCGAAGCCCGGCCAGTCGAGATCGATGGCGAGCTGGCCGGCGGCCATCGCCTGGCCGATGTCGTCCCAGGTGTAGTTCACGGTACCGGCCGGCACCGCCTTGGCGTCATAGATGTCCTTGAACCACTGCACCGCGGCGATGCCCGCCTCGGAGTTGAAGATCGGGTTCCAGTTCTCGTCGAACAGATCGCCGCCATTGGCGCGCAGGATCTCCATGAAGCGGCCGGACATACCCTCGTCCTTGCCGGCGAAGGCAGTACCGTAGAGATTCGGCGGATCGGCGAAGAAGATGACCTGGTTCTTGAAGTCCTCGAAGGTCTCGGGCGGCACCAGATCCTTGCCGTACTTCTCCTTGTAGGCCGCCTGCTTGGCCGGATCGGCATAGAGCGACTTGCGATAGTAGATGTTCGACACGTCGGTGACGCGCGGCAGCTGCACGAGGCGGCCATCGACCATCGACGCGGCCAGCGTGCCGGGCACATACTTGTCGAGCTCGGACTGTGGAATGTAGTCCTTGAGGTCGACGTAGAGGTCGCCATATTGCGGCGCGAAGCTGGTGTGGTTGGAGCCCAGGCACCAGGTGATGGAGCCCGACGCGATGTCCTGCTTGATCTCGCGGTCGAGGTCGAAGTGGTTCTTCGACGACACGATCTCCACCTTGGCGCCGGTCAGCGCCTCCCACTCCGGGATGCGGGTGTAGAGCTTTTCATACTGCGTGCCGCCGATCAGCTTCACCTTGAGGGTGTAGTCGGGGAACTTGCCGTAGTCGAAGTCCTGCGCCAGCGCCGGCAGGGCGAGCAGGCCGACGGCGCACGACGCCAAGAGCGTCATGGTCAGTTTCGTGGACATGCGATTCTCCTCCTGAGACCTTCCGCACGCGCGCCTCCCAACGGGCTTGATCGTGCATAGATGAAAAGTCTATTTGTAGGTAAGCATAGTTGACGACCGAACGTCAACGGCTAGCATCCGCCCCCCGAAGGGCGGCCGGGGAGGCGTTTGGTGGGGCGTTTGATGATGACGAGCGAGGCCGAAGAGCTCGACAGGTACAGGGCCCCGGCACTCGACAAGGGCCTCGATATTCTGGAGGTCCTCGCCGGCACCGAGGACGGCTTGAGCCAGGCCGAGATCGCCAAGGCGCTCGACCGCTCGCCCAACGAAATCTACCGCATGCTGGACCGGCTGGTGCGCCGCGACTATGTGCGCCGCACCCCCGCCGACCGCTACGAGCTGACGCTGAAGCTGTTCGAGCTCAGCCACCAGACGCCGCCGATCCGCCGCCTCATCAGCCAGGCCGTGCCGGCCCTGCGCCGCTTCGCGCACGAGTCGGAACAGGCAGTGCACCTCGTCATCCGCGACCGCAACATCCTCGTCGCCGTGGCGCAGGTGGACGGCCCCGGCTACTGGAACCTCTCCATCCGCGTCGGCTCGCGCATCGACATGGTCAACACCGGCTCAGGCCACGTCTTCCTCGCCTTCGCCGACGACGAGGAACGCGCCCTGATGCTCGACGACGCCGGCGGCGGGCGCCGCAAGCTCTCGCCGCACCTGCTCGGCCGCCTCGCCCGGGTGCGCGAGCTCGGCTATGAATCGATGGAGAGCAAGCAGGTGGCCGGCGTCACCAATCTTTCCGTGCCGATCTTCGGGCCGCTCGGCACGGTGATCGCCGCCCTCACCTCGCCCTATACCCACCGCCTCGACACCAGGGACGCGCCCGACAAGGCCAGCGTGCTGAAGCTGCTGGTCAAGGCGGGCCAGGACATTTCGCAGCGTTCGATTGCCGGGAGCTGACATGCGCATCGTCGATACTCACCTGCACCTCGTCTATCTCGGCCACTTCTCCTATCCGTGGCTCGACGGGGCGCCGGTGCTCAACCGGCCGTGGCCGGTCGCCGGCTATTTCGCCGAAGCCGAAAGGCTCGGCATCGAAACGGCGCTCCACATGGAGGTCGACGTCGCCGAGCCCGACATGGAGGCCGAGACGCGCTTCGTGCTCGACCGTCTGCATCCGGTGATCGGCGGCGCCATCGCCGCGGCGCGCCCCGAGCACACCGACTTTCCGGCCCATCTCGAACGGCTGGCGGCCCTGCCCGGTGTCAAGGGCATCCGCCGCGTGCTGCACACGCAGCCGGACGAACTGAGCCAGAGCGAGCTGTTCGCCGCCAACCTGCGCCGGCTCGCCGCCCGCGACCTCTGCTTCGACCTGTGCGTGCGCGCCGACCAGTTGCCCGTCGGCCGCGCCCTCGCCGCGCGCTGCCCGGACGTGACCTTCGTCCTCGACCATTGCGGCGTGCCGGACATCGCCGGCAGCGGCCTCGACCCGTGGCGCGACCACATCAGCCGCTTGGCGGAGCTGCCCAATGTCAACGCCAAGATCTCGGGCGTCGTCGCCTATGCGCGGCCCGACTGGACGGCCGACGATCTGCGCCCCTATGTCGAACACGTCATCGAAAGCTTCGGCTGGGATCGCGTGGTATGGGGCTCGGACTATCCGGTATGCACGCTGACCGCCAACCTCACGCGCTGGGTGGAGGCGACGCGCACGCTCATCGCCGGCGCCAGCACCGGCGAGCAGGCAGCGCTGCTCCACGCCAACGCCGAACGCATCTATCACCTGGGGAAATGACCATGAGATACGGCTCCATCATCGGGCTCAAGCCCGAAGCCATCGCCGAATACAAGCGCCTGCACGCCGCCGTGTGGCCGAAGGTGCTCGAGCAGATCAAGCGCTCCAACATCTCCAACTACTCCATCTATCTCAAGGAGCCGGAGAACCTGCTCTTCGCCTATTTCGAGTACACCGGCACCGACTATGCCGCCGACATGGCGGCGATGGCTGCCGACCCGGCGACGCAGGACTGGTGGAAGGTGTGCATGCCGATGCAGGCGCCGCTCGCGACGCGCGCCGAGGGCACGTGGTGGGCCGACATGGAAGAGGTGTTCCACCTCGACTGAGGCTCGTCCCGTCGATGGCGCCGCCGTGCTGCTGTAAAAGCCGATGGGGCGCGACCTCGCCGAGGCCACCGCCATCCTCGAGCTGTGCCGGCGGAAGCGGCTCAAGGCGGCAGTGAACTTCCAGCTGCGCTTCTCGCCGATGTTCCTCGCGCTCGCTGACGCCATCGCGCGCGGCTGGCTCGGCCGGGTGGTGGATGTCGAGGTGCATCTCAACATCCTCACGCCGTGGCACCTGTTCCCCTTTCTCAAGGGCATGCCGCGCGTCGAGATCGCCGTGCATTCGATCCACTATCTCGACACGCTGCGGGCGCTGCTCGGCAACCCCACCGGGGTGCACGCGCGCACGCTCGGCCACCCCAATACGGAACTGGCGCAGACGCGCACCAGCATGCTCATCGACTTCGCGCCGGGCCAGCGCGTGACGCTGTCGATCAACCACAACCACGATTTCGGCCGCCGCTTCCAGGCCGCCGACTTCCGCGTCGAGGGCGATACCGGCGCGGCCACGGCCAAGCTCGGCGTGCTGCTCAACTACCCCGAGGGCGAGCCCGACGAATTGTGGCTGACGCGCCGCGGCGAGGACTGGACCGAGGTGCCGCTGAGCGGCACCTGGTTCCCGCACGCCTTCATCGGCACCATGTCGAACCTGCAACGCTTCGCCGCCGGCGAGGACGACAGGCTGGTGACCAGCGTCGCGGACGCCTGGCACACGATGGCACTGGTCGAGGCCGCCTTCACCGCCGCCGGCCTGCCGGCGACCCCCGTGCCGGCCGCACCGTAGCGGCGGACGGGCGGCAGGCTAGGTCGCGATGCCCACGCCGGCCGCTTGTGGAATGAGCTCGTCGGGAATGTCGTCGAAGCTCGCATAGTTCATGTTGTAGAGCCGGGCATAGAGCCCGCCGAGCTGCATCAGCTCGTCGTGGTTTCCGCTCTCGATGAGGACGCCGTTCTGCAGCACCAGGATGCGGTCGGCATTGCGGATGGTGGCGAGCCGGTGGGCGATGACGAGGCCGGTGCGTCCCTTGAGCAGCACCGCCAGCGCCTTCTGGATCTTGAGCTCCGTATAGCTGTCGATCGAGGCCGTCGCCTCGTCGAGCACAAGGATGCGGGCATCGGCCACCAGCGCGCGCGCAAAGCTCAGGAGCTGCCGCTGGCCGAGCGACAGGTTGCCGCCGCGCTGCTCGAGCTGGGTGTCGTAGCCCTCGGGGAGCTGCATGATGAATTCGTGCGCGCCCACTGCCTGCGCCGCCCGCTGCACGTCCTCGAACGTGGCGTCGGCCTTGTTGTAGCGGATATTGTCGAGCACGGTGCCGGTGAACAGGAACGGCTCCTGCAGCACCATCGCGATGCCCTCGCCCAGCGACGCCTGCGTCACGTCGCGCACGTCCGCGCCGCCGACCAGCACCTGTCCGTCCCAGACGTCGTAGAAGCGGTGGATGAGCGCCATCGACGAGGTCTTGCCCGAGCCGGTGGGGCCGACCAGCGCCACCGTCTCGCCCGGCTTCACCTTGAACGAGATGTCCTTGAGCACCGGCTGGCCCGGCCGGTAGCCGAAGGTCACGTGGCGGAACTCCACCGAGCCGTCCATGTCGCGCGGCAGGGGTTCGGCGCCGGGCTTGTCCTTTATGTCGACCGGCACGTCGAGCACTTCGGCGATGCGCTGGCCGGACGCCATCGCGCGTTGCAGCACCGAGTACTGCATGGTGAGCGAGCGGATGGGGTCGAAGAAGCGCTGGATGTAGAAGAGGAACGCCACCATCACGCCGACATCGACACTGCGCGCCAGCACCATCTGGCCGCCGACCACGATCACCGTCGCCATCGAGATGCCGGTGAGCGTGTCGACGATCGGCACCGTCACCTGCGCGAATTTGGCGGCGGTGAGATGGGTGGCGAGGTTCTTGTAGGCCTTCTCCTCGTAGAGGTCGAAATTGACGCGCTGCCGGTTGAGGCTTTGCACCGTGCGCACGCCGTTGATGCCCTCGGCCAGCGCCCCATTGGCGATGGAATTCGTCTCGTGCGCCGCCATGAAGCTGCGCTTGGCCGGCGGCAGCCAGAAGAAGCGGATGACCAGCAGCGTCGGCATGGTGGCCAGCGTCAGCAGGCCCAGCCCCGCATCGAGATAGAGCAGCACGGCGACGATGCCGAACAGCAGCACGATGTCGCCGACCGACATCACCGAGGTTTCGAGGAACTCCTGCATGGAGTTGACGTCGCCCTGCAGGCGCGACATCAGCCGGCCGACCTCGGTCTTGTCCATCCAGCCCAGCGCCACCTGCTGCAGGCGCTCCATCATGGCGCGGCGCATGTCGAACAGCACGTTCTCGGCGACGCGGCCGACGACGACTTCCTGCATGTAGCTCGCGCCGTAATTGACGAGGATGACGGCGAGGAAGACGCCGGCGCACAGGGCCAGGACGGACCCGTCGGCGCCTGCCGCCATGCCGTTGTCGATGGCGAAGCGGATGATGAGGGGAATGGCGAGCTGGGTCAGCGTGAACACCAGCACCGCGGCGACGCTGAGATAGATCTGCTTGCGATAGGGATGCACGAAGGCCCAGATGCGCCTCAGGATACGCGGATCATAGGCCTTGCCGAAGACCTCCTCCTCCTCGCGATGCGAGCCCACCACCGCCTTGGCCGGCCGGCGGCTGCGATCCTCGTCGCTCATGTCGGGATTGTCGGCGATGGTCATCTCATTCTCCCGCCATGAGCGGCATGTCGGTATCGGGCCGCACCTGCAGGTCGTAGAGTGCCCGGTAGCGTCCGTTCTGCGCGAGCAGCTCGTCATGCGTGCCGCGCTCGACGATCTGGCCGTCCTCGATGAACAGGATCTGGTCGGCATGCATCAGCGAGCTCAGCCGGTGCGAGATGACGATGGTGACGCGCTCCTGCGCATAGCGGCGCATGGCGAGGCGGATGCGCTGCTCGGTGGCGGCATCGATGGCCGCCGTGGAATCGTCGAACACCATCACCGCCGGCCTCAGCACGAGGCTGCGCGCGGTGGTGAGGCGCTGCCGCTGGCCGCCCGACAGCGACACGCCGCGCTCGCCCACTATGGTGTCGTAGCCGGCCGGCAGGCCGACGACGTAGTTGTGGAGCTGCGCCGATTCCGCCGCGCGCTCGATGCGCCGCTCGTTCGCCCACGGATTGCCATAGGCGATGTTGTTCTCGATGGTCGTCGTGAACAGGAACGAATCCTGCTGCACCACCGCCACCTGGCGGCGCAGCGAATCCAGCGTCACCTCCGCGACGTTCTGCCCGTCGATGGTGATGGCGCCGCTGCCCACGTCGTAATAGCGCGGAATGAGATGGACGAGGCTCGACTTGCCGCTGCCGGGCGGGCCGACCAGCGCCACCGTCTCGCCGCGCCGCGCCGTGAAGCTGACGTCGCGCAGCACGTCGCGCGTGGTGCCCGGATAGCGGAAGCTCACGCGGTCGAAGACCAGCGTGCCCTCGCTGACGACGAGGGCCGGCGCATTGGGCTTGTCGCGCACGGCGAGCTCGAGGTCGAGCAGGTCGAACAGGCGCGTGCCGCAGGTGGCGCCGCGCGCGATGGAATTGACCAGCAGGCCAAGCTGGCGCACCGGCATCTGCAGGATGGTCATGAAGGTGAGGAACTGCGCCAGCGTGCCGACGGTGATCTCGCCGGCAATGACCTTGTGCCCGCCGACCAGCAGCACCAGCCCCATCGCGAAGAAGAACGAGAAGTTCATCTGCGAGGTGCTGGAGACGCGCAGCTTCACCCGCTCATGCGCCAGCGCCTGGGCGTGCGCCGAGGCCTCGTCGAACTTGCGCATCTCGTGGTCCTGCGCCGAGAAGGCGCGGACGACGCGGATGCCGCCGAGATTCTCGTCCATCACCCGCGACATCACCGACAGGCGCTCCTGCAATTCGAGCCAGGTGGCGCGCAGCTTGAGATGCACCTTGGACGAGCGCCAGGCGACGAATGGCACGAAGCTGAGGCTCAGCAGGCCAAGCAGCCAGTCGGTCGAGATGAGCAGGTACGCACCGACGCCGATCAGCACCGCAAGGAGGAAGAAGCGGACGGTGGCGGTGGAAAAGAACATCCGCACGCCGTCGATGTCGAGGATGCCAAGCGTGATGAGGTCGCCCGAATGCACGCGGTCGTGGAAGGAGAAGCTGAGCTGCTGCAGCTTCTCGTAGGTGGCGAGGCGCAGCTCGTAGCCGGCGTAGTGGCCGACGCTCTCGGAGAAATAGTTCTGCAGCAGCGTGAAGATGCCGCGCGCGATGGAGACGGCGAGCAGCAGCATCGCCGTGGTCCACAGCGTCTCGGCCGCCGCAGCGCCGGCCGTGCCGAGCCCCTGCGCCTGATCCACCGCCTGGCCGAGCAGGCGCGGAATGGTGAGCTGCATGCCGGCCGCGAGGAAAG
This sequence comes from Devosia sp., assembly GCA_039808625.1. Taxonomy (GTDB): domain Bacteria; phylum Pseudomonadota; class Alphaproteobacteria; order Rhizobiales; family Devosiaceae; genus Devosia_A. Next base: position 1,327 of record JBDHTK010000046.1, on the reverse strand, counting down.
CCGCGACGATGGCAATGGCGACCTGCCACGGATGGCGCAGGTTGAGATGCGTGATCCGCCACAGCGTGCCAACGCCTTTTCCCCAGCCGGTCCTGGCGACATGGGAAAACGCACTGTCGCGCCGCTTGGCGCCGACCCGTTCGGTGGACACGAGAAACGCCCGATAAGACTGAGAGACCGGCGACCACCCGGACCGGAAGCAGGCACCAAGGCACCCGAGTCGCCAGTATGCTAGGCCAGCAGTTGTGACGATTCAACGCATGGATGACATTTGCGCGACGGCCGCGCGCGACCATTCCGCTTCGTCATGACAACGGCCGCACACTCCAACGATCCGACTGGATGGCGCTACAGCCAGCGCTCGCCGACGACCAGGGTGTCGCCCGGCTGGATCGGCGTATCGAGGCCGAGGACCAGCTTCGTCACCGCCTTGCCGGCGCGGCGATAGACGGTGACCCTGTTGCGGTCGGCGAACTCGGCGAAGCCGCCGCCGGTGGCGATGGCCGCCCGCGCCGTCATGCCGTAGACGTAAGGATATTGCCCGGCCTTGCCGACGGCGCCTTCGATGAAGAAGGGCCGGTAGGTCGCGACCTCGACCGACACCTTGGGGCTGATCATGTAGCCATTGGCGAGCAGCTCGGTGATCAGCCGCTCGGCGGTGACGATGGTCTGGCCGCGCACCGCCACCTGCCCGGCCAGCGGGAAGGCCACGGTGCCCTTGTCGGTGACGGTATAGGTGTTGGTGAGGGTGTCGTCGCCATAGACGGTGATGCGCACCACGTCGCCGGTATCGAGCGTATAGGCCTGCGGCGGCGGCACCTCGACGGCGTAGCGCGCCGGCTTGTTCATCGCGCAGCCGCCGAGCACGGCACAGAGCAGCGGGATCAACAGGACCGACAGACGCATGGCACACTCGGACGCGGGGGAACGCGGAAACAACCGGCAGTGTCGCCCCGCATGGTTAATATCCGCTGAAGGCAGCACCCGATTGCGAGCCGCTTAACCGAATGCTTACGCTGGCGCGGCGATAGTCGCGCCATGTCCCTGCGTGGTGCGATTGGCGGTATTGTGCGCGGAACGCTGGTCGCGGCTGCCGTCGCGGTCGCGGCGTTCGGCGCGCTTGCGGTATTGGCTCCGTTCGGCGCACCGGTGCCGCAACAGGCCGTCGCGCCACCCGCCGCCGCAGCCCTGGCCGGACGCATCGAGGCGCTGCGCCTGTCGCTGCGCGACACGGAAGCGGCTCTCGACACGGCGCGCCACCAGCCCGCCGCCGCCGGAACCCCCTACGAGGCGCAGATCGCCGCCGCGACGGAGCGGCGCGACCTCG
>JBDHTK010000045.1:0-16181 GCA_039808625.1 Devosia sp. | reverse complement strand
ATCTGGCCGGTCATCATGTGATGGCCGATGCCGCAATATTCGTTGCAGGCGACCCCGAACTCGCCGGCCGCGGTCGGCGTCAGCGTGATGATCTGCTCGTAGCCGGGATGCACCGAGATGTTGATGTTGGTGGGCTGCAGCGAGAAGCCGTGCTGCCAGTCGAGCGTCGACAGGTGGATCCGGTAGCTCTGGCCCTTCTTCAGCTCCAGGATCGGCCACCATTCCCACAGCCGCGCCAGCAGGTAGACGTCCTCGCCGGCCGGCGGCCGCACCACCGGCACGCCGGTCGCCTCGTCCTCGCCGACCTGGAACTGCTCGGCGAAGGAAACGACCTTCGCCTCGAAGGCCTCCGGGCGCACGCGGTAGGTTTCCGTCGACAGGTTCTGGCCGCCGATGAAGTGCCAGGCGATCATGAAGAAGAACATGAACAGCCCCCACAGGAAGGCGATCACGATCCAGCCCAGCTCGACGCGCTCGATCGGCTCCTTCCACCAGAGTCTGTTTTCGGGCGGTGAGATGGCCATGGTCGTACCTCCTGCGGGCGCTCAGGGAGCGATCGGGATCGAGGCGATTTCCATCACGCCCCATACGATGTAGAGGACGGTCGGCACCGTGACCCCGATGAACAGCAGCAGAAATGGGTTGTCGAGAAGCTGCTGCATGACCGGGATGCGCTCGGGCCTCGCCGTCGTCTCGTCCGGGTGCTCGTCCATCGTTCGCTCCTCAAGGGCACCGATCCTGCGCGAGCCTAACAGACGCCTTCGCGCCGACCACTTGATCAAAGTCAAGACGAGGGGCCCTCGCTGATTCACTCTGTTGCTTGCTTTTGCGCAAAGTCTCGCGGCGCCGGCGCCGTAGAGTGGCAAAAAGGGGGGGCGGTGCCGATGAACAGGCGACATGTCGATGCACACGACCGCGATGCCATCCGCGCCGCGCCGATGTTCTCGGCCCTGCCGGAGGAGGCGCTCGACGTCCTGCTGACGCACGCGCAGCTCTTGGCGCTGCCGCGCCGCGCCACGCTGTTCGAGCAGAATGCGCCGGCAACGACGTTCTATCTGGTGCTCGACGGCTGGGTGAAGCTCTTCCGCATGACCGCCGGAGGCGACGAGGCGGTGGTCGGCGTGTTCGCGCGCGGCGACTGCCTCGCCGAGGTCCCGTGCCTCACCGGCGGGGCCTATCCGGTGAGCGGCGAGACGGTGACCGAGGCGCGCCTGCTGGCGGTGCCGACGCATGGCGTCGTCGCGCTCACGCGCGCGAGCCCGCAGATCGGGCTCGCCATGCTGGCGTCGACGTCCCTGCATCTGCGCGGGCTGGTGGACCAGATCGAGGAGCTCAAGGCCTATACCGGCCCGCAGCGGCTCGCCAATTTCCTTGTCGGGCTGGCCCCGGTGTCGCAGGGCCAGTGCACGATCGTCCTGCCCTATGAAAAGCTGCTCATCGCCGGCCGGCTCGGCATGAAGCCGGAGAGCCTGTCGCGGGCGTTCCGGCGGCTGCGCGCCATCGGCGTGCGGATCAGCCAGGAGATCGTCGTGGTGAGCGAGGTGAAGCGGCTGGCCGAGTTCGCCGGCTGCGAGCACCTGATGGCGATGCGCTGCCCGCTGCTCGTCCGCCCGCCGCGGGCCCGGCTGACCGAGGCAAGACCGCCGCCGGGGAGGCCGGCATGACCTGGCAGCGGACGATCGGCGCCGGCGTGGCGCTGGCCGGCCCCTGACGCGCCCGGCGCCCGGCCCGCGCCGCCACGGCGGACGGGCACGCTTCCGGCTGCTACGGCACCGGCTGCAGGAAGGGCGGGATTTCCGGCTGGTGATGCCGGCGCACCTCGTCGACGCGGGCGATGCCCTTGAGGCAGGAGGCCTGCAGGTGCGCGCGCAGCGCCCCCGCCGCCGCCTCGGTGGCGCCCTGCAGCATCAGCTCGACGACGATGCGGTGCTCGGCGAGGAAGGGCTCCGCCTCGGGCGGCCCCAGATAGCGCTTCAGCAGATGGTTCGTGGCGAGCAGCGGCAGCTGGCTCGTGCGCAGCGCCGCCAGCAGCCGGCGGTTGGGCGTGCGCTCGAGGAAATCGACGTGCAGCCGGCGCTCATAGGTTTCGAGCTCTTCGATGGGCACGTCGGGATAGCGCTCCTCGCCGCTGCGCAGCATGTCGCGCATGGCCTCGAGATCGGCGCGCGGGAGCAAGGGCGCCGCCCGCGCCAGGGCGGCCGGCTCGAGCTGGATGCGCACCTCGTAGAGGTCGCGCATCAGCTCCTCGGTGAGCTCGGGCGTCTGCGACGAGGTGCGGCCGAGCCGCTCCACCAGCCCGCGCTCCTGGAGCCGCGCCAGCAATCCGCCGGTGACGGTGCGGCTGACGCCGTAATATTCGGCCATGACCAGCTCGATGATCTTGAAGCGGCCGAAGGGCATGGCGGCGATGAGGTCGCGCTCGGCGCGCTCGTAGATCTTCTCCCAGCTGGCGCGCCCGCGCGCCAGCTCCTGCACGGATTCGGGGATGGCGAGGCGGGGGGTCGGCGGCGGCGGCGCGGCGGCGGCGCCGGGCACGCGAAAGCCGCGATTTTCGAGGCGCTCGAGCTTGCCGCGCTCGGCGAGCTCGCGCAGGGCGCGCCCGACCGGCACGCGGCTGACCGCGAACTCGGCGGCCAGCGCCGTTTCGCGCAGCAGCATGCCGGCCCTGAGATGGCCGGAGGCGATATTGGCCTCGACCACCTGGTAGACGGCGGCGTGCAGCGTCAAATCCTCGCTGGCGGGCGCTTCAGGCGAATTCATGCAGCCTCGTGCGATGTCGTGCGATCCACTCCCAATCATAGCGGATACCGAGGCCGGGACCAGTCGGCACCGGCACGCAGCCATCCTCGCCGATCGCCTCGAGGTCGTCGGAATAGCCGTCGGCGTAGCAGGGCGGCAGCGGATTGCGCGCGCACGGGCCCACCAGCGCCACCTCGTAGAAGCTGGTGTTGCGCGTCGCCGCCATCAGCGCCCGGTGCGCCGGCCCGCAGGCATGGATTTCGACGTCGAGGCCGAGCGCCTCGGCGAGATGGCCGACCTTGCGCGCGCCGGTGAGGCCCATGTCGTATTCGGGATCGGCGCGCAGCATGTCGGTGCCGCCGGCGATGGCGAAGTCGGCCTTGGGCTCGATGCCGCGCACATGCTCGGTCTGCAGCACCGGGGTGCGAATCAGCTCGCGCAGCTTGCGGTGGGCAAAGGCCGAGGTGCCGGTGTCGCGGAACGGGTCCTCGATCCAGCGGAAGCCGGCGGCATCGCAGGCGCGGCCGACGCGCACGGTGTCGGCGAAGCTGCGCAGCTGGCAGGCCGGATCGAGCATCAGCGCCATGCGGTCGCCGACCGTTTCGCCGAGGCGGCGGATGGTCTCGATCTCCTCTTCGACATCGGCCTCGTACCAGCCATGCATCTTGAACGCCCGGTAGCCCAGGCCGTAGCAGTGCTCGGCGAAGGCGACATAGGCCGCAGGGCTCGACAGCCCGCCATTGCGGTCGCCATGGGTGGTGCTGGCATAGGCCGGCAGGCGCTGCCGCCAGCCGCCCAGCAGGGTGGCGACGGAAAGGCCGGTGGCCTTGCCCATGAGGTCCCACAACGCGATGTCGAGATAGCCGTGGCCCATATGGTCGTACTGGCGCAGCGCGCGCTTGAACTCGTCATAGAGGCGCTCGCGCGCGAAGGCGTCCTGGCCGAGCAGGTGCGGCGCCAGCAGCAGGGTCTGGGCCAGCGACGGGCCCGTCGCCCCCCACAGCCCGACATATTCGCCGCGCCGGCCGCCCTCGGCCTCGATGACGACGGCGAACTTGCTCAGCGCCGTGCGCCGGCCGGGGGCCTGCACCAGGTCGAAGCCGCCGGCATCGAAGCCGATATTGTCGACCTCGTAGCTGAACTCGTGCACCTCCACCCTGGTGATGCGCGGCATGGCAATTCCTCCCGGATACTGTACGCACTATGCGTGACGCACCTGCGGTCAAAAGGCAATATGCGCCGGATCGTGTCGGCCATGAAATGTATCTTGCATTCAATAATCATCAGGCGTACGAATTCGAGCGCTGCTCCGGGGAGGGGTGGCTGCAGGAGGAACCCATGCCCAGACTTACCCTACGCTGTACTGTCGCAGCCTCGTTCTTGGCCGCTTGTCTCGCGTCGTCCGCAGCCCTGGCTGCCGAGTCCGACCTCACCATGGTGATCTACGGCACCACCGGAAACCCGTTCTGGGCCAAGGTGGTCGCCGGCGCCGAGGAAGCCGCCGCCAATCTCGGCGCCAAGGTGACCATCCAGTTCGCCAATGACGATCCGGTGCAGCAGAACCAGCTCGTCGAGGCGGCCATCGCGCGCGGCACCACCGGCATCGGCCTGTCCATCAATGTCGACGACGCCTATGATGGCATCGTCGCCAGCGCCCGCGCCGCCGGCATCCCGGTCGTCGCCTTCAACGTCGACGACAGCCAGGGCGCCGCCGGCAATGCCCGGCAGGCGTTCGTCGGCCAGGACTTCCGTGAGGCCGGCTATCTCATCGGCCAGACGGTGGCGAGCGCCGCGGGCCTCGGGCAGGGCGACAAGGCCGTGTGCCCGGTCGAGCACCCCGACGCCGTCTATGCCGTCGAGCGCTACGAGGGCGTCGCCAGGGCGCTCGCCGAAGTCGGCGCCGAATGCGAGGTGCTCGGCACGGGCGGCGTCAGCCTCGAGGATACGCTGACCAAGCTCACCCAGTATCTCGTCGGCCATGCCGGCGTGAAGGCGGTGGTCGGGCTCGGCGGCATGCCGACCGAGATGGCGCCCAAGGCGATCGCCGATGCCGGGCTCAGCATCCCCAATGGCGGCTTCGACCTCAGCGAGGTCATCATCCGCAACGTGATGGACGGCCAGACCCTCGCCACCGTCGACCAGCAGCCCTTCTACCAGGGCTACATGACGGTGACGCAGCTCTACTACGCCAACAAGTACGGCCTGACGCCGGCCAGCATCAACACCGGCGCCGCGCTCGTCGAAAAGGGCAATGCCGAGCAGGTGCTCGCCCTTTCGGGCACCGTCCGCTAGCCTTGGCGCCGCGCCGGCCCGCCCGGCGCGGCTTCTCATCGAAAGACCGCGCGCCCATGACCGATACCGTTGCCCCCGCGCCGAACGCGGCCACCAGCGCGCTGCGCGCGCTGCGGCGCCACCCGAGCGTCAACGTGCTGGTGGTCTTCGTGCTGCTGCAGGCCTGCTGCATCGCCGCGAGCCTGCTGCTGCAGGGCGAGTTCCGCTACCTGAGCGAGCCCAACATCCAGACGCTGCTGCGCGCCATTCCGCAGCTCGGCATCATCGCCCTCGGCGTCGGCCTGCTGATGGTGGCCGGCGAGTTCGACCTGTCGGTCGGCGCCGTCTTCACCTTCTCGGCGCTGATCATGGCCGACGTCTTCAATCTCGGCGTGCCGCTGCCGCTGGCCGTGCTCGCCGCCCTGGCCGCCGGCGCCGTGGTCGGCGTCCTCAACGGCATGCTGGTGCTGCGCTTCGGCATCACCTCGTTCATCGCCACGCTCGGCACCATGATGGTGCTGCGCGGCGTCATCCTGTTCATCTCCAATGCGCAGAGCAGCTCGTTCCGGCCCGACGCGCTGTTCCAGGCGCTGCTCACCGGCCAGCTCGGCATCGTGCCGGCCCAGTTCCTGTGGCTGGTGGCGCTGACCATCGGCGCCTATCTGCTGCTCGAGCGCCACCGCTTCGGCAACCACATCTTCGCCGTCGGCGGCAATGTCGACGCCGCCAATGCCGTCGGCGTGCGCGTCGGCCGCGTCAAGCTCGCCGCCTTCGTGCTGTCGTCGGTCATGGCGGCGCTCGCCGGCATCTTCTCGACCACACGCGTCAACTCCGTCTCGCCGATCCAGGGGCAGGGGCTCGAACTGCAGGCCATCGCCGCCTGCGTCATCGGCGGCGTGGCGCTGAGCGGCGGGCGCGGCTCGGTGCTCGGCATCTTCCTCGGCGCCGCGCTGATCTACACCGTGCAGGACGTGCTGCTGCTGACCGCCGCGCCGGGCTATTATCTCGACGCCTTCGTCGGCTTCATCATCATCATCGCCGCCATCCTCAACCTGCACGTGCTCGGCAAGGAGTAGCCAGTGTCCAGTCCCGCGCCGGCCGGAACGCCGCTGATCTCGCTGCGCAACATCGTCAAGCGCTACGGCAATCACCGCGCCCTCGACGGCCTCGATTTCGAGATCCGCGGCAACGAGGTGGTGGGCCTGCTCGGCGACAACGGCGCCGGCAAGTCGACGCTGATCCGCATGCTCTCGGGCATCGCGCCGCCGAGCTCGGGCGAGGTGCTGAGCGACGGCCGGCCGGCGAATCTCGGCTCGCGCGCCGAGTCGGCGCGCCTCGGCATCGAGACCATCTACCAGGACATCGCCATGATCGGGGCCCTCTCGATCTATCGCAACATGTTCCTGGGGCGCGAGCTGACCACGCATCTCGGCTTCCTCGACCGGCGCCAGATGCGCCGGCTGACCGTCGACATCCTGCGCCGCTCGGTCGAGATCGCCGGCATCGACGACCCCGACAAGCCGGTGTCGGCGCTGTCGGGCGGCCAGAAGCAGGCCGTCGCCATCGCCCGCGCCGTGCACTTCCACAAGCGCATGCTGCTGCTCGACGAGCCGACCAGCGCGCTGTCGGTGCGCGAGACCGAGAACGTGCTGCGCTACATCACCGAATTGCGCAGCAGCGGCGTCTCCTGCGTGTTCGTGACCCACAACATCTATCACGCGCACCAGGTGTGCGACCGCTTCGTGGTGCTGGCGCGCGGGCGCAAGGTGCTCGACGCCCCCAAGCAGGAGACCAGCATCGAAGCGCTCACCCGCCTCATCGTCGCGCATTAGGAGCCGCTCATGATCGTCGACGCGCATCACCATTTCTGGGACCCGGCCCGCGGCGACTATCACTGGATGTCGCCGGACGTGCCGGTGCTGGCGCGGCCCTACGGCCCGGACGACATGGCGCCGCTCCTGCGCCGCGCGGGCGTCGACCGCACGGTGCTGGTGCAGGCGGCGCAGACCGAGGCCGAAACCGCCTATCTGCTCGAGCTCGCGGCCAGAACGCCGTTCGTCGCCGGCGTCGTCGGCTGGCTCGACTTCGAGGATCCGGCCTTCGAGGACAAGCTTGTGCGTCTCAAGGCGCAGCCCAAGCTCGTCGGCCTCAGGCCCATGCTGCAGGACCTCGCGGACGACGCCTACATCCTGCGGCCGGCGGTGCTGGCCAATCTGGAGCGCCTCGTCGCGCACGACCTGGCCTTCGACGTGCTGAGCTTTCCCCGCCACCTGCCCCATGTGCGCCAGGCCCTCGCCGGCCTGCCGAAGCTGCGCGCGGTCGTCGATCACGTCTCGAAGCCGCCCATCGCCAGCGGCGAGCTGGCCGGCTGGGCCGAGGAGATGGCGGCCATCGCCGGCCTCCCCAATGTCCATTGCAAGCTCTCGGGCATGGTCACCGAAGCGCAACTCGACGCTTGGCGGCCGGCCGACCTCGCGCCCTTCGTGCAGCACGTGCTCGCCGTGTTCGGGCCGGAGCGGGTGATGTTCGGCTCCGACTGGCCGGTGTGCCTGCGCGCGGCGAGCTATGCCGAGGTCATGAACGCGCTGCGCGGCATCGTCGGGCCCGGGCTCGACGCGGCCGCCACGGCGCGGGTCTTCGGCGGCAACGCCATCGCCTTCTACAAGCTCGAGGTGTGACATGGCCGGCCCCTCCGTCGCGCTGCTCGGCGCCGGCATCGTCGCCGAGCTCTACGCCAAGGCCTTCGAGCGCGGCGCGGGCGCGCGCTTTGCCGGCGTCTTCGACCCGGAGGCGCCCCGCGCCCAGCGCCTCGCGGCGCGCCTCGGCGGCACGGCTTATGCGAGCCGCGAGGCGCTCCTCGCCGATGCCGCGGTCGACGCCGTGCTGGTGCTGAGCCCGAACCACTGCCATTTCGAGGACGCGCGCGCCGCGCTGGCGGCGGGCAAGCACGTGCTGGTCGAAAAGCCGGTGGCCGAGACGCATGCCGAGCTCGGCGCGCTGCAGGCGGCAGCGCAGGCCGCCGGCCGCGTCTGCATGCCGGCCCACAACTACATCTACATGGAGCCGGTCGTGCGCCTGCGCCGGCTGCTCGCCGAAGGCCGCTTCGGCACCCTGGCAAGCCTCTGGATGCTCTACAACATCTTCCACCCCGAGGATGTCGCGAGGCGCTATGGCGGGGTGCTGCGCGAGGTCGCCGTGCATCACGCCTATGCGCTGCTCTATCTCGTCGGGCGCCCGCTGACGGTCGCGGCTCATGCGACCCGGCTGCACTACGAAACGCTCGACGCCGAGGACCAGGTGCTGCTGACCTGCACGCTGGCGGGCGGCGCGCTCGCCAATCTGTGGGTCAGCTTCGCCGCGTCGGACCGCACCAGCGATCCGTGGACGGTGCTCTACAAGGCGCTCGGCACGCGCGGCGGCACGAGCTTCAGCTGGAACGACTCCCTGTTCGAGGACGAGGGCGGGCCGGCCTGGGGCATCACCAACTACGTCGACAGCTTCCATCGCGAACTCGAGACCTTTGCCGGGGAGGTTGCCGGCACGGCCCGCATGCTGTCGACGCTTGCCGATGCCGGGGACGCGCTGCGCATCATCGAGGCCGCCGAGCGCTCGCTGCGCGAGGGCGGCCGCGCGGTGGCCGTCGCCTACGACTGAGGGCGGCCCCGCGCGCCGCCCGCAAGACGCTCGTGCAGGCGTGGCGCTCGCCGCGCGAGCCGCGAGACACCGTGTCGGCCGCCCCGCGCCGCTAGCCGCGGCCGAGGAAGGGCATGGTGGTGGCCAGCACCGTCATGAACTGCACATTGGCCGAGAGCGGCAGGCCGGCCATGTAGAGCAGGGCGTCGACCACGTGGCGCAGCGGAAAGACCGGCTCCGGGCGCAGCGTGCCGTCGGCCTGCAGCGTGCCGGCCTGCATGCCGGCCGTCATGTCGGTTTCCGTGTTGCCGATGTCGATCTGCCCGCAGGCGATGTCGAAAGCCCGCCCGTCGAGCGAGATCGCCTTGGTCAGCCCGGTGATGGCGTGCTTGGTCGTCGTGTAGCTCGCCGCCTGCGGCCGCGGCGCGTGCGCCGAGATCGAGCCGTTGTTGATGATGCGGCCGCCCTGCGGCGCCTGCGCGCGCATGGCGCGGAAGGCCTCGCGCGCCACGTAGAAGGCGCCGTTGAGGTTGACGTCGACCATCTGCCGCCAGGTGTCGACCGGCAGGTCGCCGAAACTGGCCGGCGGTGCGAACGCCCCGGCATTGTTGAACACCACGTCGATCCGCCCGAGCTTTGTGCGCGCCTCGGCGAAGAAGGCGGCCACCGAGGCGGGATCGGTGACGTCGGCGACGCCGGCCAGCGCCAGGCCGCCCTCGGCGGCGGTCTGGTCCAGCCGGTCGCGCCGCCGCCCGCAAATGGCGACGCGCCAGCCGGCCGCGGCGAAGCCCAGCGCCGCGGCGCGCCCGATGCCCGACGTGCCGCCGGTGACGATGATGGTGCGTGCCTCGGTCATGGTCGCCTTTTCCTGCCCTCCGGCGCTGCTTAGCACAGCCGGCGCGCCGCTGTCTCGCCGTGCAGCTGGAATATGGTTCTTACAGGGCGCCCGCGTCGGGCGGCGAGGCGCCGCGTATGGCGCGGGCGGCCGCCTGCCGGCCGGCGGCGGCGTCGGCGATGGCGCCGATGGTCTGCGCCACCGCCGCCTGGTCGTCGCCGAGCACGCAGCCATTGATGAGCACGTGGTCGCCGGCCAGCGGCACCGGGGCGAAATAGCTGCCTGGATGCACGACGATGCCGCGGCTCGAGAGCTGGTTGGTCACCACATAGGCGTCGGGCACCGGCAGCCAGATCGGCGGCCCGTCGCTGTCGGGCAGCGCGAAGCCGACGCGGCGCAGGGCGGCCAGCATGGTCTTCTGGCGCCGCCGGCAGGTCTTCACATAGGCGGCGAGCTCGCGCCGGGCGCGGGCGTCGGTCAGCTGGAAGGCGAGGGCGTTCTGCAGCACGCGGCTGACCCAGCCCGACGAGAAGGTCAGCTTCTGCCACATGCGGTCGACATAATAGCCGCTGCCGCCGGCGACGCCGAGGCGCAGGTCGGGGCCGGTGAAGAAATTGTAGGCGTGGATGTGGATGACGGTGCGCGGCAGCCGGCTGCCCAGCGACAGCCAGGGGCGCTCGTGCATCAGCGGCGCCTGCACCAGCTCGATGATCGGCATGTGCGTGTCGGCGAGCAGCGCCGCCGCCTTGTCGATCCATTGCGGCGTCACCGACATGCCGGTGGGGTGGTTGCCGATCGGCTGGTAGACGAAGGCGGTGGGGCGCATGGCCAGCGCCTTCTTGAGCTCGCCGAGGTCGGGCCCGCCGGGGCGCACCGTCACCGGGATGGGGCGGGCGCCGAGCGCCTCGAGGATGTCGAGGACGCGCGACACGGTGGGGGAATCGACGACGACGCGGTCGCCCGGCCGCACCGAGGTCTCGAGGGCCAGATGCGCGGCGGCGATGCCGCCCAGCGTCGCGATCAGCGCCTCGGGCCGGAACGGCCAGCTCGGCTCCACCGCGGCGCGCAGCGCCGTGCTGATCGGGATCGGCGTCGCGAGGTTGATGTCGGGGTCGGTCAGCGCCGCGGCGAAGGCGCGGTCGAGGCGCGGCAGAATGGCGCGGTCGGGCGTCAGGTTGCCGAGGTTGAGGGCGATGCCCTCGGAGGCGCGCATCATCACGTCGAAGCGCGTGGCGCCGCGCGCCAGGGCCGGGCCGAGCACGGTGGTGCCGCCGCGCCGGCGCGTCTCGAGGACGCGCCAGTCGACGAGCTCGCGCCAGGCGGCGGCGACGCCGGCCGGGCTCATGCCGAGCGCCTCGGCGACGTCGCGCACGGTCGGCATGCGGGTGCCGGGCGGCAGCTCGCCCTCGGCCACCATCTCCATGATGGTGCGGCTCAGGCCGCGCGGGTTGCGCATCGGTACGCGTCTGACGATCCGCTCAAGCATATCCGTGGCCTCGACAATTATGTTTATGAACATACCAATATTGACCAAAACAAATAAGCGAGTCTAGCCTCGATATCGCGACGGGACGGCAGTTTCGTAGGCGCTGCCCGCCGATTGTGGTCAACCGCATTCCCAGCCCGCTGGGGAAAGGACGCTCCGTTGTTGAGGTCTGCTCGCTTCACCTGCTCCGTGGCCGTCGCCGTGCTCGCGCTGGCGGCCATCGCCGTTCCCTCCGTCGCCGCCGAGACGGTGCCGGTCAGGGACGGCGGCGAACTCATCATCGCCTCCACCAACTCGCCGCCCAACTGGAACCCCGTTTCGGCGGTGGGCGACATCACCACCAACCGCCAGCAGCAGTGGCCGCTCTATCCGCACCCGTTCCTCACCGGCACGGATGCCAGCGTCACGCTCAACAGCCAGTTCCTCAAGTCGGCCGAGGTGGTCAGCACCGACCCGATGATCGTCGAATACGTGATCCGCGACGAGGCCGTGTGGTCGGACGGCACGCCGATCACCGTCAAGGATTTCGAATACACCCAGCAGGTGCAGGACCCGCGCGCCTGCGCCGAGTGCAAGGCGGCGTTCACGCAGGGCTACAGCCTCGTCTCCGCGATCGAGAGCAATGACAGCGGCAAGCTCGTGCGCATCACCTTCGAGACGCCGTTCGCGCCGTGGAAGACGCTGTTCCCCTACATCCTGCCGGCGCATGTCGCGGCGGGCTACGGCGATCTCGCCACCTCGTTCAATGCCGGCCTGTCGGAGAACGTGCCGACCGTGTCGGGCGGCCCCTACCTGGTCGACGGCTATGAGGACGGCGTGGTCATGACGCTGGTCAAGAACCCGGCCTGGTACGGCAATCCGGCGCATCTCGACACCATCCGCGTGCGCTACATCGCCTCGATCGACGAGCAGATCACGGCGCTGCAGAACGGCGAGATCAACGCCGTCTATGGCGGCGCGACGCTCGATACGGTCGAGCAGGTCAACCAGATGAGCGGCGTCACCGTCGCGCTCGGACCGACCCTCACCTATTACCACTTCAGCCTCAAGGCGAGCGGCGACGTGATGGGCGAGCTGGTGCTGCGCCAGGCCATCGTCAAGGCGCTCGACATCGCCGACATGACGCTGCGCACGGTCGGCCAGTATGTCGCGGGCGCTGTGCCGATGACCAGCGCCGCCTACATTCCCGGCCAGGCCGAGCTCGAGGACAATACCGGGGCCACCGGCGTCGGGGGCGGCGACATCGCCGGCGCGCAGGCGCTGCTCGCCGGCGCCGGCTACACGCTGGTCGACGGCAAGCTCCACACGCCCGACGGCAAGCCGCTGCGCGACATCGAGGTGCTGACCTACTCCATCGACCCGATCCGCGTGCAGCTGGCCGAGCTGGCGCAGGCCCAGCTCGCCAAGCTCGGCATCACCGTGGTGATCGACGCCGCCGACCGCTCGCGCTACACGCCCGACGCGCAGGCCGGCAATTTCGACATCTACACCACGGCGACGGCCCTCGATCTGGGCGCGCTGTCGCTCGCGCAATGGTACCAGACCGGTGCCGCGCGCAACTATTTCGGCTACTCGTCGGCCACCGTCGACAAGCTGGTGGACGAGATCTCGCTGACGCTCGACGCCGCGCGCACGGCCGAGCTGACCAACGAGCTCGATCGCGCCCTGCTCGCCGACGGCGTGGTGGTGCCGCTGTTCCCGATCACCAACATGGCGGTCTACTCGGACAGCTACGCCAACATCTTCGTCAACCCCTCGAAGTACGGCACGACGATGAATGTCGAGGACTGGGGCCTCAAGGCCGACTGATCCGGTTTCCTCCCCCGGGGGCGGGCCGTGCCGGTCCGCCCCTTCCTCCTCCCCCACCTGATGAGACCAGCATGAGCATCGACTTTGTCGTGGCGACGCCGCACGACGCCATTCATTTCAACGACGTGCACCGCAACTACACGGCCACCGCCGGCTACCTCGTGTGCAACAACATCTACAACCGCGTGGTGCTGACGGAGTGGTACAATTTCAACGGCTCCTACCCCGACCTCGCGACGCACTGGGAGATGCTCGACGGCGCGCGGCGCTGGCGCTTCCATCTCAACCAGGCGGCGCGCTGGCAGGACGGCACGCCGCTCACCGCCCATGACGTGGTCTACACCCACCTGCACGCCAGGAAGATGGGCTATACCGGCGCGATGTTCCTCACCGACGTCGCCGACATCGTCGCGGTCAACGACCATACCGTCGACTACCACCTGACCGGCCCGAACTCCGGCTTCCTCGTGCAGCTGGGCAATTTCATCTTCTCGCACGTGCTGCCGCGCCATCTCTACGAGGGCACCGACTGGGACACCAATCCCCACAACCTCAACCCGGTGGGCTCGGGCCCGTTCCGGCTGGTGGAGTGGGCCAAGGGCCGGCACATCATCCTCGAAAAGGTCGCCAACCACTGGGGCGCGCAGCCCGAGATCGACCGGCTGATCCTCAGGATCGAGCCCGATCGCGACGAATGCGTGAAGATGGTGGTGCGCGGCGAGGCCGACTTCTTCCCCCAGGACACGCTGACCTACGACCGGCTGCACCTCGTCGAGGGCGCCACCAATGTCGAGGTGATGCGCGGCAAGGGGCCGGGCATGGCGCTGCTCGATTTCAACCACGGCAGCCCGCTCTGGGCCGACCAGCGCCGCCGCGAGGCCATCGCGCAGGCGGTCAACCGCGCCGACATTGCCAGGATCGCCGATCCGGGCACCAGCTTCGCCTGGGACCACTACCTGCTCGGCACCGTCGAATGGGCCTTCAACCCCGACGTCAAGGCGCCCGGCTTCGATCCCGCCGCCGCCGATCGGCTGCTCGACGAGAGCGGGCTGGGGCGCGACGCCTCGGGCCGGCGCGGCACGCTGCGGCTCTACTACATGGACACGTTCTACGGCCATCGCACGCTGGCGGCGATCGTCGCGCGCAACCTCGACGCCATCGGCTTCACGGTCGTCTATGAAGGGCTCGACTCGGTCGAGTGGTCGAAGCGCATCCGCCGCGAGCACGATTTCGACCTCATCATCGTCGGCGGCACCATGTCCCCCGACATCGAGATCACCGCCACGAAATACGCCTCGAACGGGCTCAACAATATGGGGCTGCACCATAACAAGGACGTGGACGCGGCCTACGAGGCGGCGCGCACGGCGCTCACCCGCGAGGCGCGCGGCGCGCACTACAAGCGCCTGCAGGAGATCTGGCGCCGCGATTGCGAGTTCGTGCCGCTGTTCTGGTACGGCACCTATTTCGCCCGCTCCCGGCGCTTCTTCGGCTGGGCGGACCAGCTGGACTATTCGATCCCGTGGTGGCACTGGGGCCGCATCCGCCCGGTCGAAACCGCCTGAGGATCGCCTGAGAGGGGGAGCGCGCCATGCTTGCGCTGATCGGCCGCCGGTTCGCCAACAGCCTGCTCATCCTCGTCGTGTCCACCTTCGTGGTCTTCTGCCTGGTCGCCCTGGCAGGAGACCCGCTGGGCGAGCTGCGCGACCGCCAGCCGCCGGTGCCGGAGGCCGTGCTGCACGCCGAGGAGGTGCGGCTGGGGCTCGATCAGCCCATTCCGGTGCGCTACGTGCGCTGGCTGGACGGCCTCGCGCAGGGCGATTTCGGCCCCTCGGTCAAGCCCAACCAGAATATCGGCAGGGAGCTGGCGCCGCGCGTCGGGGTGACGCTGCGGCTGGTGACGGTGGCCATCGTCATCGCCGCCATCCTGGCGCTCGTCGCCGGCGCCTTCGCCGCGCTCTACCGCAACCGGCTCGCCGACCACGTCATCTCGACCGGCGCCTTCGTGCTCATCGCGCTGCCGTCCTTCTGGCTGGCGGTGCTGCTCAAGCAGGGCGGCATCTTCATCAACAAGGCGGCCGGCACGCGGCTCTTCTTCACCGTCGGCGACGTGTCGGTGCCGGCGCCGCAGGAGTGGCTGGCGCTCATCGGCGACATGGCCGGCCATCTCATCCTGCCCACCATCGTTCTCACCATGATCCATTTCGCCAGCTGGAGCCGCTACCAGCGCACCGCGGTGGTCGAGTCGCTGTCGAGCGAGCATGTGCGCTTCGCCGTGCTGCGCGGGCTGTCGCGCGGCCGCATCGTCGGCGCGCATGTGGTGCGGCCGGCGCTCATTCCCATCGTCACCGTCATCGCGCTCGACCTGCCGGCGCTGTTCTCCGGCGCCATCATCACCGAAACCGTGTTCCAGTGGCGCGGCATGGGCGGGTTCCTGCTCGAATCCATCGCCAACCGCGATGCCAACGCGGTCATGGCCTGGCTGCTCGTCGCTGCCGTCGCCGTGGTGCTGTTCAACCTCGTGGCCGACATCGTCTACGCCATCATCGACCCGCGGGTGCGCTATGGCGAGGCCTGAGTCCGCGCCGCGCTCCAGCTCGCGCGTGGCGATGGCCATGCGCCGCTTCCGCGCCAACTCGATGGCGATGGGCGGCCTCGTCATCCTGGTGCTGCTCGTCGCCGTCGCGCTGTTCGGCCCGATGCTGTGGATCTACGGCTATACCGACATCACGCCGGACCTGTCGCAGCCGCCGTCCTGGACGCATCCCCTCGGCACCGACACGCTGGGGCGCGACATGTTCGCGATGGCCATGCGCGGCATGCAGCAGTCGCTGCTCATCGCCGGCACGGTGGCGCTGCTCGCCGGCTTCGTCGGCACGCTCATGGGGGTGATCTCGGGCTATGCCGGCGGCGTGGTCGACGCCACCATCATGCGGCTCGTCGATCTCGTCCTGACCATCCCCACCATCGCCCTCGCGGCCTTTCTCGGCAACGCCATGAGCAATTCCGGGGTGTCGTGGCTGGGGCTGTCGCTGGTGCTCGGCGCGCTGTTCTGGACCTCGGTGGCGCGGCTGGTGCGCGGCGTGTCGCTCAGCCTGCGCGAAATGCCCTACATCAAGGCCGCCAGGGTGATGGGCGCGGGGCGCGTGCGCATCATGCTCGGGCACATGGTGCCCAACGTGGCCGACCACATCATCGTCGCCACGGCGCTGCTCGTCGGCGTCGCCATCCTGTCGGAGACGGGGCTGTCCTTTCTGGGCTTCGGCGTGCGGCCGCCCGACACGTCGCTGGGCCTGCTCATCTCCAACGCCCAGTCGGCGGTGCTCACCCGGCCCTGGCTGTTCTACGCCCCCGGCGTGCTCATCATCCTCATCGTGCTGTCGATCAACTATGTCGGCGAGGGGCTGC
>JBDHTK010000044.1:0-16184 GCA_039808625.1 Devosia sp. | reverse complement strand
ATCAAGGATGGCACGGTGACCGCCTTCCAGCTCTGGTCGCCCTACAATGAGGGCTGGCTCGCGGCCTATTTCGCCGACGGCGTCATCAAGGGCACGATCAAGAACGAAGTCGGCCAGAGCTTCGAGGTGCCCAACCTCGGCACCATCACGATCGAGGACAAGAACGTGATGAACACCCAGGCCGAGCTGACCACCTTCGACGCCAGCAACATCGACGACTTCAGCTTCTGAGGCCGGACGGCATGGCGGGCGCGGCGCCGGCCGCGGCCGGCGCCCCGTGCTTGTGCCCGGGGCGCGTTGACTTGGGCGCGCGGGCGGGTTCATAGACGCGCCCACTGTTCGAGTGGGGCTGACGATGGTCACAAAGATCGCCTTCCAGGGTGAACCCGGCGCCTTCAGCCATGCGGCGGCGCATGCGCTGTTCCCGCGCGGCGAGCCGGTGCCCTGCGCGAGCTTCGAGGACACCATCAGCGCCGTGAAGAAGGGCCTCGCCGACTATGGCGTGGTGCCGGTCGAGAACTCGCTCTACGGGCGCATCACCGACATCTATCACCTCCTGCCCGAAAGCGGCCTGTTCATCATCGGCGAGCACTTCCTGCGCGTCGAGATGAACCTGCTCGGCGTCAGGGGGGCGAGGCTGGCCGACGTGAAGGCGGTGCAGTCGCTGAGCGTGGCGCTCGGCCAGTGCCGCAAGTTCATCCGCAAGCATCGGCTGAAGACCGTCAACGGCGCCGACACCGCCGGCTCGGCCCGCGAGATCGCCGAGCGCGGCGACAGGGCGGTGGCCGCCATCGCCAGCCGCCTCGCGGCCGACGTCTACGGCCTCGACATCCTCGCCGAGAACATCGAGGACGCCGCCCACAACACCACGCGCTTCCTCGTCATCAGCCGCACCGCGAAGACGCCGAAGCGGACGAAGGCGCCGGTCAAGACCACCTTCGTGTTCCGCGTGCGCAACGTGCCGGCGGCGCTCTACAAGGCGATGGGCGGCTTTGCGACCAATGGCGTCAACATGACCAAGCTCGAAAGCTACATGCTCGACGGCTCGTTCACGGCGACGCAGTTCTACGCCGACATCGAGGGCCATCCCGACGACCGCAGCGTGCAACTCGCCTTCGAGGAGCTGGGCTTTTTCACCGACAGGTTCTCGATCCTCGGCGTCTACCCGGCGGCGAAGCCCTAAAGCTCCTTTTCCGCCAGCTCGCGGAAGCCGGTGGGCACGCCGCGCGGGCCTGCGAGCACCACCGAGCCATAGCCGATGGCCTGCCAGCCGAAGCGGGTGCGCACCTTGTCCATCGCCCGGTCGGCCTGCCAGCGTGCGGCGCCGGCGCGGCTGCCCGGCCGGCGTGCCTCGCCCTCGAGCCCCATCGGCAGGTCGAGCTGCAGCACGGGCTGCGCCTCGAGCTGCGAGACGCTGATGGCGAGCAGCGACAGCGCCGCCTCGTGCGGGTGGTCGCGCAGGACGCCGGCCACCAGGTCCTCGGCGATCTCGGTGACGATGCCGGTGGCCGCCACCGGCGCGGCGAGCGTCAGCGCCCGCGTCACCGAACGCAGATCCGCGAAACGCACCCGCACGGTGACGGTGCGGCCCGCCAGCGCCCGCGCCCGCAGCCGCGAGCAGATGCGGTCGGCCAGCATGCGCAGCGTCGGGCGCACGACAGGCGCCGTCGCCGGCCGGCGGCCGAGCGCCGCCTGCGCCCCGGCCGAGCGCGCCCGCCGGCCGGTCTCGAGCCGGCGCGGATCGCGGTTGAACGCGAGGGCGTGGAGCTTTTCGCTGGCGGCCGGCCCGAGCAGCGTTTCGAGCGAGCGGCCCGGCGTCGCCGCGAGCTGGCCGATGGTGGAGACGCCGAGCGCGGCGAGCCGCGCCTTGGTCGCCGGGCCGACGCCCCACATCAGCTCGACCGGCAGGGCGTGGAGAAAATCGAGCTCGCGCGCCGGGTCGATGACACACAGGCCATCGGGCTTGGCCACCTGCGAGCCGATCTTGGCGAGATGCTTGGTGCGCGCCACGCCCACCGAGATGGCGAGGCCCAGTTCCTCGCGCACGCGCCGCCGCACGGCCCTGGCGATGGCCTCGGGCGGGCCGAACAGCTGCGCCGTGCCGGCGACGTCGGCGAACGCCTCGTCGATCGAGATGCGCTCGACCAGCGGCGTGTAGTCGTCGAGGATGCGCATGGCGGCGTCGCCGAGCCGGCGGTATTCGCTGAAATGGCCGGGCACGAAGACGAGGCCGGGGCACAGGCGCCTGGCCTCGCGCCCCGGCATGGCGCCGCGCACGCCGAAGGCCCTGGCCTCGTAGGAGGCGGCCAGCACCACGCCGCCGCCCACCGCCACCGGCCTGCCGCGCAGCGCGGGGTCCAGCAATTGCTCGACCGACGCATAGAAGGCGTCGAGATCGGCATGAAGGATGTTGGCCGCCTGCATCGCGACGCCCTGCTCTTGAGTGAACAAATCAAGAACAGATGCGCCGCCGAGTCAAGCCGGCTCAGTGCTCGGTGCGAAACTCCACGCCCAGCTCCTTGAGCGTGCGCCACGCCACGCGGCAGGGCTGGCGCGTGCCGTCGAGCAGCAGCTCGAAGCTGTCGGGAATGCCGACGACCGAGCTGACGACGAGCTTGGCGCCGTTGGGCGACAGGTTCCGCACCGTGCAGTCGATGGTCGACCGGCCGGCATTGAACACGATGCGCCCGCCCTTGAGGACGGTGCGCCGCGGCACCTGGCGGCGCTCGCTATCGGTGGGGGACATCAGCATCGGGCCTCCTTTCGGTGTTACGGGAGCAATGCGGGACGATGAGATCGGTTTCCCGGCCGCCGGGCCAGTTTTTTCGATGAATTGCGTGAAGGCGAAGGGTTAACGGCCGCCCCCTTGCATGGCGCGCCCGGCTGGCCGATATAGGGGGCGAGAGGTTGGCGCGGACGTGTTCCTCGCCAACCGGGTCAGGTCCGGAAGGAAGCAGCCCCAACGAGACCTTCACGGGTCGTTGCCAGCCTCTCACTTCCCCACACTTTTTCGGCTGCCGCTTTTGCGGAACCCATGGCAGGTCGCTATATGTCCGCTATGGCCGATGCACTTCCCCCCGATGGCGCCCCGGATGCGCCGCCCGCGCCCTATCTGGTGCTGGCGCGCAAATACCGCCCGTCGAGCTTCGCCACGCTGATCGGCCAGGACGCGATGGTGCAGACGCTGCGCAACGCCTTCCGCACCGGCCGCATCCCGCACGCCTTCATGCTGACCGGCATCCGCGGCGTGGGCAAGACCACGACGGCCCGCATCCTCGCCCGCGCCGTCAACTACGAGGACGAGACCGGCCGCCACCCCACCCTCGACCTCGACCGCGAGGGCGTGCACGACCGCGCCATCATCGAGGGCCGCCATGTCGACGTCGTGGAGATGGACGCCGCCAGCAACACCGGCATCGGCGACATCCGCGAGATCATCGATTCGGTAAAGTACGGGCCGGTCTCGGCGCCCTACAAGGTGTACATCATCGACGAGGTGCACATGCTCTCGACAGCGGCCTTCAACGGGCTGCTGAAGACGCTCGAGGAGCCGCCGCCCTATGTGAAGTTCATCTTCGCCACCACCGAGATCAGGAAGGTCCCGGTGACGATCCTCTCGCGCTGCATGCGCTTCGACCTGCGCCGCGTGCCGCCCGAGACGATGACGGCGCATCTCGTCGACCTGCTCGACAGGGAGCAGATCGGCTCCGAGCCGGAGGCCCTGGCCATGATCGTGCGCGCCGGCGAGGGCAGCGTGCGCGACTGCCAGAGCCTGCTCGACCAGGCCATCAGCCACGGCGACGGCACGGTGACGGCCGCCACCGTCAAGGCCATGCTCGGCCTCGGCGACCGCGCCCGCAGCATCGATCTGTTCGAGGCGCTGATGGGCGGCGAGATCGCCACGGCGCTCGGGCTGCTGCGCGAGCTCTACGACGCCGGCGCCGACCCCGAGACGGTGATCGGCGACCTCGCCGATTTCACCAACCTCGTCACCCGCCTCAAGATCGTGCCGGCCGCCGCCGACGACGTGTCGCTGACGCCCGACGAGCGCGCCCGCGGCCCGGCGCTGGCGCAGAAGCTCGGCATGCGGGCGCTGAGCCGCGCCTGGCAGATCCTGTTCAAGGGCGGCGAGGAGGTCAGGAGCGCCGGCAACGGCCTGCAGGCCGCCGAGATGGTGCTGGTGCGCCTCGCCTATGCCAGCGAGCTGCCGACGCCGGATGACCTCATCGGCAGACTGCAGAACGCCCCGGCCCAGCCCGCGACCACGCCGGGCGCCAGCGCCGTGCCCTATCGCGGCACCATCAATGCCGGCCCGCAGGCGCTGCGCCGCGCCGAGCCGGTGGCCGCCGCCATGCCGGCGCCCGCGCCGGCGGCGCTGCCGAGTCCGCGCTCCTATCTCGAGCTGGTGGCGCTCGCCGCCGAAAAGCGCGACATCCTGCTCAAGACCGCGCTCGAAACGCAGATGCGCCCCGTCGCCTTCCGCGAAAAGGCCATCGAGGTGGCGCTGGTCGAAGGCGCCGACCCTGCCATCGTGCACCTGCTGTCGGGGCGGCTGCGCGAATGGACGGGCACCATGTGGGGCGTCTCGGTGGCACGCGCCCCCGCCAGCGGCCCGACCATCCGCGACGTGCGCGACCGCCACCGCGCCACGGCCGAGGCCGAGGCCGCCGCCGACCCGATGGTCAAGGCGATTCTCGAAACGTTTCCCGGCGCCAGCGTCTCGGTGACGCTGCGCGACGACGAGGTGCCGGACGCCGCCTATGAAGAGGCGTTCATGGAAGAGCGTGAGGACGAGTGATGGTCGATTTTCTCGGCATGATGAAGAAGGCCGAAGAGCTGCAGAAGAACATGCAGGCGCTGCAGGACGAGCTCGACCGCAGCCTCGTCGAGGGCAGCTCGGGCGGCGGCCTGGTGACGGTGACGCTGAGCGGCAAGGGCGAGATGAAGGGCCTGAAGATCGACCCTTCGCTGTTCCGGGAGGACGACGTCGAGGTGCTGGAGGACCTCATCGTCACCGCCCATAACGAGGCCAAGGCGCGGGCCGAGGCGATGATGCAGAAGAAGATGGCCGAGGCCACGGCGGGCCTGCCGCTGCCGCCCGGCATGAAGCTGCCGTTCTGATCGCCATGCCGGGCAGTGCCGCACCCCATGCTGTCATCGCCGCGCCGGCGGGGATCTCTTGCTCCCCCGGCGCGATCCGCAGCATGGCGTCCCGCCGGCGCGGGACTGCCACGATGGTCGCGGCCGGCACGGATGCGGGGGCGGGCGCCTGATGGCCGGCGGCCCGGAGATCGAGCAGCTCATCCAGCTCCTGGCGCGGCTGCCGGGGCTGGGGCCGCGCTCGGCGCGGCGCGCCGTGCTGCAGCTCATCAAGAAGAAGGATTCGTTGATGGTGCCGCTCGCCGCCGCGCTCGACCGCGCCGTCGACGCGGTCAAGGTGTGCGAGGTGTGCGGCAATGTCGATACGCGCTCGCCCTGCGAGATCTGCGCCGACCCGCGCCGCGTGAGCGGCATCCTCATCGTCGTCGAGGACGTGGCCGATCTGTGGGCGCTGGAGCGCGCCGGCGTCGGCGCGGTGAAATACCATGTGCTGGGCGGCGTGCTGTCGCCGCTCGACGGCGTCGGCCCGGACGACCTCAGCATCGACGCGCTGGTGCGCCGCGCCCCGGATTTTTCCGAGATCGTGCTGGCCGTCAACGCCACGGTCGAGGGCCAGACCACGGCGCACTACATCACCGACCGCCTGCACGAAACCGGCGTGCGCATCACCCGCCTCGCCCACGGCGTGCCGGTGGGCGGCGAGCTCGACTATCTCGACGAGGGCACGCTGAGCCAGGCGCTGAAGGCGCGAACGGCGATGTGAAACGGGGTCGGGACGGGGCGAATAGCGAGCAGGACGCTCGTGCGCGGCTTTCTCGGCCCGTCAGTCCGTCGCTCCCGTGCAGGCTGCCGGTCTCACTCCCGGTCGTCCGCGTCGAGCGGCGGGCTGCCGTCCCTGAGCGAAGCGGCATCGTCTTCCTCGATGTCCTCGAGCTCGTCCGAATCCGGGGCCAGCGTCTCGCGGTGGGCGAGCGGGTCCTCGTCCATCGTCGTCTCGTCGAAGGCGAGGTCGGGGTCGCGCGCGAGCCCGCCATTGAGCCGTGCGATGGCCTCGTCGATCTCGCCGAGCAGCACCCCCGGATCGTTGTCGCCGAAATCGCCGGGTTCGCGGTTGCGCAGATCGTCGGCCAGCTCGCTGAGCCGCGCCACGCGCTCCGCCGCCGGGCGGTCGTCGCCATAGAGCAGGTCCTCGATCTCGGCCTGGCTGATGGGCAGCGCCGTCATCACGTCACCGCCGCCGTCTTGCGGGGTGACATCCTGCGGCATGACGCGCCCCGGATGTGCCTGCGACATGGCGCTCTCCTTCGTGTCGATGCGAAGGACAACGCGGCACCGGGGCTTCGGTTCGACCGTCTATTCGCCGGCGAGGCGCTGCGGCTCGGCCGGCTCCTCGAACTCCATCGCGCTGATGCGCTCGCCGCGCTTCGTGATCTTGCCCGACGAGGTGAGGATGTCGCCGATGTCGTTGCCCGTCTGCTGGAAATGCTGCTGCAGCTTGCGCACCCGCTCGTCGAGCCGGCCGACATCGGCCAGCATCTCGCGCACCTCCTTCTGGATCTTGTGCGCCTCCTCGCGCATGCGCACGTCGCGCAGCAGCGCCTGCACCACCTGGATGGAGAGCATCAGCAGCGACGGCGAGACGACGACGACGCGGGCCCGTGCGGCACGCTGCACCACGTCCTCGAAGCGCTCGTGAATGTCGGCGAAGATCGATTCCGAGGGCACGAACAGGAAGGCCGTGTCCTGCGTCTCGCCGGCGATGAGGTATTTTTCGGCGATGGCGCGGATATGCACCTGCATGTCCTGCCTAAAGCCGAGCTCGGCCAGCCGCACCTCGTCGGGCGAGGGCGCGTCGCCGAGCCGCTGCCAGCTTTCGAGCGGGAACTTGGCGTCGATGACCAGGGGCGGCGCGCCATTGGGCATGAAGATGACGCAGTCGGGCCGCGAATGGTTGGAAAGCGTGTGCTGGAAGGCGTAGCCGCCGGCAGCCAGCCCGTCGGCGACGATGGCCTCCATCCGTCCCTGGCCGAAGGCGCCGCGCGTCTGCTTGTTGGCGAGGATCTGCTGCAGCGACACCACGTCCCTCGACAGCTCGGTGATGTTGGCCTGCGCCCGGTCGATGACGGCCAGCCGCTCGCCCAGCTTGGCGAGGCTGTCCTCGTTCTTCTTGTTGGTCGCCTCGATGGCCTGGCCGACGCGCTGGCCCTGCGCGTCGAGCCGCTCGTTGACCAGGCGGGCGAGGTCGGAGGTGCGCGAGCCGAAGATCTCGGCCATCGTCTGCATGCGCCCGGTCATCTCGCTCTGCACCTGCAGCAGGTGCGCCAGCGTCTTTTCGCCCTCGGCCGCCTTGGCGCGCTGCGCCTCGGCGTCGGCGGCATGGGCGCGCGCCGCGCGCACGAGCACGACGAGCACCGCCACGAGCAGCGCCGCCAGCAGCCCGACCGCGACGTACAGGGCCGTCTCCAGCGTCACCGGCGTGCCGCCCAGCGTAAACAGGAGCTTGTCCATCGGGTAAGCCTATCCGATTCGGTTTCCGCTTTGTTCCAGAGTTGACCCCGGCCCGGCAAATACCATATTGAGCCCAGACTCCCCGAAAGGCCGATGTGAGATGGCGAAACGCGAAATCCTTGTGCTGCCCGACCCGCGCCTGCGCGGTGTCGCCGACCCGGTCGAAAAGATCGACGAGTCGGTGCGCGCGCTGGCCGCGGACATGCTCGAAACCATGTATGACGCCCCCGGCATCGGCCTCGCCGCCACCCAGATCGGCGAGATGAAGCGGCTGGTCGTCATGGACCTGTCCAAGGACGGCGAGACGCCCGGCCCCATCGTCATGGTCAACCCCGAGATCCTCAAATATTCGGACGAGGCGGTGACCACCGAGGAGGGGTGCCTGTCCATCCCCGAGATCTATTACGACGTGGACCGCGCCGCCGAGGTGACGGTGCGCTACACCGACCTCGACGACAAGGTGGTGGAGCTCGACGCCAAGGACCGGCTGGCCGTGTGCATCCAGCACGAGATCGACCATCTCGATGGCGTGCTCTATATCGACTACCTGTCGCGGCTGAAGCGCGACCGCGTGCTCAAGAAGTTCCAGAAGGCGGAGAGGCTCGCCAAGAAGGCGAGCTGATGCGCATCATCTTCATGGGCACGCCGGACTTCGCCGTGCCCACCCTCACCGAGATCGTCGCCGCCGGCCACGAGGTGGTCGCCGTCTATACGCGCGCGCCCAAGCCCGCCGGGCGCGGCCAGGCCGAGCGCAAGTCGCCGGTGCATGTCGCGGCCGACGGCTTCGGCCTGCCGGTGATGACGCCGAAATCGCTGCGCAGCGAGGCCGAGCAGATCGCCTTTTCGGCGTTCGACGCCGATGTGGCGGTGGTCGTCGCCTATGGACTGATCCTGCCCAGACCCATCCTCGACGCGCCGCGGCTCGGGTGCCTCAACCTGCACGGCTCGCTGCTGCCGCGCTGGCGCGGCGCCGCCCCCATCCAGCGCGCCGTGATGGCGGGCGACAGGCGCACCGGCGTCATGGTGATGCAGATGGACGAGGGCCTCGATACCGGCCCCGTGGCGCTGGTCGATGAGATGCCCATCGGCCCCGACATGACGGCGGGCGACGTGCATGACGCGCTGATGCGCGTCGGCGCCGACCTCATGGGCCGGGCGCTGGCGGCGCTCGAACGCGGCTCGCTGACCTTCACGCCGCAGGCGGCGGACGGCGTCACCTACGCGCACAAGATCGACAAGGCCGAGGCCCGCATCGACTGGCGCCGGCCGGCGGCGGAGGTGCACAATCTGATCCGCGGCCTGTCGCCCTTTCCGGGCGCGTGGTTCGAGCTTCAGCGCAACGGCCAGACCGTGCGCATCAAGGCGCTGCGCTCGAGCCTGGCCGAGGGCACGGCCGCGCCGGGCACGCTGCTCGGCGGCCTCACCATCGCCTGCGGCACGGGCGCCGTGCGCCTCGTCAGCGTGCAGCGCGAGGGCAAGGGCCCGATGGATGCCGCGAGCTTTTTGCGCGGCGCCGGCGCACTGCCGGAAAGGGCGGGCTAGTGCCCCGCTATGTGCTGAAGCTCGAATATGATGGAACGCCGTTCGCCGGCTGGCAGCGGCAGGCCGATGCGCTGAGCGTCCAGCAGGTCGTGGAAGAGGCCATCGCGAGGATGAGCGGCGAGACCGTCGCCGTGCAGGCGGCGGGGCGCACCGATACCGGCGTGCACGCGCTGGGCCAGGTGGTGAGCTTCGACCTCGGCCGCGAATGGGACCCGTTCCGCATCCGCGAGGCGCTGAATTTCCATACGCGGCCGCATCCGGTGGCGATCGTCGAAGCGGGGGCGGTGCCCGACAGCTTCGAGGCGCGCTTTTCGGCGCGCGCCCGGCACTACGAATACCGCATCCTCAACCGCCGCGGGCGGCCGGCGCTCGAGGCGCACCGCGTCTGGCACTGCCCGATGGCGCTCGACGCCGGCGCCATGCACGAGGCGGCGCAGGCGGCGCTCGGCAAGCATGACTTCTCGACCTTCCGCGCCGCCGAATGCCAGGCGAAATCGCCGGTCAAGACGCTTGACCGGCTGGATGTCAGCCGCGAGAGCGAGATGATCGTGGTGCGCGCCGGCGCGCGCAGCTTCCTGCACTCGCAGGTCCGCTCGCTGGTGGGCTCGCTGAAGCTGGTGGGCGAGGGCAAGTGGACGCCGCGCGACTTCCGCGCCGCGCTCGAGGCCCGTGCGCGGGCCCGCTGCGGCCCGCTGGCGCCGCCCGCGGGGCTCTATCTCGTGCGCGTCGACTACGAGGCGAGCTGAGCCAGGACGTCGGGCGGCAGCGGCAGGATCAGCCCGATCAGCGCCAGCCCGATGGAGACGCCGACGAGCTGCGCCACGAGGAACATGGCGATCTGCAGCGGCGACAGCGTCACGATCAGCCGCGCGATGTTGACCTCGATGATGATGACGATGATGCCGAGGACGACAAGCGTGAAGTCGCTGGCGAGGCCCGCCGCGGCGACGGCCGCCGACAGCAGCGTCATGAAGAAGGTGGCCCAGTTGTCGGCGACGAGATAGGGCACGAAGCCGTCGAGGCGCTTCAACTGCCGCAACACGATGGCCGAAAAGCCCACCTGCATGCCGAACAGGATGACGACCATGAGGATGCCGCGGGCGATGCCGTCGCCTTCGAGGCCGAGCACGATGGGCAGCACGGCGTTGAGCGCGGTGATGAGCAGCAGGGCGATGAAGCTGCCGGCCAGCCCGCGCGGGCTGAAGTCGAAATAGCCGCCGGCCCGCCGGTCGCCGACGAGCAGGCTGATCACGCCGCGGCCGGCGGCCATCATCTCTTCGATGAATGTCGATTGCTGCGCCAACTCGGGAACTCGTCAGGCGGGGGCGGAAGGGTGCAGGAGAACGATGTAGAGAGCGTTGGGCACAACCACAAGCACCAAGACGCCCAGAAGCGCAAATGCGATGGCCGGCCCGGCCCGCATGGCCCCGATGACCTGGGCGATGCGGCCGATCAGCGCCGCCAGCGCGCACAGGGCCACGAGCTGGGCATTGGGCCCGACCAGCGCCAGCCCGATGGCGGCGACCTGCACCAGCGCGAGGCCGTAGACGGTGGGCACGAGCAGCGCGAGCAGCGGCACGTCGAGCTTCAGGAAGCTGAGGCTGCGCGCCATGACGAGGCCGAGCGCGCCCACCGCCAGGGCCTGCACGACGAGCCCGAACAGCACCTGGTCGAGCCCCGGCAGGCCGGCCAGGGCCGCCTGCGCCGCCGCCGACAGCAGCAGCGCCAGCGCCAGCCAGCCCAGCGCCGTCGCAAGGCCCGCCGGCGTCGCCGTGAAGGCGGCGGCCGCCGCCGGCCGGTCTCCCGCCGCCACCGCCACCAGGCCCTGCCAGGCGCGGGTGAGGGCGCCCGCCGCGCTCATGCGAAGAATTTGCGGAGGAAGGCGCCATAGAGCGCCGTCAGGGCGTGCAGGTCGGCCAGCGCGACGTGCTCGTCGGCCTTGTGCATGGAGGGGCCGGGCAGGCCGCATTCGACCACCGGGCACCAGGCGGCGACGAAGCGCGCGTCCGACGTGCCGCCGCCGGTGGACAGCAGCGGGCGGGCGCCGGTTTCGGCCTCGATCACCTGTGCGAGAAGCTCGACGGCGCCGGTGCGCGGCGACAGGAACGCGCGCGACGGCACGCCGACGATCTCGAGCGCGGCCACGCCGCCCGCCAGCGCCGCGATGCGCCGGCGCAGCTCCGCGGCGAGGCTCTCGGGCGTCCAGCCGTCGTTGAAGCGCACATTGAAGGCGAGCACCGCCGTCGCTGGAATGACGTTCGTCACGCGGTTGCCGACATCGACGGAGGTGAATTCGAGATTGGAGGCGGGAAAGTCGGCGCTGGCCGTGTCGAGCGCCCCCGACAGCGCCATCACCAGCCGCGCCGCGACCGGCAGCGGATTGCGCGCCTTGTCGGGATAGGCGACGTGGCCCTGCACGCCGCTGACGGTGATGCGCCCGCTGAGCGAGCCGCGCCGTCCGATCTTGATGGAATCACCGACCCGCGCGGTGGCGCTCGGCTCGCCGACGATGGCGAAGTCGAAGCGATGGCCCTGGGTCGCCGCCCAGTCGAGCAGGCGGGCCGTGCCGTTGACGCCGTCGGCCTCCTCGTCATTGGTGATGGCGAGCGAGATGCGGGCCCCGGCGGGGGCTTCGGCCAGCGCCGCGACGAACGCCGCGATGCCCGACTTCATGTCCGCCGCGCCGCGCCCGTAGAGCCGGCCGTCGGCGATCTCGGCGCCGAACGGGTCATGCGTCCACAGCGCCCGCTCGCCGGGCGGCACGACATCGGTATGGCCGTTGAACAGCAGGTGCGGGCCCTGCGTGCCGCGCGTCGCGAAGAGGTTGTCGACCGGATAGGAGCCGCCGCCCTCGAAGCGCAGCCGCGTGACCGCAAAGCCGAGCGGGACGAGCGCCCGCTCGAGCACGTCGAGGACGCCGGCCTCGGTGGGTGTCACCGAGGCACGGCGTACCAGGTCGGACAGGAGCGCGACGGGATCGGCCGCCGTAATCGTGGATGCCATATCCCGTCCTGCTCGTCAGCCCTGCAGCGGGTCCGGCCCGTACTGGTTCGGACCGGCCGTGCCCTTGAGGAAGCCGAGCACCACCAGCAGGTAGATGCCGTAGATGCCGAGGATCACCCCGGCGGTGGTGACGATCGGGCCGGGCATCGGCACCGTCGTGGTGCCCACCTGCATCGTCGTCATGCCGATGCCGAGCGCCGAGATGAGCTGCACGACGATGCCGAGCGCGAGATAGATCCACACATCGATCCCGCTGCTGTTGCGGTCGTGCCGGCGCTTGATGGAGATCGCCGCCGTCGGATAGGCGAAGATGAGGAACATGACGAGGCTGACCCAGCCGGCCCGGCTCTGCGCCGCGCTGATCGCCGCGGCGATGTCCTCGGGGCTGGTGTCGGCGCCGATGGTCGGCATGTTCGGCATCACGCTGAACCCGACGATGGGCAGGATGACGAGCGAGATGACGATGCTGATCACCGCCAGGACGATGGCGCTGATCCAGAAAGGCTGCCGGTTGAGCCGCCCTTCGAAGCCGATGAAATTCTGGATGAGATTGTTCATGCCTGTCCCCCAAGCAGAGCTGGTCGACCGCCCCTCGCGGCCGTAACCCGGCGGAGCTTAGTGGAATCGCGTGAATCGGGGAAGCGGGGGCCGCTCATACCCGGTGCCGTCCCGGCAGAGGTGTGAGGCTGCAACGCTGCCCGTCCACCGTGTCATTCCCGCCTGCGCGGGAATGACAGACTGAACGACGGTGGCCCCCCTCAGTCGAGCTCGGGCGGCGGGCCGTAGCGGTTGGCGCCGCGTGTGCCGGGCAGCAGCGCCAGCACGACGAAGAGGTAGGCTCCGCCCAGCACCAGCAGTGCGTCGAGCCAGCCGACGATGTCCGGCGCCTCGGCGAAGCCGTGGAGGATGACGCTGGCGACGAACAGCATCTGCCAGATGACGGCGCCGGTGCCGCTGCGGCCGCGGTCGTGCCGGCGGCGCACCGTGAGGTCGGTCCACACGATGGCGGCGATGACCGCCAGCGCCAGCGTCGCATAGGGGTGAAGCCCCGTATAGGGCAGGTGCAGCACCAGCGGCGGCTCGCCCGCCGCGAACACCGCGTCATAGCTCACCGGCCGGGTGAAGCCGGCAAAGGCGAGCCCGGCGGCGACCAGCGCGAAGATCACGAGATAGCCGGCCGAATGGCCGATGAAGGTCGAGCGCCGGAGCCGGCTGCTGTTGGCCTGCTCGGCCAGCGTGACGGTGCGGCGCTCGGGCCCCTCCAATGCGCTCGACATGGACGATCCTCCCGGCGCCGACTGTGGCGCAGGGCGCCTCAGTCGCGCAAGAGGTCGTTGATCGAGGTCTTCGAGCGGGTCTGCGCGTCGACGCGCTTGACGATCACGGCACAGTAGAGCGAGGGGCCGGGGCTGCCGTCGGGCAGCGGGCGGCCGGGCAGGTTGCCGGGCACCACCACCGAATAGGGCGGCACGCGGCCGACGAAGATCTCGCCCGTGGCACGGTCGACGATCCTGGTCGAGGCGCCGATGAACACGCCCATCGACAGCACCGAGCCTTCGCCCACCACCACGCCCTCAACGATTTCCGAGCGCGCGCCGATGAAGCAATTGTCCTCGATGATGGTCGGGGCGGCCTGCATCGGCTCCAGCACGCCGCCGATGCCGACGCCGCCGGAAAGGTGCACATTCTTGCCGATCTGCGCGCAGGAGCCGACCGTGACCCAGGTGTCCACCATCGTGCCCTCGTCGACATGGGCGCCGATATTGACGAAGCTCGGCATCAGCACGACGTTGCGGCCGATATGGGCGGCCCGCCGCACGATGGCCCCGGGCACGGCGCGAAAGCCCGCCTCGCGGAAGCGGTTCTCGCTCCAGCCGGCGAACTTGCTGGGCACCTTGTCGTACCAGTTGGCGCCGCCGGGCCCCTCCATCACCACGCTGTCGCTGAGCCGGAAGCTCAGCAGCACCGCCTTCTTGGTCCACTGGTTGACGTGCCAGCCGGCCGCGGTCCTTTCGGCCACGCGCAGCGTGCCGGCGTCGAGCCCGGCGAGCGTGGCCTCGACCGCCTCGCGCACCGCGCCGCCGGTCGCCGGGCTGATGGTGCTGCGCGCCTCCCAGGCGTCGGTGATGGTCTGTTCGAGCGCGGCGTCGGCCATGTCGGTCTCCGGGGGATGGTCTGGGGCCAGCGTCATGGCAAGGGGGCGCCCGCGAGTCAACGCGGGCTTAACTGCGGCCCGCTAGGCTTTTGTCGCATCTGGAGAACGACATGGCTTCGCGCCGCCGCCGCCGGCACACCCCGCTGAGGACGTCCAAGCAGGACATCGCCGCCATCAAGCGCGCGCCGCAGACGCCGCAGACGGCCTCGACGGCGTTCCGCCTCGCCTATACCGACGAGGAGTTCCTGACCCTCGACGAAACGCGCGGCGTGCGCTTCCAGCTCGAATATCTGAAGCCCGAGATGCGGCTCAGCGCGCGCGGCATCCGCTCGACCGTGGTGCTGTTCGGCGGCGCCCGCATCCCCGAGCCCGGCAAGGCGGCCTGGGCGGCGCGCAACGACACGCAGAAGCGCAATCTCGAGCTCGCCAGCCGCTATTACGAGGAGGCGCGGCGCTTCGCGCAATATGCCTCGCTGACGTCGGAATCGCTGGGCTTCAAGGACTATGTGGTGGTGACGGGCGGCGGGCCGGGGGTGATGGAGGCCGGCAATCGCGGCGCCGCCGATGTTGGCGCGCCGTCCATCGGCTTCAACATCGTGCTGCCGCACGAGCAGGCGCCCAACGCCTACGTCACCCCGGAGCTGTGCTTCAACTTCCACTATTTCGCGACGCGCAAGATCCATTTCCTGCTGCGCGCCCGTGCCGTGGCCATCTTTCCGGGCGGTTTCGGCACGCTCGACGAGTTCTTCGAGACGCTGACGCTGATCCAGACCGGCCGCATGGAGCGCGTGCCGCTGCTGCTGTTCGGAATGGAGTTCTGGAATCGCGTCATCAACTTCGAGGCGCTGGCCGAGGCCGGCACCATCTCGCCCGACGATTCGCACCTGTTCAGCGTCGTCGACAGCGCCGAGGACGGCTGGAGCGTCGTCCGCCGGCACTACAACCTGCCCGAGGTGCAGTTGCGCGGGCAAGGGTAGGCCCAACCTTTCAGCCTGTCATTCCCGCGCCGGCGGGAATGACCTCGCGCAAGCGGCGCAGCCGCGGCAGCCCTGCTACAGCAGCCGGCCCAGAAATCCCGCGAGGTCGTCGGTGACGTGGTGGACATGCGCGCCGCTGGTGCGGCCGAGCTCCCAGGTCTCGACCTGCTCATGCGCGAAGCCTTCCCCGGCCACCACCTGCACGGTCACCATGCCGGTTTCGTGCGGCACCAGCAGGTTCTTTTCGAGGTCGTCGAACATGGCGGCACGGCCGGCGTCGATGCCGTGCGCCGCAAAGAACTCGGCATAGGCCTCGGGCAGCGGCTTGGGCGTGTATTTCATCGCCCTGATGTCGAAGATGTCGGTGAACACGTCGCCGCCGCCGACCCGTTCGAGCACATGCCGGGCATGGCCGACATCGCCATTGGTGAGGATGAACTTGCGCCCCGGCAGCGCCGCCAGCGTCTCGGCCAGCGCCGGATGCGCCGGCACGCCGGAATAGTCGATGGCATGCACCGTGTTGAGGAAATGGTCGGGATCGATGCCGTAATGCAGCATCAGCCCGTGCAGGGTGGTGCCGTGGTCGCGGTAATAGGTCTTCTGCAGCGCCCGTGCCTCGTCATAGGGCAGGCCGGTGATTTCGACCATGTAGCGCGAGATCAGCACGTCGATCTGCGCGAACAGGTTGCACTCGCGCGGATAGAGGGTGTTGTCGAGATCGAACACCCAGTCGGTCACGTGCGAGAAGGCGGCAAGGGGCGAGTCGGCGGCAGTCATGCACCCATTATGCCAGAATCCGCGCCCGGTTTCACCCCGGGCGGCACCCCTCAATAGCCGCCGATGATGGGCAGGATCTCGCCGGTGATGTAGCTCGAGGTCTGCGGGCTGGCGAGAAACAC
>JBDHTK010000043.1:0-16238 GCA_039808625.1 Devosia sp. | reverse complement strand
GCCGGCCCAGTTGCCCGGCACGAAGCTGTCGAACACCTGCTCGGCACGGCCGTTGACCACGGTGATGAGCCCGCCCGCATCGAGCATGGCGAGGCCGTGATGCATGGTGTCGAGCGCCGTGTCGAGCTCGGCCGCGAGCCGGCTCGCCTCGACCCGCGCATGCACGGCACCCAGCATGGTGCGGCGCACGTCGCGGGCGAGGAACTTGAAGCCGAACAGCATGGGAAAGAGCAGGACGCCGAGCAGCGGATAATAGCCGTCGCCCTTGAACAGCAGGCTCCCGCACAGCAGCCCCACGGCAATCGCGAGCTGGATGTCGAGCATGCGCTCGAGCCCGTAATTGCGCGTCACGATGCCCACCATGCAGGCCACCGTGGTGGTCATCGAGATGAGCTCGGCGAAGGCGTCGCCGACGACGAGGAAGCTGAACACGCACCACACGCCGCTGGTGAGCGCCATGAGCGCCGCCCAGAAGGTGGCGCGGTGTTCCCATTTCTCGGCCGCCTCGACATCGGCCGGCCCGACCCTGGCGGCGAGGAAGCGGGTGATGCTGACGAAGCGGCCGAGCGCGATGAGCACGAACACCGCCGCGATCGCCCACAGCGGCCACGAGCCGGTCTTGTAGGCCGAGGCGCCGGCGCCCAGGGCACAGCTCAGCACCGCGACGAACATGGCGCGCCGGTCGCCATAGACGGCCCTCACCATCGACACATAGTCGATAGCAGGCATCGATTTGCTGGCAGGCTCGAACATGAAAACCCGTGGCTTGGCGGCAAATCATGCCCGCAAAGCCGTTAATGCCCGATTTCGCCCCCCGCCCGGCGCCCCCCAAAGGCGGCAATTGCGGCTCTTCCGTGGCCCTATCGCCCGGGATGGTTGACGAAGTCTTGGTCCGGCCGGCACCAATTGAGCGAGCCGGACGTTGCAACGAGGACCGTCCCGAGGAGACCCCCATGCCCAGACTGACCGAAAAGGACCGCCGGGCGGCGCTCGCCCGCCGCACCGACTGGCACTACGACGCGGCGGCGGACGCCATCCGCCGCGCCTTCGAATTCCGGGATTTTTCGGCCGCCTTCGGCTTCATGGCGCGCGTCGCGCTCGCCGCCGAGGCCGCCGGTCACCATCCCGAATGGACGAATGTCTACAACAAGGTGACGATCACCCTCACCACCCACGACGCCGGCGGGCTGACCGCAAAGGACGTGGCGCTGGCCGAACGGATCGACGCCCTCCTCACCTGAAGTTGCGCCCCTGCGGCAGCGCCGCATGGACCTGTCGCGCCGCCGCCGCGTCGGCGTCGGCGCCGGCGCCGAGCGCCACCAGCGCCCCGGTCAGGTCGGTGAAGCCGTCGGCGATGACATGCACCACCAGCCCCTCGACCTGCACCTTGCCGCGCACCGCGAGCAGGCGCGCCGCGACGATGGTCGGCCGGTGCCGCTCGAAGGCGTCCTTCCAGATGACGATATTGGCGATGCCGGTCTCGTCCTCGAGCGTCACGAACACCACGCCGGTCGCCGTGCCGGGCCGCTGGCGCACCAGCACCAGACCCGCCACCTCGATCCGCGCGCCGGTGCGGCACCGTCCCAGCGCCGCGCAGGTGAGGATGCGCCGCGCCGTGAGCTGCCGGCGCAGGAAGCTCACCGGATGCGCCTTGAGCGAAAAGCTCAGCGCCCGGTAGTCGTGGACGACGTCCTCCCCGCCGCGCAGCACCGGCAGTTGCGGGTCGGCCTCGGCGCCGCCCGGCGGCACCCCGGCGCCGGCAAACAGCGGCAGCGTTTCGGCACCGCTCGTGCCGCTGAGCCCGCGCACCGCCCACAGCGCCTTGCGCCGGTCGAGCCCGAGGGAGCGGAACGCGTCGGCCTCGGCCAGCTTCTCGAGCACCGCGAGCGGCAGGCCCGTGCGCAGCCACAGATCGCGCACCGAGCCGTAGCCGGCGCCGCGCCGCGCCATCAGCACGCCCACATGCTCCTCCTGCAAGCCGCCGACCATGGCGAAGCCGAGCCGGATCGCCTTGTCCGAGCGGATATGGGGCCGCAGCGCCGCATGCCGCGGCCAGACGCGCGGCCCGGCGCGCGGCCCCGCCTCGAGCACGGCCCACAGATCCGAGCGGTTGACGTCCACGCCCCGCACCTCGACGCCATGCTCCTCGGCATCGCGGATGAGCTGCGCCGGCGCGTAGAACCCCATGGGCTGGCTGTTGAGCAGCGCCGCGGCGAAGACGTCCGGGTAGTGGCATTTGAGCCAGCACGAGATGTAGACGAGCAGCGCAAAGGACGCCGCGTGGCTTTCCGGGAAGCCGTAGGAGCCGAACCCCTCGATCTGCCTGAAGCAGGCCTCGGCGAAATCCTGCGGATAGCCGCGCGCCAGCATGCCGCCGACGAATTTGTCGCGGAACGCGCCGACCCCGCCGGTGCGCTTGAAGGTCGCCATCGAGCGCCTGAGCCGGTCGGCCTCGCCGGGGGAAAAGCCGGCGCCGACCACGGCGATCTGCATCGCCTGCTCCTGGAACAGCGGCACGCCCAGCGTGCGCTTGAGCACGGCCGCCAGCTCGGGCGAGGGATAGCTCACCTCCTCCCGGTTCAGCCGGCGCTTGAGGTAAGGATGCACCATGCCGCCCTGGATGGGGCCGGGCCTGACGATCGCCACCTCGATGATGAAATCGTAGAAGGTCTTCGGCTTGAGCCGCGGCAGCATGGACATCTGCGCCCGGCTCTCGATCTGGAACACGCCGATGGTGTCGGCGCGATGCGTCATCTCGTAGACCGGCGCGGCGGCCTCCGGCGTGTCGTACGCCTCGGCCAGGAACTCGGCCATGCCGCGCACGACGCCGTAATTGACGCGCAGCAGGTCGAAGGCGCGGCGCAGGCAGCTCAGCATGCCGAGCGCCAGGATGTCGACCTTGAGGATGCCGAGCGCGTCGATGTCGTCCTTGTTCCATTCGATGATGGTGCGGCTGTCCATCGCCGTGCGGCCGATCGGCACCAGCCGGTCGAGCGCGTCTCGGGTGATGACGAAACCGCCCACATGCTGGCTCAGATGGCGCGGAAAGCCGCTGAGCGCGCGCGCGCATTCGAGCATCATGGCGAGCGTCGGCTCGTCCGGGTCGAGCCCCAGCGCCGCCATCTCCCTGGGCGTCGTGGTGGCGCCCCAGCCCCAGTGCAGCTGGTTGATGGCCGCGATGGTGTCGTTCGACAGGCCGAACACCTTGGCCACCTCGCGCAGCGCGCTCTTCGAGCGATAGGTGATGACATTGGCGGTCAGCCCCGTGTGGTTGCCGCCATATTTCCTGTAGACATACTGCATCACCTCCTCGCGCCGCTCATGCTCGAAATCGACGTCGATGTCGGGCGGCTCGTCGCGCTCGGTGGAGAGGAACCGGCCGAAGACGAGGTCGGCCCGGGCCGGATCGACCTCGGTGATGCCGAGGCAGAAGCACACCGCCGAATTGGCCGCCGAGCCGCGCCCCTGGCAGAGGATCCTGAGCGCGTGGCGGGCGTGCTGCACGATGTCGTGGACGGTGAGGAAATAGGGTGCGTAGCCCTTGTAGGCGATGAGGCAGAGCTCGGCCCACAGGCTGCGCTTCACCGCGTCTGGAACAGCGTTATCGTAGCGCCGCGCCGCGCCTTCCCAGGTCAGCCGCTCGAGCCGGTCCTGCGTCGTCTCCTCGGCGATGGCTTCGGTGGGATAGTTGTATTTGAGCTGGTCGAGCGCAAAGCCGATCCGCGCGGCAAAGCGCAGCGTCTCGCCGAGTGCCTCGGGATGCTCGCGGAACAGCCGCGCCATCTCGGCCGGCGGCTTGAGGTGCCGCTCGGCATGGGGCTCGAGCCAGCGCCCCGCCTCGGCGAGGGTGCGATGCGTGCGGATGCAGGCGATGACGTCCTGCAGCACGCGCCGCCCCGGCTCGTGATAGAGCACGTCGTTGCTGGCGATGAGCGGCGCCCCATGGGCTCGCCCGAGCGCCGCGAGGCGGTTGAGCCGCGCCCGGTCATTGCCCGCGAAGCGGCAGATGCCGGCGACCCAGACCCGTCCCGGCGCCCGCGCCGCGAGCGCCGCCAGCACCCTTTCGCTCAGCGCCCAGTCGCTCTCGTCGACGATGAGGATGAAGAGCTGGCCCTGGGTGAAGTCCTCGGCCTCGATCGGCACCACATTGTGCGAGAAGCCGCGCAGCAGATCGTCCGCCCGGAGCTGCGGCGCGCCCTTTTCGCCGCGCAGGTTGGCCTCGCTCAGAAGCTTGCACAGCCGTCCATAGGCCGCCCGGTCGGTGGGATAGGCGACGATGTCGGGCGTCTTGTCGGAAAAGCACAACCGCGTGCCGACCAGCCCGCGGAACCCCGGCGGCGGCCGCACCTCGCCGTCGCGCAGCGCCACATAGGCGCGCACCACGCCGGCAAAGCTGTTGCGGTCGGTGAGCCCGCAGCCACCGAGCCCGAGCCCCGCCGCCGTCAGCGCCAGCTCCTCGGGATGCGAGCCGCCACGAAGGAACGAGAAATTGGACGTGGAAATGAGTTCTACATAGCCCGGCGCCGCGCCGGGCCGTCGGTTGTCGTTGCCGGCAGACGCGCGGCTCATGCGAAGACCCCGTGCAGGAACCAGCGCGGCGTCTCCGTAAAGCCGCTGAGCCCGAGCCGGAACAGCCAGAAGCGCCGCCCGCCCGCATCCTCGGCGACGTAGTAGTCGCGCGTCTCGGCGCCCTCGCGATAATAGCGCGCCGCCGTCTCCGGCGTCCCCGCCGCCTCGATGGCGTCGAGGGTGAGCGCCAGCCGGCCGCGCCCATGCTGCCATTCCGCGCCCAGCCGCTCCGGCCCGGCGGCCCGCACGAAGCTGTAACCGACGCGCCGCCAGATCATGCGCGCCGGCGGCGCATCGGGCACCTCGGCGATGACGGTTATGGGCTCGGGCTGCGGCAGCAGCCGCAGCGGCCGCGGCGCCTCCGGCAGCGGCGCCAGCGGCATGGCGGCGGCCGGCATCGGCGCCCCGGCCGGCTCGAACACTACCATCTGCTCGGGCACATAGGTGTTGGCGAGCCGCGCCCGCAGCACCGCGGCGGCGCCGAGCCGGCTGCTCAGGCGGTCATGGAGCCCGGCGAGGCTGGCAAGGCCGTCGTCGCTGCCGAAGGCACCCGCCTGCACGGCGGCGAGCGGGCTCAGCCGGTCGGCGGCGAGCCGGATCATGTCGATGCCGAAGCCGGCGTCGTATTCGCCCCCCAGCCGCTCGGCGCGATAGGAAAACAGCCGCCCGATATGGGCGGCGTCGCGCGTCGCCCGCGCCGCGCCGACCGTGAGCGTCAACACCTGATGATCGACGCGATAGACGTAGAGATGAAAGCTCTGCGCCCCCAGCCCCGCCGCTTCGAGCCGGTGCGCCAGCGCCAGGGCGAGGTCGCGCGCCGTCTCCAGCACGTCCTCGATGAGCCCGATGGGCTCGGCAAAACGCCGTTCCACGCTGTGCTCGGCCACCGGCTGGCGCGGCGTGAGCGTTTCCTCGGCATACCCCAGCGCCTGGTCGAGCCGGGTGAGCAGCGCCACCCCGAAGCGTGCCTTGAGCGCCCGCCGGTCACGCCCGTAGAGCTGGCCGATCCGACTGAGCCCGAACTGGCGCAACGCCCCGGCCGCCGCCATGTCGAGCCGCAGCGCCTCGACCGGCAGCGCCGCGAGCGTCTCGGCTTCCGCGCCCGTCGCAAGGCACTGCCCGGGCGCGAAATGCGCCAGCGCCCAGGCCGCCCCCACCGTCGCGGCGACGCCGCCGGCAACGCTGTAGCCCAGCGCCGCGAGCCGGCCGACCAGGCTTGCCAGCATCGCCGCTTCGCCGCCGAACAGGTGGCTCACCCCGGTGATGTCGAGCACGAGCTCGCCCCAGGGCGCGCCGTCGGCGGGAATGGCGACGATGGGCGAGGCATTGCTGTGCCAGTCGGCGAAATCGGCGAAGCGGCGCACGATGCGCGGCGCGTCGAGCGCGCGCGTTTCGAGCTCGGGCAGCAGGCCGCGCGCCTCCGCCACGGTCTGGCCGGGCCTGACGCCCCGCGCCTGCGCCGCCTGGTCGAGCGCCACGAGCCGCAGCGCCCCATGCTGGCTTTCCCACAGCGCGAGGGGGCGCGGCGAGGCGCCGAGGGCCGGCTCAGCCCGCTTGAGACAATCGGTGGCCCAGTGCGGCAGGAAGAGCGCGAGGTAGCGCCGCGCCGCCCACAGAGCGGGGGCGCTTCCTGCCGCCGGGCGCGGCAATGACGAAGCCATGTTCCGTCCAGTCCACGAGATAGGTTTCACCCTCGGGCGCGTCCGCAGGAGCGGCGCTCAGCCGCCCCTTTTCGAGCGTGATCTGCCAGCGCGGTCCGCCCGGCGCCCGCGCGTCCCAGGGCGCCGGGCGGCTCGGGCGCGGCATCACGCGCCAGCGATAGCGGGCGGCGCTGGCCGTGCGCTCCGGCCCGTAGCGGGTGAGGAAGACGCTGCCCCCCGAGGCCGCGCTGCGCAGCGCCAGCCGCCGCGAGGCGGTGAAGTCGAGCGCCTTGTGCGGCCGGGCGAGCTCGGCGATCACCGCCGCCACGGCCCGGCAGGCCAGCGCCTCCTCGAGCGCCCACAGCAGCTCGGCGATGGTTTCGGCGCGGATCAGCGTCACCGCCTCGGGCGCGAGCCCGAAGCCGGCAAAGCCCGCGCCATAGGGCAGGCCCAGCTCCTGCGCCTCGCCCCGCAATTGCGCGATGACGAGCCCCGGCCGCCCCTCGCGCCGCAGCCCCTGCGCCTGCGCCAGGGCAAAGCCCAGCGCCGCGCCGGCCGCCACGGGACTGTCGGCGCACACCTCGTGCACATGGCCGGGAGGCGGGGCGAGGAGCTGCGTCGGCGCCGCCACGGGCGCCGCAAGGAGCGGCCGCGTCTCGAGCCGCGCGAGGGTGTGCCGGAGGCTGTCGAGGGCGTCGAGCCGGTGTCGCCTGCTGCCCGGCATGGGGAGCTCCCTGTTTACGCAAAACGAGAACAAAGAGAGAACATCAACTGCCGCCCCGGAGTCAAGCGGACTCCTTCCATCCCTGTGGCGCAAATGCTTCAACACGTCGTGAGACGCGCCTTGCGGCCTTCCCGGCCCGCGCGCTTGCGCCTATCTCCCGGAGCGATACGGAGAGAAACGCTCATGTTCGAGGCCATTTCCCGCCTCTTCACGCAGCCGGTCCCGCCCGGCCTCGGCAGCAGCCCGCGCCTCGCCGTGGCAGCCCTGCTCGTCCACCTCGCCGCCGTCGACGGCGCTACCCGGCCCGAGGAGCGCGCCGCGGTGGAAGCCGCCCTCGCCGCCCATTACGACCTCGACGCGGCCGAGGTGGCGGCGCTCGTTGCCGAGGCCGCGGCGCGCGACCGCGACGCCGTCGATTTCTACCGCTTCACCTCGGCCCTCACCGCGCTGCCG
This sequence comes from Devosia sp., assembly GCA_039808625.1. GTDB lineage: Bacteria > Pseudomonadota > Alphaproteobacteria > Rhizobiales > Devosiaceae > Devosia_A. The sequence continues at coordinate 8,852 of JBDHTK010000043.1, read as the reverse complement.
GAAGACGAGCGCATCGAAATCATCCGCATGATGTGGCAGATCGTCTTCGCCGACGGCCACAATCACGAGCTCGAGGACAATATGGTGTGGCGCATCGCCGAGCTGATCGGCGTGTCGGCGCGCCAGCGCACCATCCTGCGCAACCGCATCGGACGGCCCGCATGAACATCGACGCCATCGCCATCGGCCCCAACCCGCCCGACGAGCTCAACGTCATCATCGAGGTGCCGCTCGGCGGCGAGCCGATCAAATACGAGATCGACAAGGCGTCGGGGGCGCTCTTCGTCGACCGCTTCCTCTATACGCCGATGCGCTATCCCGGCAATTACGGCTTCGTGCCGCATACGCTGTGCGGCGACGGCGACCCGCTCGACGTCCTCGTCATGAACTCGCGCCCGCTGGTGCCCGGCTGCGTCGTGCGCGTGCGCCCCATCGGCGTGCTGTTCATGGAGGACGATGGCGGCCAGGACGAGAAGATCCTCGCCGTGCCGGCCCACAAGCTCACCGCCATGTACGACTCGGTGCACGATGTCGGCGACGTGCAGCCCATCCAGGTCGAGCGGGTGAAGCACTTCTTCACCCACTACAAGGACCTCGAGCCCGACAAATGGGCGCGCATCTCGCATGTCGGCGACGCCGCCGAGGCGCGCCGCGTCGTGCGCGACGCCATCGCCCTGGCCGCGGCCGGCTAGATCAACGTTCTAGGGACGGGCTCAGTGTCCGCCCCAGCCGCCCTCCTGCGCCGGCGGCTTGCGCACGAAGGCCGCGGCGACGAGCGCCGGGATGGCGATCGAGGCGCCCACCGTGAAGGCGAGGCGGATGCCGCCGGCCAGCGCCTCGACGGGCGCCGCGCCGCCCTTCGCCAGCGCCAGCTGCTGCGCCGACATGATGGCGACGAACATGGCGACGCCGGCGGCGCCCGCCACCTGCTGCGCCGAGCCGAGCAGCGCCGAGCCGTGCGAATAGAGCTGCGGCGGCACCGAGCTGAGGCTCGCCGTGAACAGCGGCCCGAACAGGAAGGCGAAGCCGATGCTCATCACCAGATGCCCGATGAGGATGAAGGGCCACCAGGTGCCGACGCCGAGCAGCGTCATGGCCCACAGCACCGCCGTCACCACCGCCATCGCCGGCACCACCAGCGGCGTCGGCCCGATACGGTCGTAGAGCCGCCCGACGATGGGCCCGAGCAGCCCCATCAGCAGGCTCCCCGGCAGCATCAGCAGCCCCGTCGCCTGCGCGTCGAAGCCTTGAACTTCTGCCAGGTAGATGGGCAGCAGGATGATGGTGCCGAACATGGCGAGCATCAGGATGGAGATCATCACCATCGAGACAGTGAAGTTCTTCTGGCGCAGCGTGCGCAGGTCGAGCAGCGCCCGCTCGCTCTGCTGCAGGCGCAGCTGGCGCCAGACGAACACCACCATGGTGACGAGCCCGACCGCGAGCGCCCACGACCCCGGCACCGGCGCGTCGGCGGCGGCGAAATTGGAGAGCCCGTAGACGACGCCGCCAAAGGCCAGCGCCGACAGCAGCACCGAGGCGATGTCGAGCGGCGCCGCGCGCGGCGTCGTGACATTGGCCATCAGCCGCTGGCCCAGATAGAGCGCGCCGAGCGCGATGGGCAGGACGATGATGAAGATGAAGCGCCAGTCGAGATGGGCGAGGATGAAGCCCGCCGCCACCGGCCCGATGGCCGGCGCCACCGACATGACGATGGAGATGTTGCCCATCATCTTGCCGCGCTCGGCGGGCGGCACCAGCGTCATGATGGTGGTCATCAGCAGCGGCATCATGATCGCCGTGCCCGAGGCCTGCACGACGCGCGCGGCGATCAGCACCTCGAGATTGGGCGACAGCGCCGCCACCGCCGTGCCGGCCGAGAACAGCGACATGGCGAGCAGGAACACCGGCCGCGAATTGAGCCGCTGCAGCAGGTAGCCGGTGATCGGGATGACCACCGCCATCGTCAGCAGGAACGCCGTGGTCAGCCATTGCGCGGCGCTGGCCGGCACGTCGAGGGCCACCATCAGCTGCGGGATGGCGACCGTCATCGCCGTCTCGTTGAGCATCACGACGAAGGTCGAGACGAGCAGGATGGCGATGACGAGCCGGTTGCGCGCCGCGAGCGAGGGGTCGGCCGGCGCCGCGTCGCTGCCGGGGGCGGTGGTCGTATAGGTCTCGGAGGTCATGCTGTGCCTGCCTTGGCTGCGTGTGGTGCGACGCCGGAACGGCCGTCCCGGCGCGAAGCGCCATGACGCCGACGACGATGAAGGAGAAGGATGTGAACGGGCCGGGGCGCGCGACATAGGCCGCGCGGCGCCGTCTGGCAAGCCTTCATTTGCACCTCCCGATCACGATCCGTGCGGCCGCCTGTGCTCCCGCCTGCTGCCAGTTTATGGCAGCGGGGACACAAGCGGCCTGGCCTCCTCACGACGAACGGGACCGCCCGGAGTCGACAGGGCGCATGGAAATTATGCGGCGCGCTTCGGCGCCGTCGGCCGGCGGAGAGGACGGAATAGAGGTCGTCCCGGTTCGGGTTGCCGGCCGCGAGCGGCCGGATTTCGGGGCCCGGTGCGCAAATGACGGTCCGGCCCAACGGCCCCGGCTTGGCGGCGCGCGCGGCGGCGGGTAGAGAAGCGCCATGCCGCACGATCTGCTTCGCCCCGCTTCCGACCTCGCCGCCCGCCCCGCCGTCCAGGCCCTGCAAAGCTCCGAGATTCGCACCATCGCCAATGCCGCGATGGGCCGCGACGACGTCCTCGCCTTCTGGTTCGGCGAATCGGACGAGCCCACCCCCGCCTTCATCCGCGCCGCCGCCAGCGCCGCGCTCGCGCGCGGCGAGACCTTCTATTCGCAGAATCTCGGCCGCCCCTATCTGCGCGAGGCCATCGCCGCCTATCTCAGCCGCCTGCACACCCGCCCCTTCGCCGCCGACGGCGTCGCCGCGCTCGGCTCGGGCGTCGCCGCGCTGATGCTGGCGAGCCAGCTGCTGCTGTCGCCCGGCGACCGCGTCGTGGCGGTGACCCCGCTCTGGCCCAATGTGGTGGAGATCCCGAAAATCCTCGGCGCCGAGGTGGTGCGCGTGCCGCTCGTCGTGCGCGACGGACGCTGGGCGCTCGACCTCGACCGCCTGCTCGCCGCGCTCACCCCGGCCACGCGGCTCTTCATCGTCAATTCGCCCAACAACCCCACCGGCTGGATGCTGGCCGACGACGAGGTGGCGGTGCTGCTCGCCCATTGCCGCCGCCACGGCATCTGGGTGCTCAGCGACGACGTCTATGAGCGGCTGGTCTACGACCCGGCGCGCCGCTCGGCCCCCTCCTTCATCGCCCGCGCCGAGCCCGGCGACCGCGTCATCTCGGCCAACAGCTTCTCCAAGGCGTGGAGCATGACGGGCTGGCGCCTCGGCTGGCTCGCCGCCCCCGCCGCGCTCATGGCCGATCTCGGCAAGCTCATCGAATACAACAATTCCTGCGTGTTCGAGCCGACGCAGCGTGCCGGCGCCGTCGCGCTGGCCGAGGGCGAGCCGGAGGTCGCCCGGCTGCGCCAGCGCCTCGCCGCCTCGCGCGAGGCGCTCGTCGGCGGACTCGCGGCCCTGCCCGGCATCGAGGTGCCCGCGGCGGGCGGCGCCATGTATGTGTTCTTCCGCATCGCCGGCTACACCGACAGCCTCGCGCTGGCGCGGCAGCTGGTCGACCGGGCCGGGCTCGGCCTCGCGCCCGGCACCGCCTTCGGCCCCGAGGGCGCCGGCTGGCTGCGCTGGTGCCATGCCGTGGCGCTGCCGCGCCTCGCCGCCGGCCTTGAACGGCTCGGCGACTTCCTCGACCGCGCCTAGGGCGTTTCCAGGGAAAGCTGCAGACTTTCCCGGTTCGGAAACGCAACAAAATCAATAACTTGGATCGTTTCGCCGTTTCACTTGAACGGTGCGCCGATCTAGCGCTGGTCGTTATAGGGCGCCTTGGTGCTACCCACGAGCCGCGCCAGCTCGGAGAAGCTCGCCAGCGCGCCCTCGTCGCCGCGCCGGTTGGCGAGCGCCAGCAGCCGCGCCGGAAAGGCCGTGGCGTCGCGATTGGCCGGGCTCAGATCCTCGACCGCCCGGTCGTCGCCGATCGCCGTCTCCTCGGCGAGGCGCAGCGCGCGGTCGATCTCGTCGCGGCTCAGCAGCCCCTTTTCGACCAGCGCCTCGTTGAGCGCCGCAAGCACCAGATAGAGCCCCTCGAGTTGCAGATTGGCGGTGTTCATCCTGGCCTCCTTGCCATGCCGGAACCACAATGGCCGGCGGCCGCGGGGCGTTGCCGACCGCTTGCCGCCGCCCGGCGCTTCGGCCTATTGAGAGCCGATCGGCACGAAAGGGGCAAGACGATGGATGTTTCGAGCCTGGTGGCGCGCGCGGTGGCCGGCATCGGCGCCGCCGTGATCCTGATGCGGCGCTGGAACACGGTGGACGGCGCCAGGGCCGTCGGCGCCGCGCCCGCCATCCCCCAGGCCGTGCCGCAGGCCATCCCGACCCTCAAGATGCCGACCGCCGTGGGCTGGCAGGCCGGCCGCACGCCGGTGCCGGCGCCCGGCCTCAGGGTCAACGCCTTCGCCACCGGCCTCACCCATCCGCGCCAGCTGCTGGTGCTGCCCAATGGCGACGTGCTCGCCGCCGAGGCGCTGACGCTGCCCGGCAAGCCGCGCACCGCCTTCGACTATGCCGTCAACGCCACCATGCGCCGCGCCGGCGCGCTGGGCGCGAGCCCCAACCGCATCACGCTGCTGCGCGACGCCGATGGCGACGGCGTCGCCGAGATCCGCGAGACCTTCCTCAGCGGCCTCAACCAGCCCTTCGGCATGGCGCTGGTCGGCAGCACGCTCTATGTCGGCAATACCGACGGCGTCTTCGCCTTCCCCTACGAGCCGGGGGCGACGCGCATCGGCGCGCCGGGCCGGCGGCTCACCACCTACAAGACCGACGGGCACTGGACGCGCAACCTCGTCGTCAGCCCTGACCAGAAGACGCTCTATGTCGCCGTGGGCTCGCTCACCAACATCGCCGACCAGGGCCTTGCCGCCGAGGAGGGGCGCGCCTGCATCTACGCCATCGACCTCGCCAGCGAGACGCAGCGGGTCTTCGCCACCGGCCTGCGCAACCCCGTGGGCATGGCCGTCGAGCCGGCCACCGGCACGCTGTGGACGGTGGTCAACGAGCGCGACGGGCTGGGCGACGAGACGCCGCCCGACTACCTGACCGCGGTGCGGGAGGGCGGCTTCTACGGCTGGCCCTATTCCTACTGGGGCGGCACCGTGGACGAGCGCGTGCCGCAGGACGCCGCGCTGGTGGCGCAGGCCATCGCCCCCGATTTCGCGCTGGGCGGGCACACCGCCTCGCTGGGCCTGTGCTGGCTGCCGGCGGGCACGCTGCCCGGGCGCGGAGCCGGCATGGCCATCGGCCAGCACGGCTCGTGGAACCGCTCCAAGCTGTCGGGCTACCGCATGATCTTCGTGCCCTTCGCCGACGGCCGGCCGTCCGGCCCGGCCGAGGACCTCCTCACCGGCTTCCTGTCGGAGGACGAGCGCTCCGCCTGGGGGCGCCCGGTGGGCACGGGGCTCGGCGCCGACGGCAGCCTGCTGCTGTGCGACGATGTCGGCGACGCCATCTGGCGCGTCACCGCCGCCTGAGCGCGGCGAGGGCCCGCGCACCGGCAGGCGCGAGGGCCCCGACCGTCAGCGCGAGACGGCGCGGCCGATGGCGATGATGATGCAGGCGCCGATGAAGCCCGCGATCAGATAGCCGATCCAGCCGGCGAACGAGATGCCGAAAAAGCCGAGCACGAGGCTCGCCAGCACGGCGCCGACGACGCCGAGCAGGATGTTCATGAACAGGCCCGTGCCGGTCTTCATGAACAGCTTGGCGAGCCATCCGGCCAGACCGCCGATAATGATGGCCGCGAGCCAGCCAACGCCGTCGAACATCATCGCACTTCTCCTTGAGCCACGAAACGGGCCGCCCAGCCTGCCACTTCGGCGACAAAACGCAAGCAAAGAAAAAGGCCCGGGACGAGGCCCGGGCCTACGCTGCGTGGAGACGGGCAGGCGCTTACACGGCGCCGCCGGTCCAGTGGAACAGCACGGCGAGCAGGAGCAGCGCCACGATGTTGGTGATCTTGATCATCGGATTCACGGCGGGGCCCGCCGTGTCCTTGTAGGGGTCGCCGACGGTGTCGCCGGTGACCGACGCCTTGTGCGCGTCCGAGCCCTTCAAATGCTTGACGCCGTGGCTGTCGACGAAGCCGTCCTCGAAGCTCTTCTTGGCGTTGTCCCAGGCGCCGCCGCCCGCCGTCATCGAGATGGCGACGAACAGGCCGGTGACGATGACGCCCATCAGCATGGCGCCGAGCGCCTGGAAGCCGGCCGCGGCGCCGCCGATCCAGTAGATGACGAAGAAGACGACGATCGGCGACAAGACCGGCAGCAGCGAGGGGATGATCATCTCCTTGATCGCCGCCTTGGTGAGGATGTCGACGGCGCGCGCATAGTCGGGCTTCGAGGTGCCCGCCATGATGCCGGAATTCTCCTTGAACTGCCGGCGCACCTCGATCACCACCGACTGCGCCGCCCGGCCCACCGCCGTCATCGACATGCCGCCGAAGAGGAAGGGGAGCAGGCCGCCGAACAGGAGGCCGACGACGACATAGGGGTCGGCCAGCGAGAAGCTGAGTCCGCCCAGCCCGGCGAAGATGCCGCTCGTCGCCTCGCGCGAATATTCGATGAGGTCCTGCGTGTAGGCGGCGAACAGCACCAGCGCGCCGAGCCCGGCCGAGCCGATGGCATAGCCCTTGGTGACCGCCTTGGTGGTGTTGCCGACGGCATCGAGCGCGTCGGTATTGTGCCGCACCGAGGCGTCGAGCCCGGCCATTTCGGCGATGCCGCCGGCATTGTCGGTGACCGGGCCGAAGGCGTCGAGCGCGACGATCATGCCGGCCAGCGCCAGCATGGTGGCGACGGCGAAGGCGATGCCGAACAGGCCCGCGAGGTTGTAGGTGACGATGATGCCGATAACGATCACCAGCGCCGGCAGGGCGGTCGCCTCGAGCGACACGGCGAGGCCCTGGATGACGTTGGTGCCGTGGCCGGTGATCGAGGCCTCGGCGATGGAGTTGACCGGGCGCTTGCCGGTGCCGGTGTAGTATTCGGTGATGATGATGATGAGGCCGGTGATGACGAGGCCGGCGACCCCGCACCAGAACAGCGACCACGGCGTGAACGCCTTGCCGCCCTCGACGCCGAGCGCCGCGTTGAGGTCGCCGAACACCCACCACAGCACCGGCAGCAGCGCCACGAGCGACAGGATGCCGGTGGCGATGATGCCCTTGTAGAGCGCGCCCATGATGTTGTTGGAGGCGCCGAGCCGGACGAAATAGGTGCCGATGATCGAGGTCACGACGCACGCCCCGCCGACGGCGAGCGGCAGCACCATGCCGGCGAGCTTGAAGGCGTCGGGCAGAACGATCGCCGCCAGCACCATGGTGGCGACCGCCGTCACCACATAGGTCTCGAACAGGTCGGCCGCCATGCCGGCGCAGTCGCCGACATTGTCGCCGACATTGTCGGCGATGGTGGCCGGGTTGCGCGGATCGTCCTCGGGGATGCCGGCTTCGACCTTGCCCACCATGTCGCCGCCCACGTCGGCGCCCTTGGTGAAGATGCCGCCGCCCAGCCGCGCGAAGATCGAGATCAGCGAGGCGCCGAAGCCGAGCGCCACCAGGGCGTCGATGACGACGCGGCCGGTCGGCGCGAAGCCGAGGAACTCGGTGAGCACGATGAAGTAGAGCGCCACGCCCAAAAGCCCGAGGCCGGCGACGAGCAGCCCCGTCACCGCGCCCGACTTGAAGGCCAGGTCGAGCCCGCCGGCCAGCGATTTGGTGGCCGCCTGCGCGACGCGCACATTGGCGCGCACCGAGACGTTCATGCCGATGAACCCGGCGGCCCCGGACAGCAGCGCGCCGATGAGGAAGCCGATCGCCGCATAGACGCCCAGCAGCCACCAGGCGAGCACGAAGATCACCACGCCGACGATGGCGATGGTGGTGTACTGGCGGCGCAGGTACGCCGAGGCGCCCTCGCGCACGGCGGCGGAGATTTCCTGCATGCGCGCGGTGCCGGCATCGGCCGCGAGCAGCCCGCGCGTCGTGACGATGCCGTAGACGACGGACAACAGGCCCGCGACGACGATCGCCCAGAGTATCAAGGTCATGGAACAGTCCCTCAGGTTTCGACGGCCCCGGGACGTACCAAGGTTTGGTTGCCGGCCAGAACTTGCGCGGAACACCCCTCCCCGCCCCAGGGGAATGTGGCCTCGCTTCTGCCAAATCGGGCAGGCCGATTCAACTCAATTTCGCCCCGTTTTGCGGATTTCCCGGACCTTTGGCACGCACAGCGCCTCGATCTGCGCCGCAAGCGTCTCGACCGTGCCGGCGATATGCACGGTCTTGAGCCGCGCCGTCTCGCCCCACAGCGCCACGCGCACGGGCCATCCCCAGTCGCGCAGATAACGGGCGACGACGAAACCGTCGCCGCCGTTGTTGCCGGGACCGCAGAGGACAAGCGTCGGACGTGCGCCGAAACGGCGCAGGATCTCCTCGGCCACCGCCCGGCCGGCATTTTCCATCAGCGTCAGCGACGACACGCCTGCCGCCACGGCGAGCGCGTCGGCGCGATACATCTGTTCCGGCGTCAGCAAGGCATGGGCATACATGCCCCATGTTTGCCGGGCGTCCGGCGCGATCGCAAGCCGTTACTTCTTCTTGGACGGCGCGCTGATCGACCATTCATGGCCGAAGGGATTTCAGGAGACCCCAGCGGTCGCCCCAAGG
>JBDHTK010000042.1:0-16244 GCA_039808625.1 Devosia sp. | reverse complement strand
CATCCACCGCACCCTTGCCTATGTGCTGGTGCTCTATGTCGGCGTGCTGTGGGTATGGCGGCGCGGGGCAGGGGGCTGGCTGCCGCGCCTCGCCCTGCTCGTGCTGCTGCAGGCCGCGCTCGGCATCGCGACGCTGGTGCTCGCCGTGCCGCTGCCGCTCGCCATCGGCCACCAGGCACTGGCCTTCATGCTCGCCGGCGCCATCTGCGCCTGGCTTGCCGACATCACGCCCCGCAAAGCCTCTGCCTGAGGGCGTTTGCGTCGCGGTATTCTAATACCGAAACAGTAAGATGCTGTTTTTACTGATCTATTTTAGTCCGCTTGACGGCGCATGAAACCCTGCTACACAGCGCGCCACCGGAACCGGCGGAAACGCCATCTATTCGAGGATCTTTGATGTCGACCTACACGGCCAAGCCGAGTGACATCACGAAGAAGTGGGTGCTGATCGACGCGACCGACCTGGTCGTGGGGCGCCTCGCTTCCATCGTGGCGCTCCGCCTGCGCGGCAAGCACCTGCCGACCTTCACGCCCAATATGGACATGGGCGACAACGTCATCGTCATCAACGCCGACAAGGTGCGGCTGACGGGCGCCAAGCTCGACCAGCGGCGCTTTCACTGGCACACCGGCCATCCCGGCGGCATCAAGAGCCGCACGCAGCGCCAGCTCCTCGAGGGCCGCTTTCCCGAGCGCGTGCTCGAGAACGCCGTGCGCCGCATGATCCCCTCGGGTCCGCTCGGCCGCCAGCAGCTCAAGAACCTGCGCGTCTATGCCGGCGACACCCATCCGCATGCGGCCCAGTCGCCCGAGAAGCTCGACGTCGCCGCCATGAACACGAAGAACGTGAGGGCCGATTGATGGCCGAGACAATCAACTCGCTCGAAGACCTCGGCACCGCCGCTGCCGCCCCGGCGGCCCCCGCCGCGCCCGTGCATGTGCAAAAGCTCGACGCGCAGGGCCGCGCCTATGCCACCGGCAAGCGCAAGAACGCCATCGCCCGCGTCTGGGTGAAGCCGGGCAGCGGCAAGATCACTGTCAACGGCAAGGAGTTCAACGTCTTCTTCGCCCGTCCGGTGCTCCAGATGATCCTGCAGCAGCCCATCGTCGCGGCCGCCCGCAAGGACCAGTACGACATCGTCGCGACCGTGTCCGGCGGCGGCCTCTCCGGCCAGGCCGGCGCCGTCCGCCACGGCATCTCGCAGGCGCTGACCCACTATGAGCCCGAGCTGCGCGCCGTGCTCAAGAAGGGCGGCTTCCTCACCCGCGACAGCCGCGTGGTCGAGCGCAAGAAGTACGGCAAGGCCAAGGCCCGCCGCTCCTTCCAGTTCTCGAAGCGCTGAGACGTTCTTCGACAATTCATGCCAAGGCCGGGAGCAATCCCGGCCTTTTTGTTTGCCTGGATGCGCCAAATTGCCCGTGCGTAAGAAAAATCTTCCCGCTTGGCGCGCTCCCGCCAGTGCGCGAGGTTAGCGCGTCCGGGAGACCCTATGACGACACCGCAGATCCTCGCCTTCGCCGTCATCGCCGCGATGATGGCGGCCTTCATCTGGGGCCGCTTCCGCTACGACGTCGTGGCCGCCGTCTCGCTGCTGGTGGCGGTCGGCGTCGGCATCGTGCCGTTCGACAGGGCATTTACCGGCTTCGCCGACGACATCGTCATCATCGTCGGCAGCGCGCTGGTGGTGAGCGCCGCCGTGTCGCGCTCCGGCGTCATGGAGATGGCGCTGCAGCGCTTCGCGCCCAACCTGTCCTCGCCGCGCCTGCAGCTCATCCTGCTGGTGTCTTTCGTCGCCGCGCTCTCGGCCTTCGTCAAGAATATCGGCGCGCTGGCGATCATGATCCCCATCGCCTTCCAGTTCGCCCGCCGCTCCAACGTCTCGCCCTCGATGTTCCTCATGCCGATGTCGTTCGCGGCGCTGCTCGGCGGCCTTATCACGCAGATCGGCACCTCGCCCAACATCATCGTCAGCCGGGTGCGCGAGGACCTGACGGGCCAGAGCTTCGGCATGTTCGACTTCACGCCGGTCGGCGTGTCGCTCACCGTGGCCGGCATCGCCTTCCTGTCGCTGTTCTACTGGCTCCTGCCGGAGCGCCGGCGCGAGGGGCTCGCCGTGAGCGAGGCGATGACCATCAAGAACTATACGACCGAAGCGACGGTCGGCGAGGATTCCGCGCTGCTCGACAAGACCGTCAGCGACTTGCAGAAGCTCGGCGGCGGCAAGGTCATGGTCACCTCCATCCTGTCGCCCAACAAGAAGCGCCGCCTGCCGTTCCCCGACGCCACGCTGAAGCTCGGCGACCGCCTGCTGCTCGAGGGCGAGCCCGAGGCGCTCGACAAGGCGGTGGAGCAGGGCGGCCTCACCATGTCCGCGGACCGCCAGCCGGGCAGCCCCGGCGAGGTGAGCTCGCTCGAATGCATCGTCGGCCCCGCCTCGGTGCTCATCGGCCGCGCCGCCGGCGAATACGCCCTGTTCGAGCGCACCGGCCTCAACCTGCTCGCCGTGGCCCGGCGCGAGAAGCGCTTTTCCGAGCGGCTCAGCCACATCACCCTCGAAGCCGGCGATGTCGTGCTCCTGCAAGGCCGCACTGACGAGATGGGCGAGCAGTTGCGCCTGCTCGACCTGCTGCCGCTCGCCGAGCGCAAGCTCAAGCTCGGCATGGCGCGCAACCGGCTGCTGCCGGTCGCCATCCTCGGCGCCGCGATGGTGCTCACCGCCGTGGGTCTCGTGCCCGTGGCGGTCGCCTTCTTCGCTGCGGCCGTGCTCATGGTGCTGACCGGCACGCTGCCGCTGCGCGAGCTCTACGCCCAGGTCGACGGGCCCATCCTCGTCATGCTCGCCGCCCTCATCCCGGTGAGCGACAGCCTGCGCACCACCGGCGCCACCGACCTCATCGCGCAAGTGCTGTCGGGCATGTCGACCGGCCTGCCGCCGATTGGCGCGCTGGCCCTCATCATGTTTGCCGCGATGGCGGTCACGCCCTTCCTCAACAACGCCGCGACCGTGCTGGTCATGGCGCCCATCGCCGCCACCTTCGCGACCAATCTCGGGCTCAGGCCCGATGCCTTCCTCATGGCCGTCGCCATCGGCGCCGGCTGCGACTTCCTCACTCCCATCGGCCACCAGTGCAACACGCTGGTGATGGGGCCGGGCGGCTACCGCTTCTCCGACTATTCGCGCCTCGGCCTGCCGCTGTCGCTGCTCGCCCTCGTCGTCGGCGTCACCACGCTGGCGCTGTTCTGGCCCCTCACATGACCCCGACCTGACCGGACCCGCCATGCCGCTTCGCCAGCCCCACAATATCGCGCTCTTCGTCCTCGTCATGGGGCTGGCCGTTGCCGGCTTCCTGCTCGTGCCGGCCGACGCCGTGCTGCCCATCCGCTGGGGCTTCGACCTGTCGGTCACCGACTCGGCGCCGCGCACCACGGCGCTGCTCCAGATGCCGGTCGCGACGGTGCTGGTGTGGGGCGTGTGCTTCGCCTTCCTGCGCTTCGGCAGCGAGGAGCGGCGGGAAAAGCACACGCGCACCATCGCCATCCTCCTGCCGGCCGTCACCGCCCTCTTCGCGCTCATCGCCGGGGCGACCCTCGTCGCCGGCCTTTCCCAGGGAGCCCCCGGTGCGCTTGCGTGATGTCCTGACGCCGCTCTCCATCGGCCTTTTCGCGCTGCTCATCGGCGCCGCGCTGGCCGGCGTGGTGCTGATTCCGGCCGGTACCGACCTGCCCGTGCACTGGGGCATCTCGGGCGCCGCCGACCGTTTCCTGCCCCGCGACGCGGCGCTGTTCGTGCTGCCGCTCATCGCGCTGGTGACCGTGGCGATCCTGGCGGCGGCGCCACGCCTCGTGGGGCGGGAGCAGGGCGAGGCGGCGCGGACGGCGATCGGCGTCATCACGCCGGCCGTGCTCGCGCTGTTCCTCGCTATCGAAGTCGCCACGGTGCTGATCGGCATGGGACACGACGTCGACATGGTTCGCCTCGTGATCCTGGGCCTTGGCATCCTGTTCGCCAGCGCCGGGGTCGTGCTGCCCGGCGTCCGGCCCAACCTCGTGGTCGGCGTGCGCCTGCCGTGGACGCTGCGCGACCCTGCCAACTGGCAGGCGACGCACCGCCTCGCGGGCTGGCTCTTCGTGGCCGGCGGCCTCGCAATCGTGCTTGCCGCGCTGCTCACCGGCAGCCCGGCCGTCCTGCTCGGCGTGACCGCCGCGGGCGTGCTGGTGCCGGTTGTCGTCGTCGTGCTCTATAGCTGGCGCTCCGCACGGCGCTGAGCGTTCATGCTCAGCGTCGCCACGCCGGCAAAATGCTGTTTCGCTTCCGCCGCGCCGCGCGCAATCGCATGACTCGATCCATCGCCGGCCGCCGATAGACTAGGCGCCACCTTGGCTTCCCCCGACTTGTTGCGAGTCCCGGGCGTCAGTTCAGCGAGTGGAAAATGGCAAGTGCAGCAACGGCGGGACGGCCGGACAAGAAGAACCGTCCAATCTATGAGAGTTTCGGTTTTCAGGTGCTCGCCGCGATGGTGGTGGGCCTCATCCTCGGCTATGTCGCCCGCCAGATCGGCCCCGACGCCGCCGGCAACGCCAACTGGCTGACGCAGACGCTGCAGCAGGTCGGCTCCATCTTCGTGACGCTGCTGCGCACGCTCGTGCCGCCGCTGATCTTTGCCGCCATCGTCGCCTCCATCGCCAACCTGCAGCAGCTCCAGAACGCCGCCAAGCTGGTCTGGCAGACACTGCTTTGGTTCGCCATCACGGCGCTCATCGCCGTCGTCATCGGCATCGCCCTCGGCCTCATCATCCAGCCGGGCGTGCACACCGGCGTCACCGATGCGGCGGCGCGGGCGCCGAGCTCGACCGGGAGCTGGCTCGACTTCCTCAAGGGCCTCGTGCCCGCCAACATCTTCGGCATCCAGGCCTCGACGCGCGTCGCCGACGGCGGCGCCACGACCAGCATCAGCTTCAACGTGCTGCAACTGCTCGTGCTCTCCATCGTCATCGGCGTCGCGGCGCTGAAGGTCGGTCCCAGGGCCGAACCCTTCATCACCTTCACGCGCTCGCTGCTGGCCATCACCCACAAGATCCTGTGGTGGGTGATCCGGCTCACGCCCATCGGCACCATCGGCCTGCTCGGCAACGCCGTCGCCCAGTATGGCTGGGATGCGCTGGCGCAGCTCGGTTGGTACGCCGCGGCCATCTATATCGGCCTGGCGCTGGTCATCGGCGTCGTCTATCCGGCGCTGCTGGGCGCCAACGGGCTCAACATCGCGACCTTCTTCCGGAAGGTCTGGCCCGCCACCCAGCTCGCCTTCGTCTCCCGCTCGTCCATCGGCACGCTGCCGGTCACCGAGCGCGTGACCGAGCAGAGCCTCGGCGTGCCGCGCGAATATGCGTCCTTCGCCGTGCCGCTCGGCGCCACCACCAAGATGGATGGCTGCGCCGCCATCTATCCGGCCATCTCGGCCATCTTCGTCGCGCAGTTCTACGGCATCCCGCTCGACATCACGCACTATGTGCTGATCGTCTTCGTGTCGGTCATCGGCTCGGCGGCCACGGCCGGCCTCACCGGTGCCACCGTCATGCTGACGCTGACCCTGTCGACCCTCGGCCTGCCGCTCGAAGGCGTCGGCCTGCTGCTCGCCATCGACCCGATCCTCGACATGGGCCGCACGGCGGTCAACGTCACCGGCCAGGCGCTGGTGCCGACGCTGGTCGCCAAGCAGCAGGGCATCCTCGATCTCGACCGCTACAATGCCGGCGAGGACATCGACATCCTCGATCCCGACGCGGCGGCGGTTCCCGCCGAGTAGGCGCGCGCCGCTTTACACGGGGCCGGTGCGCGGGTTATCCCTCGCACCGGCCCTTTTTGGTTCCTCACATGTCGCTCCGGATCGTTTCAGCGCGCGCCCTCGCTATCTAGCTCTTCCGTGCCGCAAGGCGCCGAAGAGCCGAAAACGATCCGTCCGAGCCGGGCCTTTAACGCGGCCCAAACCATAATCGCGCGACAATTCCCGTCGAGACTGCTGCCCGTCGCGGGAATCGCCGACTTCGAGGTCACCCATGAGCGAAGATTTTCATCGCATCCGCCGCCTGCCGCCCTACGTCTTTGCGCATATCGATCCGATCAAGGCCAGGCTGCGCGCCGGCGGCGTCGACATCATCGACCTCGGCATGGGCAATCCCGACATGCCGACCCCCGAGCACATCGTCGACAAGCTCAAGGAGACGGTGAAGGACCCGCGCACCCACCGCTATTCCTCGTCCAAGGGCATTCCGGGCCTGCGCAAGGCCCAGGCGAGCTACTACGGCCGCCGTTTCGGCGTGAAGCTCAACCCGGACACGCAGGTCGTCACCACCCTCGGCTCCAAGGAGGGCTTCGCCAACATGGCGGCGGCGATCACCGCGCCGGGCGACGTGGTGCTGGTGCCCAACCCGACCTATCCGATCCACAGCTTCGGCTTCATCATGGCCGGCGGCGTCGTGCGCTCCATGCCGGCCGAGCCGAGCGAGGACTTCCTGCGCTCGCTCGACCGCGCCGTGCGCCACTCCATCCCCAAGCCGATCGCGCTGGTGCTCAACTATCCGGCCAATCCGACCGCCTACACGGCGACCCTCGACTTCTACAAGGAGGTCGTCGCCTATTGTAAGGCGCACAGCATCTTCATCCTCTCCGACCTCGCCTATGCCGAGATCTATTTCGACGGCGAGGTGCCGCCCTCCGTCCTCGAGGTGCCCGGCGCCGTCGACATCGCCGTCGAGTTCACCTCGATGTCGAAGACCTACTCCATGCCGGGCTGGCGCGTCGGCTTCGCCGTCGGCAATGAGCGCCTGATCGCCGCGCTGGCGCGGGTGAAATCCTATCTCGACTACGGCGCCTTCACGCCCATCCAGGTGGCGGCCGCCTCGGCTCTCAACGGCACCGATGCCATCATCGAGGAGGTCCGCCAGGTCTACAGCGACCGCCGCGACGTGATGGTCGAGAGCTTTGGGCGCGCCGGCTGGAAAATCCCGTCGCCCAAGGCGACGATGTTCGTCTGGTCGCCGATCCCCGACCAGTACGCGCATCTGGGCTCGCTGGAGTTCGCCAAGCTCCTCATCCAGGAGACGGGCGTCGCTGTGGCGCCGGGCGTCGGCTTCGGCGAATATGGCGACCAGTATGTCCGCCTCGCCCTCGTCGAGAACGACCAGCGCATTCGCCAGGCCGCCCGCAACATCAAGAAGTTCCTCGCCGCCGGCCGGGCCGGGCAGGGCAACGTCGTCCCGCTCGCCACGGCCGGCTGAGTTTTTCCTTCGCAGCGCCCCGCCGGTCGATTCCCTGCAAGATCGACCGGCTGACGGACGCTGCTGCCTTGTCGAATAATATGACTCGATTTATCATCTTTTCTTCACTTCATGGAGAAGAGATTGCACCGCCTCCTGACTGCTGCGCTCATTGTTGCGGCCACGGCCTCTGCCGCCTCGGCACAGGCTTTTCCGGTTACCATCCAGCATTATTTCGGCGAGACCACCATCGCGTCCGAACCCAAACGCATCGTGACCTGGGACTGGGCTTCGGAAGATGCCCTCATCGCCCTCGGCGTCGTGCCCGTCGGCATGCCGTTCTTCAGCTATGGCGGCGATGCCGACGGCTATCATCCCTGGACCCGCAAGGCGCTCGACGAGATGGGCGCGACGATGCCCGAGATCATCAAGGTCGGCGACGGCATTGCCGCCGAGCAGATCGCCGCGCTCGACCCCGACCTTATCCTCGCCGCCTATTCCGGCATCGATGACGAGGAATACAAGCGCCTGAGCCAGATCGCGCCTGTCGTCGCCTATCCCGACGGGCCGTGGGCCACGTCGTGGCAGGACGTGGTGCTGATCGTCGGCGCGGCCATCGGCAAGCCCGGCGAGGCGCAGCAGATGGTGGACGACACCGAGGCGTTCATCCGCGACACCTTCGCCGCCCACCCTCAGATCGGCGACGTTTCATTCGCCGTCATCAGCGGCGAGGACACCAATGTCACCATCTTCACCGAGCACGACGCACGGCTGAAATTCCTGACGAGCGCCGGCATGACGCTGGCGCCGAGCGTGGTGGAACTGACCCCCAAGGACAGCGACAGCTTCTACTTCGACCTCAGTCAGGAGCTTTTCCAGGACTTCAAGAGCGATATCTACATCACCTGGTTCGTGACCGAGGACGAGACCAGGAAATTCCTCGGGCAGCCGCTCATCGCCCGCTCGCCGCAGGTGGCCGCGGGGGCCGTGGCCTCGCTCAACAGCCCCGAGGAGATCAGCCCGGTCTCGCCGCCGACGCCCTTGTCGCTGCGCTGGGGCCTGCCGCTCTATGTCGAGAGGATCGCCGCTGCCGCCACCGCCGCGGGCCGCTAGAGCGCCAATTGCCTATTGACGGATAGGCAAACTCCTAGCATGACGCTGCCCCGTAAGGAGCAGCGTCATGTCCGATATCCGGTCCTTCCGCGAAGCCGTGGAGGCCTTCATTGCCGCGCGCGGCTGGACCGCCACGCGGTTTGGCCGGCAGATCGCCGGCGATCCGCTCTTCGTCTTCGACCTGCGCGAGGGCCGCGAGCCGCGCAGCGACACGCGCACGCGCATCCTCAAGGCCATGCAGGACCAGGCCGGGGCGCCCGCCGCGGCGCCGCTGCGCATCGGCGTCGCCGGCCTCGGCAATGTCGGCGGCACGCTGGTGCGCATCCTGCAAAAGGATACCACCGAGCTCACCCGCAAGATCGGCCGCTCAGTGGTCGTCACCGCCGTTTCGGCCCGCTCGCGCTCGCGCGACCGCGGCATCGACGCGACCAGGGTGCAGTGGTTCGACGACCCCGTGGCCCTCGCCAAATCGGACAATATCGACCTGTTCGTCGAACTGATGGGGGGCGAGGACGGGCCGGCGCTCGCCGCCGTGCGCGCCGCGCTCGAAATGGGCCGGCCGGTCGTCACCGCCAACAAGGCGCTGCTCGCCCGCCACGGCGTGGCGCTGGCGCGCTTGGCCGAGGAGAACAACGCCCAGCTCGGCTTCGAGGCGGCCGTAGCCGGCGGCATCCCCGTCATCAAGACGCTCCGTGAAGGCCTCGGCTCGGCCCGCGTCGCTCGCGTCTACGGCATCATGAACGGCACCTGCAACTACATCCTCACCCGCATGGGCAATGAGGGGATCAGCTTCGAGGAATGCCTCGCCGACGCGCAGAAGCTCGGTTATGCGGAGGCCGACCCCACCTTCGACGTGGGCGGCTTCGATACCGCGCACAAGCTTGCCATCCTCGCGTCGCTGTCCTTCGGCTGCGAGATCGCGCCCGACGAGATTTTCGTCGAGGGGATCACCAGGATCACCCAGGCCGACATCAAGGTCGCCGCCGACCTCGGCTACAAGATCAAGCTGCTCGGCATCGCGCAGCGCTCCGCCGAAGGCATCGAGCAGCGCGTCCACCCCACGCTGGTGCCCAAGACCTCGGCCATCGCAGGGGTCGACGGCGTGCTCAACGCCGTGGCGCTCGAAACCGACCACGTGCACGAACTGCTGCTCGCGGGGCCGGGTGCCGGCGGTCCGCCCACCGCCGCCTCGGTGCTCTCCGACATCCTCGACATCGCCCGCGGCACCCGCGTGCCGCCGCTCGGCGTGCCCAGCCCCGAGCTTACCCCCTATCGCCAGGCGCCGATGCGCGAGCACGAGGGTGGCTACTACATCCGACTAAATGCGAAGGATGTTCCCGGCGCGTTTGCTGCTATTGCCTCACGCATGGGCGAGGCAGGAATTTCCCTCGAAAGCGTCATCCAGCGACCCGACCTCAGGATGACGGACGGGCCGACGGATGTCGCCACCCGCACCATCGTCCTGCTGACCCATTCGACGCTCGAGCAGTCCGTGCGCGACGCCCTTGCGCTGATCTCGGCCGACGGCTTCATCGTCGGCGAACCGCAACTCATCCGCATGGAAAGCCTCTGACCGTGAAGCTCGCCGATCCCGACTCCGCCTCGCCACTCCTGCACCGCGCGCTGACCCTGGAGCTCGTGCGCGTCACCGAGCGTGCCGCCATCGCCGCCGCCGCCTGGCGCGGCAAGGGCGACGAGAAGGCGGCCGACCGCGCCGCCGTCGAGGCCATGCGCAGCGAGCTCGGCCATGTCGCCATCGCCGGCCGCATCGTCATCGGCGAGGGCGAGCGCGACGAGGCGCCGATGCTGTTCATCGGCGAAGCGGTGGGCAGCGGCGGCGGCCCGGCCGTGGACATCGCCGTCGATCCGCTCGAAGGCACGACCCTATGCGCCAAGAACCAGCCGGATTCGATCTGCGTGCTGGCGATGGCCGAGCGCGGCGGGCTGCTCAACGCGCCCGACGTCTACATGCAGAAGATCGCCATCGGCGCCGGCTATCCCGAGGGCACCGTCGATCTCGACATGAGCCCGCGCCAAAACATCGAGTCGCTGGCCCGCGCCAAGGGCGTGCCGGTCAACGAGGTGACGGCGGTGATGCTCGACCGCCCGCGCCACGCGGCGCTGCTCGAGGAGCTGCGCTCCACCGGCTGCGCCATCAAGCTCCTGAGCGACGGCGACATCGCCGGCATCATCCACGCCGTCAACACCGAGGAAACCGGCATCGACATCTATATGGGCTCGGGCGGCGCCCCCGAGGGCGTTCTGGCCGCGGCGGCGCTGCGCTGCATCGGCGGCCAGATGCAGGGCCGGCTCCTGCTCGACAACGAGGAAAAGCGCGAGCGCGCGCGCCGCATGGGCATCACCGATCCCAACCGCAAATACCGCTCCGACGAACTCGCCTCGGGCGACGTGCTGTTCGCCGCCACCGGCGTCACCGACGGCTTCCTCCTCGACGGCGTGCGCTTCCGCAAGGACCATGTGCGCACCTCGACCGTCGTCATGCGTTCGTGGAGCCGCACCGTGCGCTGGATCGCCGCCGAGCACCACCGCTGAGGGGAGCAGGGCTGGCCGGCGCCGGGCGTCCCGCCTATATGGCGTGAGCAACCCTGTCCGAGAGCCATGCCCGAACCCTTTCTCAGCGTCAGCAGCTCGTTTCTCGGGCGTTCCTGGGTCGAGCGGCTCGATGAGGCGCAGGGCCGCGTGGCGCAGGCCATTGCGCAGCGCGGCATCGCCAGCGAGATCGTGGCCCGCGTCATCGCCGGCCGCGACGTCGGCCTCGACGCAGCCGAAACCTATCTCAATCCCACCATCCGCGACCTGATGCCCGATCCCTCGAGCCTCGCCGACATGGACCGGCTGGCCGAGCGGCTCGTGCGCGCCATCACCGACAACGAGAAGGTGGCGCTGTTCGGCGACTACGACGTCGATGGTGCCGCCTCCTGCGCGCTCATGGCCCGCTATCTGCGCCATTTCGGGCTCGAGCCCGAAATCTACATCCCCGACCGCATCTTCGAGGGCTATGGCCCCAATATCGCGGCGATGGACAAGCTGATCGACAACGGCGCCTCGCTCGTCGTCACGCTCGATTGCGGCACGGTCAGTGACGATCCCATCGCCCATGCCCGCCGCCGCGGCGCCGACGTGCTGGTCATCGACCACCATCTCAGCGACAAGGACCTTCCCGAGGCCAATGCGCTGGTCAATCCGAACCGGCCCGACGACATTTCGGGGCTCGGCTATCTCTGCGCGGCGGGCGTCACCTTCATGGTGCTGGTCGCCACCAACCGCCTGCTGCGCCAGCGCGGCGACACCGCCCAGCCCGACTTGATGGGGCTCATCGACCTCGTCGCGCTGGCGACGGTGTGCGACGTCGTTCCGCTCACCGGCCTCAATCGTGCCTTCGTGCTGCGCGGGCTGGAGCTGGCCCGGCGCACCGCCAATCGCGGCATCGCCGCGCTGGCGCTCGCGGCCCGCGTCACCGGGCCGCTCAATGCCTACCATCTGGGCTATCTCGTCGGCCCGCGCATCAATGCCGGTGGCCGCATCGGCGACGCCGCGCTGGGCACGCGCCTGCTGACCCTCGACGACGAGCACGAGGCGCTGATCGTCGCCGCCCGGCTCAACGAGCTCAACATCGAGCGCCAGCGCATCGAGCTTGCCGCGGTGGACGAGGCCGCCCGTGCCGCCGACGCCGAGATCGGCGGCGGCGAAGGCCCGCCCGTCCTCGTCCTCGCCTCGGCCAACTGGCATCCCGGCGTCATCGGCATCGTCGCCGGCCGCCTGCGCGAGCGCTACGACCGCCCGGTCTTCGTCATCGCCCTGCAACCCGACGGCACCGGCATCGGCTCGGGCCGCTCCATGCCCGGCGTGGATCTCGGCCGCGCCGTGATCGCCGCGGTCGAGGCCGGCACCATTGCGCGCGGCGGCGGCCACGCGATGGCGGCGGGCGCGACGCTCAGGCCGGGCCAGCTCGGCCCGTTCCGCGCCCATCTGAGCGAGAGCCTCGCGGCGCAGGTAGGGGCGGCGCGCACCCGCACGGCGCTCAGGATCGACGCCGCCATGAGCGCCCGCGGTGCTACCGTGGACTTCGTCCACGACATCGAGCGCGCCGGCCCGTTCGGCGCCGGCAACCCGTCGCCGCTCTTCGCCTTTCCCGCCCATCGCGCGAAATTCGCGGAAGTCGTGGGGACGGGAGGGCATGTCCGCTTCAGCCTCACCGCCGATGACGGCGCCCGCCTCAAGGCCATCGCCTTCCGCGCCGCCGGCACGCCCCTCGGCGCCGGGTTGCTGGGGGCCGGCAACGACACCCCGCTGCACCTCACGGGCACACTCGGACTCGACCACTATCAGGGGCGCGAGGAGGTGCAGTTGCGTGTCGTCGATGCCGCACGGCCCGCCGCCTGAGCGCCTTGCCGATGCGCAATGTCTTGCATATCGCCTTGCGGCAGTTAAATTATCGGCTGACAGCGATAAAACGGTAGCCTGCTCCCCGGGCAGGGGCAGCCGCTTCTGCCCGCCGGGGCGAGGCGGCTTCAACTTTGAACAGAGGCGTCATGGACAAATCTGCGATCGACGCGAGGCCGGCGCAGCCGACCGTGTGGACCCACCTGTCGTCGGCCGTCGCCGCCTGGTTCGGCGAGCGGCTGATCGGCCGGCCGCGCGTGGGGGCGGTGACGATCACCTTTCCCAACGGGCGCACCCGTACCTTCGGCAAGCCCGGCACCGGCCAGCACCCGCGCCTCGTCATCCGCAACTTCTCGATGATTCCCGAGACGCTGCGGCGCGGCACGGTGGGGTTCGCGCACGCCTATATGCGCGGCGACGTGGAGGTCGACGACCTCACCGCGCTGTTCCGCTATTTCCTGCAGAACCGCAACGAGTTCCAGCCCAAGGGCGCCGGCTGGTTCGGCCGCGCCACGGCCGACCTCGCCTATCACCTGAGCCGCGCCAACACGGTCGACGGGGCCAGGGAGAACATCTCCGAGCACTACGACCTCGGCAACGCCTTCTATGCCGAGTGGCTCGACCCTTCGATGACCTATTCCTCGGCGCTGTTCGCGTCCGCCGAGCAGTCCCTCGAGGACGCCCAGCGCACGAAATACCGTCGCGTCGCCGACATGGCCGGCGTCAAGGCGGGCGACAGCGTGCTCGAGATCGGCTGCGGCTGGGGCGGCTTCGCCGAGGTGGTGGCACGCGACATCGGCGCCTCGGTCTACGGCATCACGCTGAGCCGCGAGCAACTGGCCTTCGCCCAGCAGCGCATCGCCCGGCAGGGCCTCGACAACCTCGCCACCTTCCATTTCGAGGACTATCGCCACACCACCGGCGAATACGACCATATCGGCTCCATCGAGATGATCGAGGCGGTGGGCGAGGAGCACTGGCCGAGCTATTTCCAGACCGTCTTCGACCGGCTGAAGCCGGGCGGCACCGCCGCCATCCAGGCCATCACCATCGACGAGCGCGACTTCGAGGGCTATCGCTCGACCCCCGACTTCATCCAGCGCTACATCTTCCCCGGCGGCATGCTGCTGACCAGGAAGGCGATGGAGGAACAGGCGCGCCGCGTCGGCCTCATCCTCGAGAACGTCGAGAATTTCCGCCTGTCCTACGCCAGGACGCTGCGCCTCTGGCGCGAGCGCTTCCTCGAGCGCTGGCACGCCGTCAAGGCGCTCGGCTTCGACGAGCAGTTCCGCCGCAAATGGGTATATTACCTCAGCTACTGCGAGGCCGGCTTCGAAGAAGGCTCCATCGACGTCGGCATCTACCAGTACCGCAAGCCCAACTGAGCGTTTCCAGGAAAAGTTGTGAGACTTTTCCGGTTCGCAAACGCGTTCGGGAAGTCAGATCTGCACGGCCACCAGAACGGCGCCGGCGGCGATCAGCGCCACACCGGCCCAGTTGACGGGCGAGAGCTTCTCGCCGAGGAACAGCGCCGCGATCACCGCCACCAGCACCACGCTCAGCTTGTCGATCGGCGCCACCTGCGCCGCCTGGCCGATCTGCAGCGCGCGGAAATAGCAGATCCACGACAGCCCCGTCGCCAGCCCCGACAGGACGAGGAAGGCCCAGGTGCGGCTCGAGACGCTGCTCGGCGCCTGCCACGAGCCGGTCAGCGTCACCATCGCCGCCGCGGCGCCGAGGATGACGATGGTGCGCACGAAGGTGGCGAAGTCGGAATTGACGTTCTCGACGCCGATCTTGGCAAAGATTGCCGTCAGCGCCGCGAACAGCGCCGACAGCAGGGCCCAGCTCTGCCAGCTCGCGAACAGGCTCACGCGCCGCCCGCCAGCCCGATGCCGCCCAGCACCCGCGTCGCCGTCTGCGAGTCGAAGCCCGCGATCAGCGGCCGCCCCCTGGCAATGGCGGCCTTGACGCTGTCGAGGCTGAGCGAGGCCCGATGCGCCGCTTCATCCACCCACACTTCGGTGACCCACAGCACGTCGTCGTCGGCCGCATCCTCGGCGACGATGTAGCTGAGGCAGCCGGGCATGCCGCCGGCATCCGGTACGAGGATTTCGGCCAGCGCCGCGCGCTGGCCCGGCACCGCCCGTATTCGCCCGATCAGTCCGAACATCTCACAGCCCCTTGATGCGCACCTTCTCGGGCTTGTCCCAGGCCACTTCATTGGTGAGCGGCAGCCCGAACTGCGCTTCCGCAATCTCGAACACGTCGCCCGGCTCGGTCGATACGCCATCGGCAAAGCTCAGCGTGGCGGTGCCGAACATGTGCACATGCACGTCGCCGGGCTGGCGGAACAGCCTGTACTTGAAATGGTGGTACTCGAGATTGGCGATGGTGTGGCTCATATTGTCCTCGCCGGAGAGGAACGGCTTTTCCCATACCACCTTGTCGCCGCGCCGGATGCGCGAGACGCCCTCGATATGGCGCGGCAGTTCGCCCAGCCGCAGCTCCGGCCCGAACGAGCACCAGCGCAGCTTGGAATGGGCGAGGAACAGATAGTTCACCCGCTCGGTGACGTGGTCCGAGAACTCGTTGCCGAGCGCGAAGCCGAGCCGGTACGGCGTGCCGTCCTTGCCGATGACGTAGATGCCGGCGATTTCGGGCTCCTCGCCCGCATCCCTGGCGAAGGCCGGCGAGGGGATGGGCGCGCCCGGCGCCGCCACCGCGTGGCCATTGCCCTTGTAGAACCATTCCGGCTGCACGCCGACCTCGCCCTTCTTCGGCTTGCCGCCCTCGAGGCCCATGCGGAACATCTTCATCGAATCGGTGAGCGGCGCTTCCGCCGCGGCGCTCTCGACCTTGTGCATGGCGTCGCGCGTCGACGCCGAGCCCAGATGCGTGAGCCCCGTGCCGGTGACCAGGAGATGTGCCGGATCGGGATGGTCGATGGGCGGCAGCATGCGCCCCTCGGCGAGAATCGCCGCCGGGTCGATCGCTCGGCCCAGCCCCTTCTGCTTCACCAGCGCCTTGAGCTTGATGCCATCGGCGGCCGCCTTCAGCGCCAGCGCGTAGACGCTGGTGGCGCCGCGCACTGCATGCGCCTTGTTGCCTTCGATGGCCCCGACGGCCCGCTTGCCGTCGCTCTTCAGGTACTGGATCAGATTCATCCCAAACTCCTTCGTCCGCCCGCACTAACCCCCAATCCCCACTGCCGCGCAAGCCCCGCGAAAGGCGCACGGACAGCGGCGCGCGGGCGGACGAGAAGTCAGGCCGTGGCCCAGCCGAGCCACTTGTTGCGCCGCACCGGCGCGAGGCCGGCCGCCCAGCCGTCGAGCCCGAAATAGTGCCCGGCCCGCGTGGCGATCAGCAGGCCGAGGACCAGGGCGTAGATGATGTGGTCGTCGACCAGCAGGCTGTTCACGTCGCTGATGTAGGGAAAGTCCATATGGGCCATCCAGTACATGAGCATGAG
>JBDHTK010000041.1:0-16400 GCA_039808625.1 Devosia sp. | reverse complement strand
ACCCGCCGCATGGTCGAGGAGTGGTAGAGGCCCGTGCGCCGCGCGATCGCGTCCACCGCGCCGAACAGCCGGTCGATGGGCGCCTCGACGCTGACGATGCGCGAGCCGAGCAGGCGCAGCGGCGCGAGGCGCGCGGCCGGCACGCCGGCACTGACGACCGCGAGGCCCTTTAGCCCGGCGCGCGTCGCGTAGGCGGCATTGGAAATGCCCGTCGAGCCCGCCGACACCACGATCATCGTGGTGGCGCCGATGTGCCGCGCATGCGTCGCGGCCAGCGCCAGCGCCCGGTCCTTGTGTGAGCCGGTGGGGTTGCGCGTCTCGTCCTTGAGGTAGAGCGCGATGTCGTCGAACAGCGTGCTCGGCACCAGCGGCGTGCCGCCTTCGCCCAGCGTCACCGGCGCGGCGTCGGCCGGCAGCAGCGGGAGGAATTCGCGATAGCGCCACATATCGGGGCGCGGCCCCGCCACAGCTTCAGGCAACGACTTCTCCGGGTTCGAGCGGCAGGCTGTCCCAGCCGATCCGCGCTTCGATGGTGCGGGCGGCCTGCCGCACGGCCCGCTTGAGCTCGGGCAGCCTTGCCTTGATGCCCGGCACGACGATGCTGATGGTCGCAACGCACTGGCCGCGGTCGTCGATGATCGGGGCGGCGACACAGGCGACGCCGAAATCGGCGCCGTTGACCTGTACGGCGAGCCGCTCGGCGAAGGCGCGGGCCGAGGCGCGCGACAGCCTGTGCGGGTCGGTCTCCGCCTCGCCGGTCGGCGAGGGCACGGACGCCTCGCGGTAGAGCTCCAGCCGCTCCGCCTCGTCCATATGGCCGGTGAGCAGCAGGCCCGAGGCGGTCCAGTTGATCGGCACATGCGTGCCCACCTGCGAGGTGACGGCGAACAGGCCCGGGCCGGACTCCATGGCCAGCACCACCATTTCGTTGTCGGCGCGCCCGCAGATCTGCACCGACTCCCCCACCTCCTGGGCGAGGCGCGCCATCTCGTCGCTCGCCACCTTGAGCAGCGGCGTCGTCTGCCGATAGCCGCGCCCGTACTGCGCGAGGCGCGGCCCCAGCGCGATCATGCCGTCGACATCGCCGGTCAGCACCTGGTGGCCAAGCAGCCGCTCGACGATCTGGTACGAGGTCGAGACCGGCATGCCGGTGCCGCGCGCGATCTCCGCACAGCGCGCCGGCTGCCCATGCGCGAGGAGGAAATCGAGAATCTCGAAGGCCCTGTCGATGCCGTTGACGCGTGGCCGGCGCGGCACGTCGTCGTGAATCGCTTGACTCAGCGGAGGGGTCCTCCTACGCCTATTACGTAACTGCATATCATCTTCTATAATTACGGAAGAAATGGTGTCAACGCTGAACGTCTATCGCCGCCTCGAAAGCCTCGGCGTGGTGCTGCCCGAGCCGCCCGTCCCGGTGGGCAGCTTCGATCCGCACGTATGGGTTGGCGAGTTCATCTTCCTGTCCGGGCAGGGGCCCGTGCGGGCCGATGGCAGCATGCACCAGGGACGCGTCGCCGTCGACATCTCCGTGGCCGAGGCGCGCCAGCACGCGCGCCTCGTCGGCATCAATCTGCTGGCCGTCCTGCATCGGGCGACCGGCGACCTCAATCGTATCGCCCGCTTCGTCCGGCTGCTCGGTTTCGTGCATGCCGGCCCCGACTTCCAGGATCATCCCAAGGTGATCGACGGCTGCTCCGACTTCATTGCCGATGTCTTCGGCGAAGCGGGGCGGCACGCCCGCTCCGCCGTGGGCATGAGCTCGCTGCCGTTCGGCATCAGCGTCGAGATCGAAGGGATGGTCATGGTGCGTCCCTGACCGGCAGCGGCGGGGGCGGACTTCATCAACCGTCTGCAAGGAGGACTAGATATGTTGAAGACAATCATGGGACGCTTCGGTGGCGTCGCCGCGGCCATCGGCCTTGCCGCATCGCTTGCGGCTGTGGTGCCGGCGCTCGCGCAGGACAACGTCCTGAACCAGGTGATCGAGCGCGGCACCGTGCGCATCGCCATCATCGGCGGCAACGCTCCCTACAGCTCGATCAATCCGAGCGGCGAGCCGGAAGGCTACGACATCGACATCGCCAACCAGCTGGCGGCGGCGCTGGGCGTCAAGCCGGAATTCATCATCACCGACATTCCGGGCCGCGTCGTGTCGCTGCAGAGCGGCAAGGCCGATCTGACCATCGCCAACTTCACGCGCACGGTGGAGCGCTCGAAGGTCATCGCCTTCACCGATCCCTACCTCGTCGTCGGCATGCAGTTCGTGGTGCAGGCCAACCGCGACGACCTGCAGACCGTCGCCGACCTCGACAAGCCCGAGATCAAGATCGGCATCACCCGCGGCGGCACCGCCGAGACCAGCGTGCCGCAGGCCGCGCCGAACGCCACCATCTCGCGCTTCGACAACGTCAACGACACGCTGCTGGCGCTGCAGTCCAACCAGACCGACGCCATGTCGCAGGACAATCTCTATACGGCCGGCCTGCTCAAGGAGCATGGCGACCAGTACAAGGCGCTGCCGGGCATGTACTCGCGCGAGGACATCTCGATCGGCCTGCCGGCCGGCCAGTTCGACTGGTATCGCGTGGTGAACACCTGGGTCGAGCAGTTCAACAGCACCGGCGAGAACAACCGCGTGTTCAACAAGTGGTTCGGCTACGACCTGCCGCCGATCCAGGCGTCCTACTGAGCCCTGCCGCCGGCCCGCACCGCCGGGCCGGCCACTCCCCCCCGTGTTGCCGCGGCGTACGCGCCGCGGCATCCTCCGGCCAGGTCGCCGTGGCGATTTGAGGATTGATGCCGATGTACACCTTCAGCATGCAGGCCATCCTGCCCTATCTCTCGGCCCTGCCCGAAGCGATGTGGATGACCTTGAGCCTGTCGCTGCTGACCGCCCTCGTCAGCGGCGTGGTCGGCATTTTCGGCGCCCTGCTGCGGCGCAGCCGGCTCTGGCCGGTACGCTTCCTGCTCGGCTTCTACGTCGAGGCGATGCGCAACATTCCGCTGCTCATCGTGCTCTACCTCGTCTTCTTTTCGCTGCCCGCGCTCGGCATGCGCCTCGACGGCTACTACGCCGCGCTCATCGCGCTGACGCTCAACAGCACCGCCTACATGATCGAGATTTTCCGCTCCGGCCTCATCGCGCTGCCACGCGGCCAGTTCGAGGCGGCGGCCTCCCAGGGCCTGACCGGCGCGCAGACGCTGCGCTTCGTGGTGCTGCCGCAGATCCTGCGCACCATCTATGCCCCGCTCGGCAACCAGCTGATCGCCATCGTCATCGGCTCCTCTCTCGCCTCGGTCGTCACCGTCGGGGAGCTGACCGCCTGGATGGGGACGGCCGGCTCGGCCTCGTTCCGCTATTTCGAGGCCTTCGTCGTCGTGGCCATCGCCTATCTCGTGCTCTGCCAGGGCATCAACCTGCTGCGCGTCATCACCGGCAAGCTGCTGTTCGGGCGCCTCGAAAAGGCGATGCGCCAATGAGCTCCAACCTGCTTCAATATTCGGGCTATTTCCTCAACGGTGCGCTGACCACCATCTGGATCAGCTGGCTCGGCCTGCTGCTCGGCGCCGTGATCGGCGCGCTCGTCGCCCTGATGCGGCTGTCGCGGAGCCGGGTGCTGCGCCTCCTCGGCCTCGTCTATGTCGAGACCTTCCGCTCCATCCCCATCCTCGTCCTGCTGTTCTTTTCGTACTATGGGCTGGCGCTGGTGCTGAAGGTCGATCTGTCGCCCTTCGTCGCCGCCACGCTGTCGCTGACGCTCAGCGCCAGCGCCATGATGACGGAGGTCATCCGGGCCGGCATCGAGAGCGTGCCGCGCGGCCAGTGGGAGGCCTCGCGCGCCGCCGGCATGACGGCGCGCCAGCGCTGGCAATATGTCATCCTGCCCCAGGCCGTCCGCGTCATCGTACCGCCCTCGGTGGGCGTCTACATCATGGTGCTGAAGGATTCCTCGCTTGCCGCCATCATCGGCTATGTCGAGCTGGCCAAGGCGGGACTGCTGGTGCGCGACGCCACCGGCCAGAACCTGCAGGTGCTCGCCATCGTCGCCGTGCTCTACTTCATCATCAACTACTCGATCTCGCTCGCCGGCTCGGCGCTCGAGAGGAGGTTCCACATTGCCTGAGATTCAAAACGCCGCGCCCGCCGCCGGCCCGATCCTCAAGTTCGAGAACGTCGTCAAGCGTTTCGGCCCGCGCACCATCATCGACGGTCTGAGCCTCGATGTGCAGCCGGGCGAAGTCATCTGCTTCGTCGGGCCCAGCGGCACCGGCAAGTCGACGCTGCTGCGCTGCGTCAACGGCCTCGAGGAAATCCAGGGCGGCCGCATAGTCTTCGAGGGGCAGGTGGTTGATGCGCACGCGCGCAGCATCACCGGCATCCGCCGCCGTATTGGAATGATCTTTCAGAATTTCAACCTCTACCCGCACCTTACCGCGCTGCAGAACGTCACGCTGGTGCCCATCAAGGTGCAGGGCGAGGCCCGCGCCGCCGCCGAGGAGCGGGCGCGCGAGCTCTTCCGCAAGGTCCGGCTCGACCATCGCGCCGATGCCTATCCCGGCCAGCTTTCGGGCGGCGAGCAGCAGCGCGTCGCCATTGCCCGCGCGCTCGCGACGCGCCCCAGCCTGCTCATGTTCGACGAGCCGACCTCGGCCCTCGATCCCGAGACGGTGGGCGACGTGCTCGAAGTGATGGAGACCCTAGCGCGCGAGGGCCGCACCATGCTCGTCGTCACCCACGAGATCGGCTTTGCGCGCGATGTCGGCACCCGCATGATCTTCATGAACGAGGGGCGCATCGTCGAGGATGCGCCGCCCGCCGAAATGCTCGCCAACCCGAAGAACGAGCGCACCAGGCAGTTCCTCAGCTCCATCTCGAGAGTCTAGCAATCATGGCGCCCCTTATCGCCAAGTCGGAATTCATCGGCATCGAGCAGGTCGCCCATCTCGCCGCCGGCGGCGAAGCGCCGGTACTGGCGAGCCATCTCGGCGCGGCCGGGCGCTTTCTGTTCGACAAGGGCGTCGGCATGCCCGGTCGCGAGCGCATGTATGATGTCGTCAGCGACGTGCGCGCCGGCCTCGGCCGCCTGCTCGGCGTCGCCGGCGACGACGTGGCGCTGCTGCTCAATGCCGGGGCGGGCCTGCATGCCGTGGCCAGCGGCATCGACTGGCGGCCCGGCGACAACGTCGTCATGGCGCGCAGCGAGTTTCCCTCGCTGATCCATGTCTGGCAGGCGCTGCCCGGCGCGCCGGTCGAGGTGCGCCAGGTCGGCGACGGCATCGTGCCGACGCTTGCCGACTACGCCGCGGCGATCGACTCGCGCACGCGCGCCATCGCCGTGAGCCATGTGAGCTATCTGACCGGGGCGCGCCAGGATCTCGCCGCGCTGCGGGCGCTGGCCGACCGGCACGGCGCGCGCCTCGTCGTCGATGCGTCGCATGCGCTGGGCGTGGTGCCGGTGGCCGGCGAGCTCTGCGACGTGGTCGTTTCCTGTGCCTACAAATGGCTGCTCGCGACGCATGGCGTCGGCGTCTTCTATGTCAATTCGCAGCGCTGGCCGGAGCTCGCGCCCAGCGCCGTCGGCTGGCATTCGGTGGTCGAGGAGCCGGAGTGGAGCCGCCGCGCCGGCTATCGGCTGAAGGCCGGGGGCGAGCGCTTCGAGCCCGGCAACCACGCCTTCATCAGCGCCTACATCCTCAATGGCGCGCTCGAGCGGCTGCTGGCCCTGTCCCCCGCACAGGTCGAGGCCCACGCCATCGGCCTCGGCGCCATGCTGCTCGACGGGCTCACCCGCCTCGGCCTCGACGTGACCACGCCGGGTGAGCCCAGGGCGCGCGCCGGCAATATCTGCTTTGCCACCGGCAAGTCGGAGGAGCTGGAGGCGGCCTTGCGCCGCCGCGGCGTCCTCGTCTGGGGCGGCGACGGGCGCATCCGCCTCTCCTGCCATGTCTACAACGACGAGAACGACATCGCGCGGGCCCTCGACGCCCTCGCCGCACTGATCTAGCGGAGCCTCCTATGGCAAATGGGCGCATTCTGGTCGTCGGCGGCGGCATTGCCGGCTTGTCCGCGGCGTGGAGCCTCGTGACGCGCGGCTACGAGGTCGAGCTTTTCGAGCAGGGGCCGCTGCCCAACCCCAGCGGTTCGTCCTATGACGAGCATCGCATCATCCGCCATGCCTATGGCACGCTCGCCGGCTATGCGGCGATGATGCCGGCCGCCTTCGCCCGCTGGGAGGCGCTGTGGGCCTGGCTCGGCACGCGCCATTACGATCCGTGCGGCACCGTCTACATGTTCTACGACGAGGTGCCCGACTGGGCCGCCGCCAGCACCGCCTCGCTCGACGCGCTCGGCTTCGCCCACGAGGACCTGACGCCGCGCGAGATCGAGCGCCGCCTGCCGATGGTGGCGCAGGACGGGCTCGTCGCCGGCTACCGCGCCGAGGGCTCCGGCATGCTGTTCCCGGCGCGCATCCTGCTCGATCTCGTCGTCAGGCTGGCCGCCAGCGGCGTCGTGCTGCACGCCAACACCCGCGTCGACGCCGTCGATCCCGAGCATGCCCGCCTTACCGTCGGCGGGCGCAGCTTTGCCGGCGACCGGCTGGTGGTCGCCGCCGGCGCCTGGGTCAACCGCCTGCTCGATCTACCGCCGGCCGAGATCCGGCCGTCCCGGCAGGGGGCGGTCTACCTCGCGCCGCCTGTCGATCTCGCCGCGGCCTGGGCCGAAGCGCCGGTGCTCGTCGACATGCGGCCCGCCGGGGGCTGCTACACCTTGCCGCCGCGCCGCAACACGCGGCTCAAGATCGCCGACGACCTCTACACCTATCGCGGCGACCCCGATGACGGCCGCGCCGGCACCGACCTCGACATGGCCCGGCTGCTCGATGCCGCGGCACGTGCCTATGCGCGCTTCGGCGACTACGCCATCCTCGAGCGCAAGGCGTGCTACTACTCGGTCACCGCCGACGCGCGCTTCATCAGCCGGCCCGTCGGCGGCGCCGGCTGGCTGCTCAGCGCCTGTTCGGGCCACGGCTTCAAGTTCGGCCCGCTGATGGGCGAGGGCGCGGCGGCGGCCGTCACCGGCGAGCGCCCTGCCGCCGCCGTCACGGCCTGGGCGGCGGGCGAGGGCGACCCGACGCTCATATCAGCGCCTGCGTCGCGAGCGACGACCTAGGCCTGCGGGCCGACCGCGATGCACTCGATCTCGTATTTCAGCGTGCCCGAGAGGCCGTTGGTGATCGTCGTCCGGGCCGGCCGGTCCAGCGGAAAGATCGGGTGGGGCACCTTCGTACAGGGCCATCCGGCACGGCTCGCTCGCGCACGGCCCCGGCGTGCTCACGGTGTAGCTGGCGCGGGCGTGCGGCGCGGCGCGGCGCTCGCCGCCGCCGCCTTGTCGGCGCTTCGGTGAGGCCGCCGCCGGCGGCGCTGAGTTGACATGACGCCGAACCCGCCATTATCCGTCATCGCGTGACGAGGTAGCGGCGTGCGGGCAACGATCAATACGATCGCCGAAATGGCGGGCGTCAGCGTGACGACGGTGGACCGCGTGCTCAATCGCCGCGGCAAGGTCCGCGATCGCACGCGCGAGCAGGTGCTGCGCGCCGCCGCCGCCGCCGGCTATATCGAGGCGGGCGAGGTGCCCCGGCCGGCGCCGGTGCTGCTCAACTTCCTCCTGCCCGAGGGCGAGAGCAGCTTCATCAACCTGCTGACCGGCCATCTGCAGGCCTCCGCCGACGTCTCGCGCATCCCGGCGACGCCCCGCATCGGCTATTTCGACCGCTCGCGCCCCGCCGAGCTGGCGGCGCAGATTCTCGCGCTGCGCGGCAAGTCCGAGGGGCTCGGGCTCGTCGCCGTCGACGTGCCCGAGGTGCGCGAGGCCATCCGCCGGCTCGCCGAATCCGGCGTGCCGGTGCTGAACCTCATCTCCGATCTGACCAACGTGCCCTGCATCGGCTATGTCGGCATCGACAATCGCGGCGCCGGCCGCCTCGCCGGCCAGTTGCTGTCGCGCCTGCTGCGCACCGACACCGGCAAGGTCGCGGTCTTCGCCGGCAGCCTCGCCTATCGCGGCCATGAGGAGCGCGAGATGGGCTTCCGCCACGTGCTTTCCGAGGAATCCCGCCTCGAGATCGTGGCCATGCGCGAGGTGCGCGACAATGTCGAGGCGATGCGCCAGGAAGCGGTCGCCCTGCTGCAGCGCTACCCCGATCTCGCCGGCATCTACTCCATTGGCGGCGGCAATCGCGGCATCGCGCAGGCGCTGGTGGAAACCGGGCGCGCCGGCAAGGTCGTGTTCATCGGCCACGAGCTCACGGACTATTCGCGGCAGTTCCTGCTGCAGCGCATCATGGACGTGGTGATCGACCAGAATCCCCGGGTCGAGGCGCGCGACGCCATCGACTACCTGACGCACGCGGCCCGCGGCGAGCCGCTGCCGAAGCTGCCGCCGATCCGCGTGCAGGCGATCTTCCGCGAGAATATCCCGCCGGTCTGATCAGATCTGCGCCATGTCGACGCTGACGGGCTGGCCGGTGCGCGCCACCGCGTAGATGCCGCGCACCACCGCGAAGCCGAACAGCGCCCGTGCATCGAGCAGGGCCGGGACGGACTCGCCGCGCAGGGCGCGCACGAAATAGTTGAGCGGGCGGTGGTGGAACGGCTGCTCGCCGCTCAGCTCGAAGGTCTCGGCCGTCTCGACGGCCTTGCCGCCCTCGTCGCGGCGCAGCGCGACATCGGCCTTGCCCTCCTTGAGCCAGGGAATCCAGTCCCACCGGACGGAGCCTGCCATGCCGTCGATTTCCATGATCATGCGCTCGGCGCCCTGGCTGGCGCTGGCCCGCTCATAGTCGACGACGACGCTGTCGCCGGCCGGCGTGGTGAGCCGGAGGGTGGCGCCGACGTGAGTCTCGACGTCGAAGGGCACGTCCCGCGGGTCGGCGCCGGTCGGCGGCTGGCGCA
Source organism: Devosia sp. (assembly GCA_039808625.1). Classification (GTDB taxonomy): domain Bacteria; phylum Pseudomonadota; class Alphaproteobacteria; order Rhizobiales; family Devosiaceae; genus Devosia_A. The sequence continues at coordinate 7,445 of JBDHTK010000041.1, read as the reverse complement.
TCCAGGCCTGCACGATCTCGACGCGCCTGGGCTCCAGCACGTGAAAGAAGGTGGTGAGGTCGTAGACCCCCCAGTCCATCATCACGCCGCCGCCGCTCTTGCTGCTGTCGAGGAACCAGCGCGACTCCGGCTGGTATTCGATTCCGCTGCGCATGCGGGCGCGGCGATGGCAGATGGTGGCGTGGTAGATCCGGCCCAGCGCCGTGCCGCCGGCGATCTGCCGGGCGCGCTCCGTGCTGGCATAGCCGAGGAAGCGGTTGCTCGCATCGCCGAGCCGGCGGCCCGCGGCGCGTGCCGCCGCGAGCATCGCCCGGCCGTCGTCGAGGTTGAAGCCGAGCGGCTTGTCCGAAAGCACGTGCCGGCCCGTCGCGAAGGCCTGCTGCGCGAGCGGCGCGTGGCTGATCGGCGGCGTGGCGATGACGACCACGTCGTCCGCCGCGGCCGGCGTCGCCAGCATCGCCTCGGCGCTGGCGAAGGCCGGCGTGCCGGGAAACTTCTCGAGGAAGGCGTGGCGCGCCGCCTCGCTGGGGTCGGCGACGGCGATCTCGGCGCCGAGCAGGCGCGCCGCCTCGGCATGGGCCCGGCCGATGAAGCCGGCGCCGATGATATGGATACGGGTCATGGCTGCCTCACGCCGCGAGGGGCCGGCCGGGGGCAAACACCTGGCGGGCATAGGCGGCGCTCCGCCGATGCGCCTCGACGTCGCCCAGCGCATTGGGCGTGCCCTCCTCGAGCGCCCGCTCCAGGACGAGCAGCGGCGCGAGGTTGAGGCTGGCGAGGCGCGCCGCGAGCCTCTCGTAGTCGAGATCGCCGGCCCCCACCGTCTCGTCCCAGATGCCGTTCTGCGACTGGCGCAGGTGCACCATCTCGATGCGGTCGCCGTAATGCGTGATGATGTCGTGCAGCGCGATCTCGCTGTTCTCCGCGCCGCGATAGATCCAGTGCGGATCGAGGCAGAGGCGCACCGTCGCCGGGTCGGTCGCCGTCAGCATGTGGTGGAATTCGCGGGCCGAGGCCCGCATTTCCGCATCGTGCGTATGGTAGCAGAGCTTCAGTCCCAGCGCCGCGAAGCGCCGCCCCAGCTCGGCCAGCAGCTCGCGCTGGACCGTCAGTTGCGCATCGGTCTTGTTGGTCTTGGCCGCCCAGTCGATCGGGTTGGGGTTGATGACGACGTAGCGCGTGCCCCAGTCCACCGCCCGGCCGGCGATGGCCAGCATGGTGTCGAACGTCTTCTGGCCGTCGCCGCGCTCATGCAGGATGCCGCCGACATAGAGCGACGGCATGTCGAGCCCGTGCCGGCGGGCGGCGGCGGCGATCGTTTCCACCTGGTCCGGCGTCCGCACGATCGGCTCCCAGCCATTGAGGCCGGCGCTCTGCGCCTGCGCGAGGGCCGCCTCCAGTCCGTCCGGCCACTCCCGTCCCGCTTGCGTGGCCCGCTGCATGAACGGAAAGGCCTGGGTCGAAATGAAGGATTCTGGCATCGCGGCCTCCCAAAGACGTTCGTTTGGCTATTTAATGATGGAAAATGAAAGCACATGCAAGAGCTCATTTCACCACCTAGGCAGGAGCCAGGATCGCAGATTTACATAGATAAAACAAACATATGATGAGAATCCATGGGCCGTGATGCACACCCATTGACAGGGTGCAGCTTCCAGTTCACACTGCGCACTGATGACGTGAAATGATGTAAGCAACATCACACCGGGAGGAAAATGATGAAGCTGCAGGCCTTGCTGGCGGCGCTGGCGCTGTCCACCTCGATTACGGCTGCCGCCGCCCAGGCGGACGTGATTACCGTCGTGCATGTCGAGCAGAACCCTGCGGTGCAGGAGTTCTGGGAAGGCATCGCCAAGAAGTTCGAGGCGGCCAATCCGGGCGTCGACATCCAGTACGAATATCTCGACAACATGTCGTTCGTGCAGAAGATGACGACCATGCTGCAATCGGCCGACCGGCCGGACATCATCTACAGCTGGGCCGGCGGCGTGCTGCGCTCGCAGGTGGAGGCCGGCGTCATCGCCGACATCACCGACAGCCTCGATCCCGGCTTTGCCGACACCATCAAGCCGGCCGCCCTCGACGCCTTCAAGGTGGACGACCGGATCTACGGCGTACCGTTCCGCATGACCCAGGTCGGCCTGTTCTACAACAAGGACCTGCTGGAGCAGGGCGGCGTCGATCCGGCCTCCCTTTCCACCTGGGACGGGTTCCTCGCCGGCATCGCGACGCTCAAGCAGAAGGGCATCACGCCGCTGCTCGTCGGCGGCGCCGACAAATGGCCGATGATGTTCTACTGGTCCAGCCTGTCGCTGCGCGCCGGCGGCAGCGAGGCCTTCAAGGCGGCGCTGGCGCAGGAGGGCGACGGCTTCGCGTCCGCGCCCTTCGTGCGCGCCGGCGAATTGCTGCAGCAACTGGTGGCCACCGAGCCGTTCCAGCCGGGCTACATGGCGACGAAATATGCGGCGGCCGCCGGCATGCTGGGCGACGGCAAGGGCGCCATGATGCTGATCGCCGATTTCGTGCTCAACGGCATGAAGGCCAATGCCGCCGATGGCGTCGGCATTCCGCTGGATCGGCTCGGGCTCGCGCCGATCCCCACCGTGCCGGACGGCGTCGATGAGCCGACGGCGACGCTGGGCGGCATCAATGGCTGGCTGGTGACCGAGGGCGCCTCGCCGCTCGCCCCGAAATTCCTCGAATTCTTCATGCAGGCCGACAACCAGCGGCCGGCCGCGGAGAACTCCTTCTACATCCCGGCGGTCAAGGGGCTCGACGGCGACCTGGCCAATCCCATCCACCAGGTCATTGCGCAGAATCTCTCCAACTCGACCTACCACCAGAATTTCTACGATCAGGCGCTCGGCTCCTCGGTGGGCGCCGTGGTCAACGACATTTCCGTCGAGATCGCCGCCGGCAATATGACTCCGGAGGAAGGTGCGCAGGCTGTACAAGACGCCTACGCGATGGAGCAGTAGGCTCGCCTCCTGCTTGCCGAAGGGGCATGACAGCGGCATCCGCGAAGGGTGCCGCTGCCAGTATCGAGGATCGCATGACCACTGACTACGCCGCCACCGCGCCTTCGACGCCGGCGCTCGCGCGCGCCGGCCGGGGGCGGTTCATGCGGCGCGACACGCTGCTGCTGGCCCTCGTCTTCCTGCCGCCGGCGCTGCTGCTCTTCACCGTCTTCGTGGCGCTGCCGATCGCCGATGCGGCCTATTACTCGCTGTTCAACTGGAACGGCTTCGGCGTGCCGGAAAAGTTCGTGGCCTTCCAGAACTACGCCCAGCTTTTCGCCAACCGGGCGTTCCGCCTCGCCATCACCAATAACGGCCTCATCATCCTCGTGTCGCTGCTGGTGCAGATGCCGCTGGCGCTGCTGGTCGCGACCATGCTCGCCGACCGCGAGCCGCTGACCAACACCTTCCGGCTGATCTTCTTCCTGCCCTATGTGCTGGCCGAGGTGACGGCCGGGCTGATCTGGCGCTTCATCTATGACGGCGACTACGGCGTCGTCGCCAACATGGTCGGCTGGCTCGGGCTCGACCCCGTCTATGTGCTCGCCGATCCGAATTTCGCCATCTACGCCATCCTCGTCGTGATCGTGTGGAAGTATTTCGGCCTGCACATGATCCTGTTCATCGCCGGCCTGCAGCAGATCGACCGCTCGCTCTACGAGGCCGCCCGCATCGACGGCGCCGGCGGCTGGCGGCTGTTCACGGCCATCACGCTGCCCATGCTGGCGCCGACCATCCGCCTGTCCATCTTCTTTTCGGTGGTCGGGGCGTTGCAGCTGTTCGACGTCATCATGCCGATGACCGGCGGCGGCCCCTCCGACAGCACGCAGACCCTCGTCACCTACCTCTACAATTTCGGCATCACGCGCACGCGCTTCGGCTTCGGCTCCGCCGTCGGCGTCGTCCTGTTCCTCATCTGCGTCGCCTTTGCCTTCGGCTACAAGCGCACGGTGATGCGCGATGACTGATTACGCCGCCCGCTCGCCGCTCGACTGGCCGGCGCCCCTGCGCTACGCCATTCTTGCCCTCGTCGCCGCCTTCGTGCTGCTGCCGCTCGTCGTCACCGTCATCGGCGGCTTCAAGGAGCTGGGCGAGTTGCGCACCAACCCCTTCGGCCTGCCGGCCGTCTGGCAGTGGGAGAACTACTGGAACATCCTCGCGGGCAGCCGCTACTGGCGCATGCTGGGCAATTCCTTCGTCATCGCCATCGCCACCGTGGTCCTCACCGTCGCCTGCTCGGCGATGGCGGCCTTCGTCTTCGCCCAGGTGAAGTTCTTCGGCAGCGCGTTCCTGCTCGCCTATCTCACGCTCGGGCTGATGTTCCCGGCGGCGACCGCCGTGCTGCCGCTGTTCATCAAGGTGCGCGACCTCGGCCTGCTCGACACCTACTGGGCCGTGATCCTGCCGCAGACCGCGTTCGGCCTCGCCATGAGCATCCTGCTGTGCCGCAACTTCTTCCGCGGCCTGCCGGAGGACCTGCGCGATGCGAGCTTCATCGACGGCACCGGCTATTTCGGCTTCTTCTGGCACATCGTCCTGCCGCTGTGCCGGCCCATCCTCGCCACCACCGGCATCATCGCCTTCGTCCACAGCTGGAACGCCTTCCTCATTCCGCTGGTGGTGCTCAACAGCACCGAGCTCTATCCCTGGCCGCTGGGCATCATGGTCTACCAGGGCGAGTACTCGACCGATTGGAACCTCATTCTTGCCTACATCACGCTCACCATGCTGCCGGTGATGGTCCTGTTCTTCACCGCGCAGCGCTACATCGTCGCCGGCCTCACCTCCGGCGCCGTGAAGGGATAGGTCATGTCCGCGCCACGCATCGCCATTGTCGGGGCCGGGCTGGTCGGCCGTGGCTGGGCCATCGTCTTCGCCCAGGCGGGGCTCGAGGTCGCGGTCTTCGACGCCAGCCCGGACATCCGGGCCACCGTGCCGCGCGAGGTGAGTGCCTCCCTGCGCGACATGGCCGATGCCGGCCTGCTGCGCGAGGCGCCGGAGGCCATTGCGGCGCGCATCACCATCCATTCCGCGCTGGCCGCGGCGCTGGCGGAATGCGACTATGTGCAGGAATCCGTGTTCGAGCGGCTCGACGTCAAGACGGCCATCGCCGCCGAGATCGCGGCGCTCCTGCCGCCGCAGGCCATCGTCGGCAGCTCGAGCTCGGGCATTCCGGCCTCGCACTTCACCGAAAGCCTCGCCGCGCGCGACCGCTTCCTCATCGTCCATCCGGTGAACCCGCCGCATCTGGTGCCGGTGGTGGAGCTCGTGCCCGCGCCGTGGACGGCGCCGGACACGCTCGCGCGCGCCCGCACGCTGATGCAGCAGGTCGGCCAGAGCGTCGTCACCGTCAATCGCGAGATCGACGGCTTCGTGCTCAACCGCCTGCAGGGGGCGCTGCTCAACGAGGCCTGGGCGCTGTTCGCGGAAGGCTATGCGAGCGCCGAGGACATCGACCGCACCGTGCGCGACGGCCTCGGCCTGCGCTGGGCGTTCATGGGCCCGTTCGAGACCATCGACCTCAATGCGCCCGGCGGCGTTGCCGACTATGCGCGGCGGCTGGGGCCGCTCTATCACCGCATCGCGCAGCAGCGCACCGCGCCGCAGCCCTGGGGCGACGACCTGATCGCGCGGGTCGAGGCGGAGCGGCGCGCGCAGCTGCCGCGCGAAAAACTCGCCGCACGCGGCGCCTGGCGCGACCGCCGGCTGATGGGCCTGCTCGCCCATCGCCGCCGCGCGGCCACCACGGATCAGCAACAGGACGAGTGACCAATGGCCAGATGGCTGAAGCAGAGCCGGCCCGCCGCGGCGCGGCAGGCGGCGGACCGCGAGGTGCGGGCGACGGTGGAGGCGATCCTCGCCGACATCGAAAGGCGCGGCGACGACGCCGTGCGCGAGCTGTCGCGCCGCTTCGACAACTGGGACCGTGCGGATTTCCACCTCGCGCCGGCCGAGATCGACGCCTGCATGGCCGAGCTCTCCGACCAGGACCTCGCCGACATCGCCTTCGCGCAGGCCCAGGTGCGCAACTTCGCCGAACGGCAGAAGGCGACGATGACCGAGCTCGCGGTCGAGACGCTCCCCGGCGTGACGCTCGGCCATCGCCACGTCCCCATCGCCGCCGTCGGCTGCTACGTGCCGGGCGGCAAATATCCGCTGCTCGCCTCGGCGCATATGTCGGTGCTCACCGCCAAGGTCGCCGGCTGCCGGCGCGTCGTCACCGCCGCGCCGCCCTTCAACGGCCGGCCCGCCCCGGCGATCGTCGCCGCCGAGCACATGGCCGGCGCCGACGAGATCCTCGTGCTCGGCGGCATCCAGGCCATTGGCGCGATGGCGCTCGGCACCGCGACGATCGATCCGGTCGACATGCTCGTCGGCCCCGGCAACGCCTTCGTCGCCGAGGCCAAGCGCCAGCTTTACGGCCGCGTCGGCATCGACCTGTTCGCCGGCCCCACCGAGACGCTGCTCATCGCCGACGACACCGTCGACGGCGAGCTGTGCGCCACCGACCTGCTCGGCCAGGCCGAGCACGGCCCGACCAGTCCCGCCATCCTCATCACCACCTCGGAGGCGCTGGCGCGCGACACGCTGGCCGAGGTCGAGCGCCTGCTCGGCATCCTGCCCACCGCCGACATCGCGCGGCGCAGCTGGGCCGATTTCGGCGAAGTCATCGTCTGCGACTCCTATGACGAGATGCTGGCCGAGGCCGATCGCATCGCGTCCGAGCACGTGCAGGTGATGACCGATCGCGACCTGTGGTTCCGCGACAACCTCACCAATTTCGGCGCGCTCTTCCTCGGCCCGCGCACCAATGTCGCCTATGGCGACAAGGTCATCGGCACCAACCATACCCTGCCCACGCTCAAGGCGGCGCGCTATACGGGCGGCCTGTGGGTGGGCAAGTTCTTGAAGACCTGCACCTGGCAGGTCGTCGAGACCGACGCGGCCTCGGCGATGGTGGGCGAATACGCCTCGCGCCTCGCCTTGCTCGAAGGCTTCGCCGGCCATGCCGAGCAGGCCAATCTGCGCGTCCGCCGCTATGGCGGGCGCAACATCCCCTATGCCACCGCCGCCAGCCCGCGCGAGGCGGAGTGACGATGCAGGTGCCGCGCACACCCAGCCTGCGGCTCGACGGCAAGCGGGCGCTGGTCACCGGCGGCTCCAGCGGCATCGGCTTCGCCGCCGCCGCGGCGCTGGCGGCGGCCGGGGCCGGGGTCACGCTCGTCGCGCGGCGGCCCGACCGGCTGCAGGAGGCGGTGGCCGCCCTGCGGGCGGCCGGCGGCAGCGTCGACGGCGTTGCGCGCGACGTCACCGATGTCGCCGCCGTGCGCGCGCTCGTCGCGGCGGCGCCCGCGCCCTTCGACGTGCTGGTGAACAGCGCCGGCGCGGCCCGCCACGCGCCCTTTCTCGAGGTCGCCGAGGCCGACT
>JBDHTK010000040.1:0-16517 GCA_039808625.1 Devosia sp. | reverse complement strand
ACGCGCGCGCCAGCCTTCCCGCCGACTGGCAGGTGGACTATGTCACGGCGCTCGGCGACGATCTCTACTCCCAGCAGATGGTCGAGTTCTTCGCCGCCAACGGCATCGGTATCGGCCACATCCTCAAGGTCGAGAACCGCCGCCCCGGCCTCTACCTCATCCATCAGGCCGGGGGCGACCGCCATTTCACCTACTGGCGCGGCCAGTCGGCGGCCAGGCTCCTCGCCGAGGACCCGGCCGGCCTCGCGGCGGCTTTCGCTGGCGCCACCATCGCCTATTTTTCCGGCATCAGCCTCGGCATCCTCGCGCCCCGCGCGCGCGGCCGGCTGCTCAAGGCCCTGCACGGCGCCCGCGAGGCCGGCGCCCGCATCGCCTTCGACCCCAATGAGCGCCCGGTGCTGTGGACCTCGCCGGCGGTGATGGCCTCGACCATCGCCGTTGCCGCCATCGTCGCCGACGTGGTGCTGCCGACCTTTCCCGACGAGCAGGCGCTGTTCGGCGACGCCTCGCCCGAGGCCGTGGCTGCGCGCTATCTCGACTGGGGTGCCGAGGAGGTGGTGGTGAAGAACGGCGGCGAGCCGGCCCATGTGGCCTGGCGCGGCGGCAGCGCCAGCGTCGCGCCGCAGCCGGGTGCCGTCAGCGTCGATCCGACCGGCGCCGGCGACAGTTTCAACGGCGCCTATCTCGCCGCCCGCGCCCAGGGCGTCGCGCCGCCCGAGGCGGCGGCCCGCGCCCACGCGCTCGCCGCCCGCGTCATCGCCCACAAGGGCGCCTTGGTCCCGCACGACAAGCTCTAGACCAGCAGCGACTGCGCCCCGTCGATCCAGATCGGCGTGCCGCTGATATGGCGGCTGTCGTCGCTGGCAAGGAACACGCACAGCTTCGCCACGTCGGCCGCCTCGCCCGGTTCGCCGCCGGTCAGCGGCACCGTGCCCTCGGGATATTCGGCCGGCACCTCGGCCGCCTCCGTCTCGCGCTTTTCGGTGCTCGCGTCGATCTCGCTTTCGATGGCGCCGGGGCAGATGACGTTGACGCGGATGCGATGCTGCGCGAGCTCCAGCGCCAGCATCTGGCCCAGCGCCAGTTGCCCCGCCTTGCTCGTCGCATAGGCCGAGGCGCCGGCCGTGGTGAAGGTGCGTGTGCCGTTGATCGACGAGGTGATGGCGATCGCGCCGCCTCGGGCCTTCATCAGCGGCACGGCGAAGTGCAGCGTCAGGAAGGTGCCGCGCAGGTTGATGCGGATCGTCTCGTCCCATTCCTCCGGCTTGAGCTCGTCGATGGGCGCCCAGGTGCCGTTCACCCCGGCATTGGCGAAAACGAAATCGAGCCGGCCGAAGCGCGCGGCCATGCTCTCGAACGCCGTCGCCATCGCGGCCGCGTCCGCGATGTCGGCGACCAGCACCAGCGCCTGCCGCCCCTTGGCCGCGATGCGGCGGCCGACGGCTTCCAGCTCGTCGCGCGTGCGGCCGAGCAGCACAAGGTCGGCGCCCGCCTCGGCCAATGCCAGCGCCGTCGCCTCGCCGAGGCCCGAACCCGCGCCGGTCACCAGCGCCACCCTGTCCTTGAGATGCATCTGCGACTCCTTGTCGGGAGTCGAATGCCGGGCGCGGAAGTCCGGTTCCGCCGGCCTCAGAACATGCCGTCGGTCGTCGCGATATAGGCCAGCTCGTCGGGCGTCGACACCCGCCCCAGCGCCGCATTGCGCTTGGGGAAGCGTCCGAAGCGCCTGATGCACGCGGCATGGCCCTCGGCGAATTTCAGGATGTCGGGCACGCCCAGTGCCGTGTGCAGCCGCACCGACTCGGCCTGCACCAGCGCCGATTCCACGTGCTGGTAGGGCAGCAGCAGGAACATGCGCTGCGGCATCGCCGGCAGGAAATTGTGGTGGCCGCCGGCCACCGCCTCCTGCGCCAAGGCCAGCGCCATCGCGTCGCTGGCAAACGCCTCGGGCCGGCCGCGGAACAATTGCCGCGAGAACTGGTCGAGCACGATGATCTCGGCCAGCCGCCCGTCCGGCGTCGTGCGCCAGCGCCACGCCTCGCCGCGCGCGACGGCCGCATGGGTCGCCGCGAACCGCTCGGCGATCAGCGCGTCGAACTCCGGCCTGGCGCCGAACCAGTCCTCCTGGCCATGGTCTTCGAACCAGAATTTCAGGATTTCGGCGGCGCTTGTCATGGCGGCGATGTTAACGGATTCGCGGCAGGAGTCATGCAAGGAGAGGCGCCATGCAGCTCGTGAAGTTCACCACCGACGACCATCCGGTCTTCATCAACCCCGCCTATGTCATTTCCGTGCGCCGGGGCATGAAGGACACCGCCATTCAGACCGCCGCAGGCAACATCATCGTCAAGGAAAGCGTCGAGCTCGTCCTGCGCCTGCTCGGCGCCGAGGAGCTGGCGCGCGACATCACGCCGGCGCTCCCCAAGGCCATCGACCTCTAGCTGGCGACGACGATCCTGACGAGATTGCCGGAGGGGTCGCGTGCCGCGATGCCGCCGTCTATCGCCTCGAAGGCGAAATCATGCGCCTCGAGCCGCGCCCGCACCCCGTCGAGCGTCGCCGCGTCGGGCACGACGATGGTGAACCAGCGCAGCCCCGCGGCGCCGGCCGGCGCCGGCCGCGCCTCCGGCCCGGCCCAGATGTTGAAGGCGATGGTGTGCGGCGTGTAGTCGAGCCCGACATCGCCCATGCCGAACTGGCGGATGAGGAACAGCCCGCCAAAGCCCAGTCCGTCCCGGTAGAAGGCCATGGCGTCGCGCAGATCGTTCACATGGACGTGGACATGGCCGATGCGCGTGCCGGCCGGCATGGTGGGCGCGACGGAAGGCGTCGGCCCCAGCTCGCCCAGCAGGTCCTCGAGGTCGATGGGCTCGCGCCCCGAATGCGGCTCACCCGCCGTGGTGGTCGCGTAGGCACCCGATTCCGGGTCGCCCAGCGTCCCGCGCCACGGCGTCTCGAAGGTGATCTCGATGCCGTTGCCGTCGAGGTCCCACAGGTAGATCGCTTCGGAGACGAGGTGATCCGTCGGCGCGATCCTGACGCCGCGCTGCAGCGCCCGCACCGCGAGCTGCGCCAGGTCGGCCCGCGTCGGCACATGGATGGCGACGTGATAGAGCCCCGTCGTGTGCGGCACCACCGGCCGGGTCGCGCCCGTCTCGAGGACGATCAGCACGCGTCCGTCGACGCCCAGATGCAGCGCGTTGCCGTCCTCGGCGATGAGCTCGAGCCCGACGACGTTGCGCCAGATCACCAGCGCCTTGTCGCGATTGGTCACCGCGATATGCACCGGCCCGAGGCGGGTGCTGAGCGGCAGCACGGGCGCCGAACGCACGCTGGCCTGGGATTCGACGGGAAAGATCATCTGCGCCTCCATGACGACGGGCCCCTGATATAGGTCGGCATGGCCCGCCGGACCATGCCGCGGGGTTCAGCCGCAGCGAAGGCAGCGTTCGCTCTTCCGCATCAGTTGAGGCGCCGGCGCCGGTATTCGCTGGCCAGCCAGATGACGGCGGCGGCGAACACCAGCCCGATCCCCATCTGCGTCCAGTCGATATCGGCCACAAGCCGCCCGGTGAACGTCGCCGCGCTGAACGGGCGCGTATCGAACACCAGCAGCGCCGCGTCGGCATTGTCGAAGGGGAACGCCCAGCGCTCGCCGAGATAGTTCCACACATAGCCGCCATTCGGTCCGCGTCCGAAGAAGGCGACGTTCTCGAGTACCGCCAGCAGGCCCGGAATGACGAAGGCGAGCGGCAGGCTCCAGCGCCCGAAGACCGTCGAGAGCCCGCTCACCCAGGCGATGAGCGGCGCGTACCACAGGAGGGCCAGCCCGTAGAACACCGCGGCGAACAGCGTGATCTGCACGAAGCTCGCGAGCGCCGCGACGGGGTCGAGCAGCGCGAAGCCGGCGAGCACATGGGGCGCGACGTTCAGCATCAGGTAGAACATCAGCCCCGACACCATGCCGACGCAAAGGATGATGGCCGGAAACAGCAGCGAGCCGGCGAGATACTTGCTGGCGAGGATCTTGAGGTCGGTGACCGGCATCGACTTCCAGAAGAACATCGCGTTGTTGCGCCGGTCGGCGCTGAAGGCGTCGCCCGAATAGAAGAACAGCGCCACGCCCAGATAGGCGAGCCACAGCAGCAGCAGGACGAGATAGCCGACCTCGAACACCTTGCTGGCGTCGGGCAGGGCGAAGCCCTCGAGCATCCCGATGCGGTTGAAGCTCAGCGCCGACACGCCCGACAGCGCCAGCAGCACGAGGATGCCGAGCGGCGCCCACAGGAACGCGATGCGATGCTCGATATATTCGCGGACGAGCAGCGCCCGCCAGGAGGTGAGGGCGGTCATTGGGTCACTCCGCTGTCGCGGCTCATCAGTGCCACGAAGAGATCGGACAGGGTCGGGGTGGTGACGCTGCCGAGCGGCTCCAGCGCGGCGCGGTCGGCGCCGTCATAGACCATCACCGTCTGCCCGAAGCGCGTCTCGGCGAACACCGGGCGCAGCGCCCGCGCCGCCTCGGCCCTGTCGGCCGTCGTCACCAGTTGCGCAAAGCGCTGCGGCACCTCCTCCATCGGCATGTGCAGCAGCAGCGCGCCGTCGCGGATGAACATGATGTCGGTCAGCATGAACTCGATCTCGTCCACCTGGTGGGTGGTGATGAGCAGCGTGCGCTCTGCCGTCATGTAGTCTTCGAGGATGCGCCGGAAGAAGCGCTTGCGATAGGTGATGTCGAGCCCCAGCGTCGGCTCGTCGAGCACCAGCAGCCTGGCGTCGATGGCCAGCACCACGGCGAGGTGCAGTTGCGCCAGCATGCCCTTGGACAGATTGGCGATCAGCGCCCCGGTCTTCACCTCGGTGCCCTCGAGGAATCTGTGCGCCTTGTCGGCCGAGAAGTTCGGGTGGATGTCGGAGAGCATGCGGAACAGCTCGCGCACCTTGAGGAAGCGCGGCAGGCTGGCGACGTCCGAGATGAAGGCGACGTCGCGCATCAGCCGGGCGCGGTGCCGGTAGGGGTCCTCGCCCAGCACCTGGACGCTCCCCTCATACGAGGTCAGCCCCAGCATGGCGTTGAGCGTCGTGGTCTTGCCCGCGCCATTGTGGCCGATGAGCCCGTAGATGCGGCCGGCGGGAATCTCGAAGTCGAGCCCGTGCAGGATTTCGGTGCGCCCGAACTGCTTCTTGAGGTTGCGGACCGTGACGATGGCGTTGCTCATGTCCGCTCGTCCTTCAGCAGGGTTTCGAGGTCGAGCCCGAGGGCGGCGATCTGCGCCTTGATGCGCGGCCATTCCGTGTCGAGGAAGGTCGTGCGCTCATGGGCGAGAAGCTTCTCCCGGCCGCCTGCGGCGACGAACATGCCCATGCCGCGCCGGCTCTCCACCACGCCGAGTTCGACCAGCGCGTCATAGGCGCGCGTCACGGTGAGCGGGTTGACGCTGAGATCGGCGGCGATGGAGCGCACCGACGGCAGGGCTTCCCCCGCCTTCGCGGTTTCACTCAGGATCATGCTGGCAATCCTCTGGCGGATCTGGACGAAGATCGGCTGGGTTTCGTTGAAGGAGGTCATGGGTCGTCCGATGTAGTGTGCTACATAACTAGCACACTATGTCGCCGCGTCAAGCCCTTCCGGGACGACGCGTGGAATGTGGCAGCGCCTCGCCCCCACCCACTTTGTCATTCCCCGCGCCGGCAGGAATCCAGACCGGCTTCACGGACGTCCTCAGACTCAGCCTGGGTTCCCGCCGGCGCGGGAATGACGGGCTGCGAGGCGAGCGCGTGAAATCCCCCTCACGCCCGGCCGAACTCGTCCTCGATGCGGATGATGTCGTCCTCGCCCAGATACGAGCCGGTCTGCACCTCGATCAGCTCGAGCAGGATCTTGCCGGGGTTGGCCAGCCGGTGCACGCAGCCGAGCGGCAGGTAGATGGATTCGTTCTCGCTCAGCATCGTCACCTTGCCGTCGATGGTCACCTCGGCGGTGCCGGAAACGACGATCCAGTGCTCGGCGCGGTGGTGGTGTTTTTGCAGGCTGAGCTTCTTGCCCGGCTTGACGAAGAGCTTCTTCACCTGGAAGCGCGCGCCGTTGAGCACCGACGAATAGCCGCCCCACGGCCGGTAGGCGGTGCGATGGATTTCGGTCAGCATATGCGTCTCGGGCGCCGCCTGCAGCGTCTTGACCAGCGCGCCGACCCTCTGCGCCTCCGACAGGCGCCCGACGAACACGGCGTCCTCGGTGGCGATCACCACCACGTCGTCCATGCCGTCGACCGCGACATGCGCCTTCTCGCTGAGCACCAACGACTTGTGCGTGCTGCTGAGCGTCGCCGGCCCGCGCACGGCGTTCTGGTCGTCGTCCTTGTCGGAAACCGTCCACACCGCGTCCCAGCTTCCGAGGTCGCTCCATGGATAGCTGACCGGGATCAGGGCCACGCGCGCCGACTTCTCGAAGATGGCATAGTCCACCGAGATGCTCGGCGCCTCGGCGAAGCTGGCTTCGTCGAGGCGGATGAAGTCGAGGTCGACGCGCGCCTTCTCGACCGCCGCCACCGCCGCCGCGTGGCTCTCTGGTGCCAGCGCCCGGCATTCGTCGAGGAAGCTCCCGGCCGCCAGCATGAACATGCCCGAGTTCCAGTAGAAGCCGCCGGCGGCCAGCATGGCGACTGCCGTGTCGTGGTCGGGCTTTTCGACGAAGCGCCTGACCTCGTAGCTGCCGTCGCCGCGCGCCGCGCCCGCCTCGATATAGCCGTAGCCGGTCGCCGGCCCGGTCGGCGTGATGCCGAAGGTGACGAGCTCGCCGGTGCCCGCCACTGCCGCCGCCAGGTCCACCGAGCGCCAGTAATCGTCATCCGCCGTGAGCTTGTGGTCGGAGGCGAGCACATGGATCAGCGCTTCGGCGCCGGCCCGCTGCGCCGCGAACGCCGCCGCGGCGGCGATGGCCGCCGTGGTGTTGCGCGCCACCGGTTCGAGCAGCACGCCGGCGAGCTCGATCCCCAGCTCCTGCGCCTGCTCGGCGACGAGGAAGCGGTAATCGGCATTGGTGACGACGATCGGCGCCCCGTAGCGCGCGTCGCTCACCCGCTTCAGCGTCTCCTGGAAAAGGCTCAGCGGCCCGGTGAGCGGCAGGAACTGCTTGGGCCGCAAGGCGCGCGACAGGGGCCACAGCCGCGTGCCCTGCCCACCGGCCAGGATCACCGGAAAGATCGGTTCGGCCAACTCGTCCTCCATGTCGTTGGTGCCGACACTATGCAGCCGTGCCGCCGCCCGGCAAGGTTTTTGCCACACCCCCGCCGCGTCGTGGTTAAGCCCTCCCGAAATCACCCTGCTGTGGCTTGCGTTCGGCCGCCAAGCCGCCATAGTCCCTCCGTCCTAGTGATGAAGCGGACACCTTTCGGGGGGATCGAATGATCGGCAGACGGACCAATCTGGCCACGCGCATGCAACTGCTGCTCGCGCTGGCCCCCGTATGTTTCATCGGCACGCTGGTGGCGACGCCCGCCCGGGCCGAGAACTATGCGCTCATCGCGGCGGTCAGCGACTATCCCAATCTCGACGAGAAATACTGGCTCAAGGGGCCGGCCAACGACGCCGTTCTGGTGCGCGACTACCTCACGACCAGCGCCCCGGTGCCGTTCAGCGCCGACAATATCGTGACCCTCGGCTCGGGCGAGGGGCTGGAGCTTGCCACCCACGACAACATCCTCGCCCAGCTCGCCGCCATTGCCGCCAAGGTCGGGCCCGACGATTTCGTCTTCCTGCAGTTTTCCGGCCACGGCTCGCAGCAGCCGGCGCTCGATGACATCGCCGAGGCCGACGGCCGCGACGAGATCTTTCTCGCTGCCGATACGATGATGGCCGAGAAGGGCAAGCCCTTCATGCCCAATGTCGTCACCGACGACGAGATCGGCGCGGCGCTGCTCGCCATCCGCAAGACCGGCGCCTTCGTCTGGCTGGTCTTCGATTCCTGCCATTCGGGCACCATCACCCGCGGCGCGCCCGACGACGGCGACATGGTGATGCGCGACATCGACCCGGCCGATCTCGGCATTCCGCCCGAGGCCTTCACGCAGACCGTGGCCATGACCTCGACCGATCGTGCCGTGCCGCTCAGCGCCGAGGTCTACGAGGATGCCGGCGACGGCGCGCTGGGCGGGCTCGTGGCCTTCTTCGCCGCCCAGTCCACCGAGACGACGCCGGAAAAGGGCTACGAGGTGGCGCTGGCCGACGGCGGCACCGTCAAGCAGAATTACGGCGTGTTTACCCACACCATCTTTTCGGCGCTGGCCCAGAACCCGGCCATGACCTACCGCCAGCTCGCCCAGACCGTGCTGTCGAGCTACGCCGCCGGCAACATGCTGAAGCCGACCCCGCTCTTCGAGGGCCAGCTCGACGCGCCGATCTTCGGCACGACCGATGTCGCCAAGGTTGCCCAGTGGCCGACCGTCGTCGGCAGCGACGGCTCGCTCTCCATCTCGGCCGGCCAGCTCCACGGCCTGTCGAAGGGCACGAAGCTGCTCCTCCTGCCCAATCCCGCGGCGTCCAACGACGAGGCCCTCGGCCTGCTCGAGGTCGCCGGCGGCGACCAGCTGCGCTCGAAGCTGGTGCCGGCGAGCGATGCCGACCATCCCCTCATCGCCGTCAAGGACGTGCCGACCGGCGCCTATGTGCGCCTCGTCGAGCAGGCCTATGCGTTCGAGCTGCGCGTCGCGAGGCCGGACCCGACCGGTGCCGATCCGGCCCGGCTGGCCGAGATCGATACGGCGCTCGATGCCATCCTCGCCAATGACGACAAGCCGATGCGCCTCCAGCTCGTCGAGCCCGGCGCGCTCGCCGACGTGCGCCTCGCCGTCTATTCCGAGCGCCAGGTGGCGAGCCTCGAGCGCGCGGCCGACCGGGCCGCCGGCATCGTCGAGACCGCCGCCGATGCGACGGCCTTCGACGACACGCCGCTGCTCTGGCTGCTGCCGCCCAGCGGCGACATCTCGCTCAAGCCGCAGAAGCGCTCGGCCGGCATGGAGATCGCCGCGACTGACAGCGGCGACTTCACCACCAGCCTGTCGCAGAACCTCGTCACCATCTTCCGCGCCACGGCGCTGTCGCGGCTGAGCCAGGTCAGCACCTTCAAGCCCAAGGACTTCACGCTGAGCTTCGGCCTGCAGGAAGCAGGCAGCGAGACGATCGCCGAGATGCGGCCGGAAGCGACGCCCATCGTCCGCCCCGGCGACCGGCTCTATGTCGATTTCGCCAACAGCTCGGGCAAGGCCGCCGATCTCAACGTGCTCTATATCGACCACGACTACGGCATCACGCTGCTCTGCCAGGCTCACCTCGCGCATGGCGACCGGCTGTTCCAGCCGCTCGCCGACCTCAACGAGTCCGACAAGGGCGCCGAGCGCATCGTCGCCGTGGTCAACGAGAGTGGCAAGGACCTCACCGACCTGAGCTTCTTCACGCAGCGTGGCATCGTCGTGCGCACCCGCGGCCCCGAGGACCAGAGCCTCATCGGCATGCTCGCCGATCTCGGCGCCGGACAGCCGACGCGCGGCCCCACCGCCACCTCGACCCGCGACACCAAGCAGCCGCGCGGCGCCGTGGTGATGGTGCCCGTCGAAGCGGTGGAGCCCACCGACGCAACCCCCGCCGCCGACATCACCCCCGTCGACGACCGCGCCTTCACCGGCTCGTGCGACGGCTGACGAAGCAAGCGCGGCCCCGGCCGCCCTTCAGCAGGCAAGGGCGCGGACGTGACCGTTCTGCGCATAAGCGAGGATCTGCCGGTCACGCGTGACGATCGTAAGGTCTAGCGCCCGCGCGGTCGCTATGAGGATTCGGTCGGCCGGATCGCCGTGTATCCCCCCGGGCAGGAAGCAGGACTCCACCAGAATATCGGACGTGAGATCGGCCACCGCTATCTCGGGGCGCTGCGTCAGCTTGTCGAACCAGGTCTTGGGTGATAGCGGCGAGGTAAGTTTGCCTTTGGCGGCGAGCATTGCCCGCTCCCACGCCGTAAACAGGCCCAGATAGATGGGCCGCCCCGCGGCGGCCGCCGCGTTGATCTCGCGGGTGGCCTCCGAGGAAATCGGCTCGTCCTCCACGATCCAGATGGCGGCGCACGTATCGAGAATGAGCGAAGCCGCCATCAGTCGGCCTTGGCCTGTTCGGCGACGAGGACGTTTCTCACATGCTGGTACCGCTTGCCCAGGAGCCGCGCGATCTCGGCCCGGGGCAGGCCGAGCCTGGCCAGCGCGCGTATCTTCTGCGAGGTGTTGAGGTTTGGCTGCGCCGCCAGCTTCTGAGCCTCGTGGGCCACGATGACGTTCTCGGTGCTATCCAGCGCCACGGTCCAGGCGGCCTCCATCGGCGCGGCGAGATCGACATCCGGCGAAAGGAACGTCGTTCCTTTCATGCTGCCGAACAATGCGCTGCGGGGGCTGGCCCCGGGGGGCTCGGGCGGGGCATCGGTGCGGAACGTGATGGCATGATGGGCGACATCGACCTGGCCTGCCTTGTACCCGGCCTTGAGCCACGCCTTGGTCATCGTGTTGTTCGTTGCGCTATTGCTCCACCATGCTGCGTATTGCTTCGACGCCGGCAGCGGAAAACCGAGGATTTCCTCGATCTGCGAAAAGCTGAGTCGAATGCTGGCCTGCCCGCTCTGCTTCAGGAATTCCGTAAGCGGTTCATATTTGGACACGGTCTCCTCCTGTGTTGGTCAATGATCAAATTATGATATTTATATAGGTTGTCAACTATCAAAAATATCATGACCGGCCATTCACCGGTCCGCCTTCTCCGCGAGGAACCGTTCGGGGCTCATGACGAGGCGCTCGTCCACGGCGCCGATGGCCTTGTCGTCCTTGCCGTCATAGGCGATGGCGTGCAGCACCGCGCGCAGCACGGCGAGCCGGCCGCGCTTCTTGTCGTTGTTGAGCACCACCGTCCATGGCGCGTGGGCGCTGTGCGTCGCCTCGAACATGCGCGTGCGCGCCTCCGAATAGGCGTCGAAGCGCGGCAGCGCCTCGAAATCCACCGGCGACAGCTTCCAGCGCTTCAGCGGGTCGTGGCGGCGGTCGTGGAAGCGCTTCATCTGCATCTCGCGCCCGATGGCGAGCCAGAACTTGAACAGGTGGATGCCGTCATTGACCAGCAGCCGCTCGAAATGCGGCACCTCGCGCAGGAACTGCGCCGTCTCGGCCGCCGAGCAGAACCCCATCACCGGCTCCACCCCGGCCCGGTTGTACCAGCTGCGGTCGAACAGCACCTGCTCGCCCGCCGCCGGCAGCCAGTCGACATAGCGCTGGAAGTACCACTGCGTATGCTCGCGGTCGGACGGCTTGGGCAGCGCCACGGTCATGTTGTAGCGCGGGTTGAGATTCTTGAGATAGGTGCGGATGGTGCCGCCCTTGCCGGCCGCGTCGCGCCCCTCGAACAGCATCACCACGCGCCGCCCGGTCTTCGTCTGGTCCTCCTGCAGCTTGGCAAGCTCGAGATAG
The DNA here is from genome assembly GCA_039808625.1 of Devosia sp. GTDB lineage: Bacteria > Pseudomonadota > Alphaproteobacteria > Rhizobiales > Devosiaceae > Devosia_A. The sequence continues at coordinate 5,025 of JBDHTK010000040.1, read as the reverse complement.
ACGCCGGCGAGCTCGGCCGCGTACGCCGCCGCGTCGAGCTTCTTGTCGTAGGGGTAGCCGCCCGAGCCGAGCGCGCGCTTCTTCACCCATTTGGGCAGGTCGGGATCGTCGAGGTCGAAAGGGCGGTCGCTGTCGGACATCTGGGCCTCCATGTCTGGGAAACGTGCATTCGCCGCGGCTTTGTGGCAAGTGCCCGGCAGCGGGACAAGTTGCCGTTCCGTTGACGGAGATGCCGCCTTGGCCGACCAGCCGACGCCCGCCCAGCGCCTCGCCAGTCTCGCCGGCTTCGCCGAGGCGCTGCCCGATCCGTGCATCCTCGTCGACCGCCGCGCGCTGGTGCGCCACTGCAACGCCGCCGCGCGGCGCGAATTTCCGAGCCTCGTGCCGGGCGGCCTGCTGACGCTGGCGCTGCGCAGTCCCGTCCTGCTCGGCGCCATCGACGAGGTGCGTGCCACCGGTGCCGCGCGCACGGTCGAGCTGCACCAGCCCGTGCCCAACGAGACCTGGTATCGCGTCCATATCGCGCCGCTCGCCGACAGCGACGGCGAGCTCGTCCTCACCCTCACCGACCTCACCGAAGCCAAGCGCACCGAAAGGCTGCGCGCCGATTTCATTGCCAATGCCAGCCACGAGCTGCGCACGCCGCTCACCTCGCTGGTCGGCTTCATCGACACGCTGCTCGGCCCGGCCGCCGCCGACGCCGCGGCGCGCGCGCGCTTCCTCGGCATCATGCGCCAGCAGGCGGCGCGCATGTCGCGCCTCATCGACGATCTGCTGTCGCTGAGCCGCATCGAGATGCACCAGCATCAGCGCCCCACCGGCGAGGTCGATATCGCCCAGCTCCTGCGCGAGGTCTGCGAGGGCCTCGAAATGCGCGCCGCCGAGGCCGGCGTCCGGCTCGACATCACCGCCCCTGAAGCAGCGCCCGTCACCGGCGACCGCAGCGAGCTTTACGAGGTGTTCGAGAACCTCATCGACAACGCCATCAAATATGGCGGCGAGGGCAGGCTGGTGGAAGTGGCGGTGAACGCCGGCCCGGACGGCTTCGACTACGCCGTCGCCGTCACCGACCACGGCCCCGGCATCGCGCCCGAGCACGTGCCGCGCCTCACCGAGCGCTTCTACCGGGTCGATGCCGAATCGAGCCGCAGGCAGAAGGGCACCGGGCTCGGCCTCGCCATCGTCAAGCACATCGTCAGCCGCCATCACGGCCGCCTCGCCATCCGCTCGACGCCCGGCCAGGGCACCACCGTCACGGTGCTGCTCGGCCGCTAGCCAAAGAATTTACGCGTAATATCAGTAGCTTGCGCTGTCATAAATGCTTCGCCAAACTGCCATAAGACCATTACGCATGATCACTAGTTTCCCGCTCGCCAAGCCCGTCTCCGGGGCTTTGAAGCTCACCGCTTCCGAAAGGGAAACTGTCATGAAGATTTCACTCGCCGCGGGCGCCCTCGTGCTGGCCGCCGCCTCGCTCGCCGCCTGCTCCGCCCTGGCGCGCGACCAGGTGCACGTCGCCGGCTCGTCCACCGTGCTGCCCTATGCCAAGATCGTCGCCGAGGCCTTCGGCGAGGCCTATCCCAACTTCAAGACGCCGATCATCGAATCCGGCGGCTCGGGCGCCGGCATCAAGCAGTTCTGCGAAGGCGTCGGCGAGGACAAGATCGACATCGCCAACGCCTCGCGCGCCATGAAGGGCACCGAGCTCGACACCTGCAAGGCCAATGGCGTCGCCGAGGTCGAGCAAGTGCGCATCGGCTATGACGGCATCGTCTTCGCCACCGACGTCAACGGGCCCGACTTCGCCATCGTCCCGGCCGACATCTACAGGGCCCTCGCTGCCAGGCTCGTCGTCGACGGCAAGCTCGTCGACAATCCCTATACCCGCTGGTCCGAGGTCAACGCCGCCTTTCCCGACTGGGAGATCGCCGCCTACATCCCCGGCGAGAAGCACGGCACCCGCGAGGTCTTCGAGGAAAAGCTGATGGCGCTCGGCTGCGACAGGGACGCGCTCGCCGCGGCCGGCGTCGCCGAAGCCGACCTCGCCGCCACCTGCATCGCCGTGCGCAAGGACGGCAAGGCCGTCGACATCGACGGCGACTACACCGAGACGCTGGCGCGCATCGACGCCAACAGGACCGGCATGGGCGTGTTCGGCCTCGCCTTCTACGAGCAGAACATGGACAAGCTGAAGGTCGCGACCGTCTCCGGCGTCGCGCCCTCCACCGCCACCATCGCCTCGGGCGAATATCCGGTGTCGCGCCCGCTCTTCTTCTACGTGAAGAAGGCGCATCTGGGCGTCATCCCCGGCCTCAGGGAATATGTCGAGTTCTTCCTCTCCGACGACATGATCGGGCCGGACTCGCCGCTCGCCGCCTACGGCCTCGTCGCCGCCCCCGATGCGGAGCGTGACGCGGTGCGCGCCGCCTTCGAGGCCGGCATCACGATGTAATCCCGAGGGAGGCGGGCCGCCGGTCCGCCTCCCGCCCCCTTCTGCGAAGGAATGGCGCATGTTCGGCTATACTGTCCTTGTGGGTCTGGGAGCGATCGGCCTCATCGGCTACATCCTCGGCAGCCGCCGCGCCTTCGCCCAGCGCCAGCCCGGCATCGTCTCGCACTCGCTGCCCACCTATCATGGCTGGCTCACCGCCATCTTCGCCGTCGTCCCCGCCGGCCTCGCCTACATCGCCTGGTCGCTCGGCGCCGCGCTGCTGCTCGAGCAGGCCATCGCCGCGGGCCTGCCCGCCGGCGCCGAGCCGAGCCTTGCCGCCAGCATGGTGCGCTCCGCCGGCGCCGCCCTCGACGCGCTCGGCCTCAGCGGCCGGACCCTGCCCAAATCCTACGCCGACCTCGCCGCGCTGGCCTTCGCCAGGGGCATCTCGCTGCCCAGCCAGGGCGCCGACTACATGGTGCCGCTCGCCGATGCCGTGAACGCCCGGCGCCACGCCGCCGCGCTGTGGGGCGGCGCTCTCGCCATCGTCCTCGCCGCGCTCGGCGCCCTCTACGGCTACACGCGCATCGCCCCGCGCGCCCGCGCCCGCAACCAGGTCGAGCGCGCCATGCTGTGGGGCCTCGTCGCCGCCTCCACCGTCGCCATCCTCACCACTGTCGGCATCGTCCTGTCCATGCTCGGCGAGACGCTGCACTTCTTTGCCGCCATCGACCCGCTGAGCTTCTTTTTCGGCACGGTGTGGGACCCGCGCTTTTCGGCCGCCGGCTCCGGCCAGTCCGGCCAGTTCGGTCTCGTCCCGCTGCTCGCCGGCACGCTCTACATCGCGCTGGTCGCGATGCTCGTCGCCGTGCCCGTCGGGCTGATGGCTGCCATCTACATGGGCGAATATGCGAGCCCCCGCATCCGCGCCACGGTGAAGCCGCTGCTCGAGCTGCTGGCCGGCATCCCCACCATCGTCTACGGCATCTTCGCGATGGTGACGCTCGGCCCGCTGCTGCGCGACCTGAGCGCCGCGCTGACCGGCGGCACACCCTTCATCCAGGCGCAGTCGGTGTTCACCGCCGGCCTCATCATGGGCGTCATGCTGATCCCGGTCGTCTCCTCGCTCAGCGACGACGTCATCACCGCCGTGCCGCGCGCCATGCGCGACGGCTCGCTGGCGCTCGGCGCCACGCGCTCCGAAACCATCAAGCGCGTCATCGTCCCCGCCGCGCTGCCCGGCATCGTCGGCGCGCTGCTGCTCACCGCCTCGCGCGCCATCGGCGAAACCATGATCGTGGTGCTCGCGGCGGGCGTCGCGGCGCGCCTCAGCGCCAATCCGTTCGAAGCGATGACCACCATCACCGTCAAGATCGTCAACCAGTTGACCGGCGACCTCGAATTCAACTCCCCGCAGACGCTCGTCGCTTTCGCGCTGGGCCTCACCCTGTTCGTGCTCACCCTCGGCATGAACGTCTACGCCCTCTACATCGTGCGCAAATATCGCGAGCAGTACGAATGAGCGACGCCATCCTCACCTCGCCCCCCGTCCGCGCCGCCGCCCCCGTGCGCCGCGACATCGGCCTCGCGCGCCGCCACGCCGCCGAGCGCCGCTTCCGCCTCTACGGCGTCGTCGCCATCGTCTTCGGCCTCGCCTTCCTCGCGCTGCTGCTCGCCTCCATCGTGCAGAAGGGCGCCACTGCCTTCCTGCAGACGACCATCACCATCCCGGTCGAGTTCAGCGCCGCGCTCATCGACCCGGACGGCCGGGCGGCGACCGACCCTGCGGTGCTCTATACGGCCAACTATCCGCAGGTGGCGCGCGCCGCCCTCGTCAAGGCGCTCGGCATCGACCCGGCCGACAAGGCGGCCGCGACCGCTGCCGGCAAGCTCGTCTCCGACGGCGTGCGCAGCCAGCTGCGCGACCTCGTCACCGCCGACCCCGCGCTCATCGGCACCACCCGCACCGTCGGCCTCCTCGCCTCGGGCGACCTCGACAGCGCCTACAAGGGCCAGGTCGATCTCGGCGTTCCGGAAAGCCGCCGCAAGATCTCCGACCAGCAGCTCGGCTGGATGCACGCGCTCACGGCGGGCGGCCAGCTCGCCGGCCAGTTCAACTGGGGCCTGTTGACCTTCGGCGCCTCGAGCCGGCCCGAAACCTCCGGCCTCGGCGTCGCGCTCATCGGCTCGCTCTACATGATGGGCGTGGTGCTGGCCTGCGCGCTGCCCATCGGCGTCGCCGCCTCGGTTTATCTCGAGGAGTTCGCCCGCCGGGGCCGCTTCACCGATCTCATCGAGGTCAACATCAACAATCTCGCGGCCGTGCCCTCCATCGTTTTCGGCCTGCTCGGGCTTGCCGTGTTCATCAATTTCTTCGGCCTGCCGCGCTCCGCCCCCATCGTCGGCGGCCTGGTGCTGACGCTGATGACGCTGCCCACCATCATCATCGCCAGCCGCGCCGCGCTGCGCGCCGTGCCGCCCTCGATCCGCACCGCCGCGCTCGCCGTCGGCGCCAGCCGCATGCAGATGGTCTTTCATCACGTGCTGCCGCTGGCGACGCCCGGCATTCTCACCGGCACCATCATCGGGCTGGC
>JBDHTK010000039.1:0-16542 GCA_039808625.1 Devosia sp. | reverse complement strand
GGCATGTCCTCGCGCCTGTTCCAGGAAGTGCGCGAGAAGCGCGGCCTGTGCTACTCGGTCTACGCCTTCCACTGGGCCTTCGCCGACAGCGGCATCTTCGGCGTCGCCGCCTCGACCGGCGAGGAACAGGTCACCGACCTCATTCCCGTCGTCCTCGACGAATTGCTCAAGGCCACCGAAACCATCACCGAGGACGAGGTGCTGCGCGTGCGCAACCAGATCCGCGCCGGCCTGCTGATGTCGCTCGAAAGCCCGTCCTCGCGCGCCGGCCAGCTCGCCCGCCAGCAGATCCTGTGGGGCCGCCCCATTCCGCTGCAGGAAACGGTGGACCGCATCAACCGCATCACCGCCGACCGCGTCAAGCTCATCGCCCGGCAGGTGCTCGACAAGGGCCGCTTCTCGCTCGCCGGCATCGGCCCGGTGGCGCGACTGCCCGACTACGACGCCATCGCCGCGCGCCTCAGGGCCTGATGGCGATGCTGGGCTGGTTCGCGCCGGACCCGACGCCGGTTCTCGACGGGCCGCACGTCGTGCTGCGCGGCCCGCGCCCTGCCGATTTCGAGGCGTGGCGCACCCTGCGCCGCAAGAGCCGCGCCTTCCTCAAGCCCTACGAGCCGCGCTGGACCGAGGCCGACCTCAACCGCGAGGCCTTTGGCGCGCGCCTGTGGCGGGGCCGGCGCGAGGCCCGCAACGGCACCGACTACGCCTTCCTCGTCTTCGAGAAGGGTACGGGCGCGCCGCTGCTGGTCGGCGGCCTCACCATCTCAAATGTGCGCCGCCGCGCCGCGCAGTGCGCCACCCTCGGCTACTGGATGGGCGAGGAATTCGCCGGCCGCGGCCTGATGACCGAGGCGGTGGGCGTGGTCCTGCCCTTCTTCTTCGAGACGCTGGGCCTGCACCGGCTGCAGGCGGCTTTCCTGCCGCACAACATGGCCAGCCGCCGCGTCCTTGAAAAAAACGGATTCCGCGAAGAAGGCTACGCCGAGAACTACCTGCAGATCGACGGCAAATGGGCCGACCACGTGCTGTTCGCCCTGACGCGCGAACGCTGGGACGCCCGCCCGCGATCCGGCGGGCGCTGAATGCTTGTCGCAGGGGGGAAACCCCGGTACCTAGGACGGGCAAAACCTGAGGGCGGGCCTGAAATCCACAGCATGCGTCAGTTCATAGCCCCGCTGCTGCTGGCAATCCTGGCTCTGGCGGCGGTCCTGCCGGCCCGCGCCTTCGAAGTCGTGCCCGCGCCCGAGGACGTCAACGCCGTCAACCTGACCTCGGCCATCGACGTCGTGGCCGGGACCAACGGCAAGATCGAGCTGTCCACCGCTGCCGGCGAGGACGGCATCATCCGCCGCATCGGCGTGCTCGCCAGCGACAGCGGCACCAATCCCTACTGGGCCGTGTTCGCGCTTTCCAACGAGTCCGACGTGCAGATGGACCGGCTGCTGGTGGCGCCCTTCTTCCGCCTGCCGGGCTCCGGCGTCTTCCGGCCCGATCTCGGTGCCAGGCGCATCGCCGCGCTCACCCCCAGCGCCGGCATCCGCCCGGTGCGCCTGCCCGACCGCGAGGCCGACGTCTTCGAGGTGACGCTCGACCCCGGCGCCACCGTCACCTTCGTCGCCGAGCTCAACGGCACGGCGCTGCCCGAGCTCTATCTGTGGAAGCCCGACGCCTATCGCGACTACGTCAACTCCTTCACCCTGTTCCGCGGCGTGGTGCTGGGCGTCGCCGCGCTCGCCGCCGTGTTCCTCACCATCATGTTCGTGGTGAAGGGCAGGGGCATCTTTCCCGCCACCGCCGCCTTCTCCTGGGCGGTGCTCATCTACCTGCTCATCGACTTCGGCGTCTTCGGGCCGCTGCTCGGCATCTCGAACGGCGCCATGCAGCCCTTCCGCGCCGCCGCCGAGGCCGGCATCGCCACGACTCTGTTCGCGTTCCTGTTCATCTATCTCAACCTGCACCGCTGGCACCTGCGCTTCCTCACCCTGGCGCTGGCGCTGACCGTGGTGTTCCTCGCGCTCTTCGCCTTCGCCTTCTTCCAGCCCGCCGTCGCCGCCACCATCGCGCGCGTCGTCCTGGCGCTGCTGGGCCTCACCGGCCTGGTGCTGATCCTCATGCTGGCGCTGCGCGGCTACGATCGCGCCGTGCTGCTGGTGCCCACCTGGATCATCTTCATCGCCTGGCTGTTCTACGGCTGGCTGGTCATCACCGGCCGGGTCTCCAACGACGTGGCGCAGCCCGCCGTCGCCGGCGGCCTCGTGCTCATCGTCATGCTGCTCGGCTTCACCTCGGTGCAGCACGCCTTCTCGGAAGGGCAGGTGACCATCGGCGCCCTCAGCGAGGTCGAGCGCCGCGCGCTGGCGCTCACCGGCTCGGGCGATTTCGTCTTCGACTGGAACATCGAGCGCGACCGCGTCAGCGTCTCCGACGAATTGTCGGTGCGCCTCGGCGAGCGGCGCGGCACCATGCGCGGCGCCATCAAGCGCTGGCTCGACCGCATCCACCCCGACGACCGCGACCGCTTCAGAACGGCGTTCGACACGCTGGTCGAGCTGCGCCGCGGCAAGGTCTCGACCGACATCCGCCTCGCCGCCCATGACGGCAGCCACCGCACCTTCCGCATGCGCGTGAAGCCCGTGCTCGGCGGCGACGGTCAGGTGACGCGTATCGTCGGCACGCTGCAGGACGTCAACGACGACCGCGCCAGCCGCGACCGCCTGCTGCACGACGCCGTGCACGACAGCCTCACGGGCCTGCCCAACAAGCAGCTCTTCCTCGACCGGCTGGAGCGCGCGCTGACCCGCGCCCGCCTGCCCAACGGCATCAAGCCGGCGGTGTTCCTCGTCGACCTCGACCGCTTCATGGAGCTCGAGGAGCGCGTCGGCCACTCGGCCGCCGATTCCGTGCTGCTCGCCATTTCGCGCCGCATCGCCCGCATCATGCGCCCGCTCGATACCGTGGCGCGGCTCTCGGGCGACCAGTTCGCGGTCATCCTCGCCTCCGAGGCGGCGGCCGGCAAGATCGCCGAGGCGGCCGAGCAGATCCGCAAGGCGCTGAAGTCGCCCTTCAATTTCGGCGAGCGCGACCTGAGCCTCACCGCCTCCATCGGCGTCACCATCTATGACGGCAGCCCGGCGACGGCAGACGACGTGCTGCGCGACGCCGAGCTCGCCATGTACTACGCCAAGCGCCTCGGCGGCGACCGCATCGAGGCCTATCGCGCCTCGGCGCGCTCCATCGCCGCCTTCACCCGCGCCAGCGAGGAGGACCTCGACCGCGGCCTGCGCCACGGCGAGCTCGAGGTGCAGTTCCAGCCGATCATGGACATCCATTCGGGCGAGATCGCCGGGGCCGAGGCGCTGATGCGCTGGAACCATCCGCAGCGCGGCGTCGTCGCGCCCGAGGAGTTCGTGCCGCTGGCCGAGCGCACCGGCATGATCGAGCGGCTCGGCCGCCTCGCCTTCGAGCAGGCCGCCGGGCAGACGCGCGACTGGCTGCGCCAGCTTCCGGTGCCCGAGGAGTTCTTCGTCTCGGTCAACCTCTCGCCGGCGCAGTTGCAGACTGAAACGCTGCTCTCCGATCTCAAGGCGCTGGTCCACGAGAGCCGCCAGGTCGCCTCGCACCTGAAGCTCGAGATCACCGAGGGCCAGGTGATGAGCAATCCCGAGCATTCCGCCTACATGCTCAACGCGCTGAAGGCGATGGGCCTGCGCATCGCGCTCGACGATTTCGGCACCGGCCATTCGTCGCTGAGCTACCTGCACCGTTTCCCGGTCGACACCATCAAGATCCCGGCCACCTTCGTGCAGCTCGGCGACGACAGCGGCCTCGCCCATACCCAGGTGCCGATCATCCGCTCCATCGTCTCGCTCGCCACCGAGCTCGATTTGCTGGTCATCGCCGAGGGCGTCGAGACGCTCGAGGAGATCGAGCGCTTGCAGCAGCTCAATTGCCAGTACGCCCAGGGCTTCGCCTTCGGCGCCGCCATGAGCGGCGCCGAGTTCAGCAAGAAGCTCGCCAGCCAGTGGGGCAGGTGAAGGCGCTCTACAGCGCGCTGACGATGTCCGTCTGCGCGAAGTCCATGCCCTTGTAGAGCAGGGGGATATTCAGGCTCTTGGCCAGCGCATAGGAAAAGCAGTCGCCGAAATTGAGCTGTGCGCCGTGGCCCATGCCTTTGCCGTAGCGGGCGTGCGCGGCGCGCGCGACGGCCACCTGCTCGCCGGTCACGTCGACGACGCGCAGGCTGCCGGCGATGAATCCGTCCAGCTCCGCGTCGGACGCGTTCCGGCGGTCGAGGGCGCGCAGCACGATGCTGGTTTCGAGCAGGCTCGCCGCCGAAATCACTGGATCGTCGTCGCTGAGGATGCGGGTGAGGAACCGGCCCGCCTCCGGCTCCTGGCTGAAGATGGCGACGATGGCCGAGCTATCGACGGCGATCACTTCGGCGCGCCGAACGCGTCGTAGCCGACCGCTTCTTCGTCCGACAGCGTCCGCGGGCCGGCGCGGTCCCTGTAGGCCCCCGCCAGCGCCATCAGCGCCTCGTAGCGCTTCTCGACGCTCGCCGCCCGCCGGTCACGCGCCAGCTTCTCGCGGAGGGCGGCTTTGACCGCGCCGCTCAGCGTGTCGCCGTGCAGCCGCGCCAGTTCGCTCGCCAGCGCATGGATTTCGGCGTCCTTGAGGTTGAGCTGCCTGGGCTTGTGCTCGTTCATGGTAGAAAGGATAGTCTTGCTTCTACCATCGCGCAACCCTCACGCCCGCCCGGCCATCCCGCTCAGGCTGGCGCGGGTGATGCCGAGCTGTCCGAGCGCCAGGTCGTAGCGCTCGCCCAGCGGCGTGCCGAACAGCAGGTCGCGCGCGAACGGCACGGTGAGCCAGCCATTGAGCGCGATCTCGCTTTCGAGCTGCCCCGCCGCCCAGCCGCAATAGCCGAGCGCGAACACCGCGTCGGCCGGCTCGCCCTGGAAGGCCATCGCCTTGAGGATGTCGAGCGTCGCCGTGAGGCACACCTCGTCGTTCACCGCATAGGTGTTGTCCTCGCGGAAATAGTCGGGCGAATGCAGCACGAAGCCGCGCCCGCGCTGCACCGGTCCGCCGCGCAGCACCTCGCGGTCGCGCACCGTCGAGGGCAGGCGGATGATGGCCTCCTTCTCGCCCAGCCCGAGCTCCTCGAGGATGTCGGCGAAGCGCATGTCCTCGACCGGCTGGTTCACCACCAGCCCCATCGCGCCCTCTTCGCCGTGCCCGACGATGCAGATGACGGCATCGCGGAAGCGGTCGTCGCCCATGCCGGGCATGGCCACCAGAAACTGTCCCCTGAGGGAGTCCATTCGCGCCTCCTCTGCTCGCCGAGTCTACTCCACACCAGCGTGGCGGCAATATGCCGGTCACGAAGGGCTGATCCGAACATGCCTTCATTGTTCCACGCCGGTGCTGTATCGCAGACTCGCATGTGGACCCGCTTGCTCCTTGCCCTCTCTGTGACGGCCGCCGTCTCGCCGGCCTTGGCCGCCGCCACCGACTGGCAGGAGCTGGCGCCCGGCGTGCGCGCCCGCCTCATCGCCTCCGACCGGATCGACGATGGGCGCACCCTCGCCGGGCTCGAGCTCGACATGCCCGCCGGCACCAGGACCTACTGGCGCGTGCCCGGCGAAACCGGCATCCCGGCCCAGTTCGATTTTTCGGCCTCGGCCGGCACCCGCGCCCCCGTCGTGTACTGGCCCTATCCCAGGATCGACCGCTCGCAGGGCTATCTCGACTACGTCTATTACGGCACCCTGGTGGTGCCGATCGAGGTCGAGCTCGCCGCCGGGGCCGCCGCCCCCACGCTGGCGCTCGACGTGACGCTGGGCATCTGCTCGGACATCTGCGTGCCCGCCGCCGCGCGCTTCGCCCTGCCGCTCGGCTTCGCTGCGCCCGATGCCGCGCAGTCCATCCGGCTCGACCAGGCGATGGCCACCGTGCCCGTGCTGTGGGACCAGCCGAACCCGCCCTTTTCCGCCGTCGAGGCGGGGCTCGACGGCTCGCTGCACCTCGAGAACCCCGACCCTGCCATCGTTCCCGAGAGCGTCATCGCCGATCTTGACGATCCCGCCATCCTCTTCGAAACGCCGCAAAAAAGCCGGGATGGGGCCCTATGGACGCTGCAGCCGCTCGGAGGAGCGGGGGGGAAGCGCTTGGAGGGCAGGTCCGTGCAATTGACATTCCTGACCCCCTTGGGGCCTTATGCGGTCACCCGCACGGTGGCGCCGAGCCAGCCCTAGCCGGGCCGTCCCGTTCCCAAGTCTATCGGAAACCGCCAAGCCATGATCCAAGCCGGCGACAAATTGCCGTCCGTCCCCGTCAAGCTCGTCACCGCCGCTGGCGTGACCGACGCCGACACCGCCGAGGTGCTCGGCCGGGGCAGGGTGGTGCTGTTCGCCGTGCCCGGCGCCTTCACGCCCACCTGCGACACCAGCCATCTGCCCGGCTTCGTCGGCGCCTATGAGAAGCTCAGGGCCGCCGGCATCGACCGGATCGTCTGCGCCGCCGTCAACGACCACCACGTGCTGAAGGCCTGGGCCGAGCGCAGCGACGCCCTCGGCAAGGTCGATTTCATCGCCGATGCGCATGCGCGGCTGGCCGAGGCGCTGGGCCTCGCCAAGGAGTTCGGCGATCTCGGCCGGCGCTTTGTCCGTTTCGCCCTCATCGCCCGCGACGGCGTTGTGGAGCATCTTTTCGTCCAGGACGTCGCCGGCGTGACAGTCAGCGGCGCGCCTGCCATTCTGCTCACCCTGCAGGGGGAGGCCGTCAGTTGATCGGGGGATTTGCGTTGCGTTCGAGCGTCACGGGTTTGCAACTGGCCGCTGCGGCGGCCGCCGGCCTCCTGCTCTCGGCCTGCTCGATGGGCGGCATGTTCGGCGGCGGCGCGCCCTCGCCGGCCACCCAGCAATTGCAGACGGCCGAGGTCAGCCCCGCCGAAATCGCCGCGCAGGTGCCGGTGCTGCCCGCCATCGCCACCGAATGCCCGCCCATCAAGGTGCGGCCGGGCGCCGAGGCGCTCTACTATTACGGCAGCGGCCAGCTCGGCAATCCGCGCGACCTGCAATACCAGGCGGTGATCGACAAGCAGTCGCGCAACTGCGTCGTCTCCAACGGCCTCATCACCGTGAAGATGGGCGTCGTCGGCCGCCTCATGCTCGGGCCCAGGGGCAACCAGCAGAATGTCGACCTGCCGGTGCGCTTCGCCGTCGAGCGCAACGCCGCGCCGCTGTTCTCGGAAAAATACCAGATCCCGGTGGCCCTCGCCGGCACCCAGGCCACCGATTTCGTCAAGGTCGTCGAGAACGTGCAGATCCCCTACGTCGCCGGCGACGACATCACCATCTGGGTCGGCTTCGACTCCAACGGCTGAAAACCGCCGCGGCGCGATTGACTTCGCCGCGACAATCTCATCTGGATAAGCCCGACTGCGGGAGAGACCGGGCGCAGGCCCGGAGCCGAAGGCGCAACCGCCCCGGAAACGCTCAGGCAAAAGGACCGCCGTCGCACGGAACTCTGGAAAGCAGGCGGCCCGGGCGACTCCCGGGCGGCCTCACCGAAGGAGCAACTCGCTCGAGCTCGATCATCCGGGCGGCGAGGAAATCTCTCAGGTCAGCGGACAGAGGGGGCACGGCGCGGCGGCATCGCCGGCGCGCGTCACGTGCCACTTGCCCCGGTGCCCCATGTCAGAGACGCCTGCCGATTCCCTCAGGACCGTGGTGCTCGATGCCGAGCACCGCAGGCTTTCCGGCCGCATGGTGCCCTTCGCGGGCTATGCGCTGCCGGTGCAATACCCCACCGGCATCATCGCCGAGCATAAATGGACGCGCACGCATGCGAGCCTGTTCGACGTCTCGCATATGGGCCCGAGCTTCCTGCAGGTCCCGGCGGGCGATGACCCCGAGGCCGCGCACGCCGCCGCGGCGGCGCTGGTCGAGCCGTTCGTCTGCGGCGACATCGCCGGCCTCAGGCCCGGCCAGATCCGCTACACCCTGCTGCTCAACGACGAGGGGGGCACGCGCGACGACCTGATGATCGGCCGCTCGCCGCTCTATCCCGGCTCGCTCTACATCATCGTCAATGCCGGCACCAAGGAGGCCGATTTCGCCGCACTTGCCGCTGCCGCCGGCAGCGCCGGGACCTTCACGCGCGCTGATGACGGGGCGCTGCTGGCGTTGCAGGGGCCGGACGCCGCCGCCGTGCTGGCCGGCCTCGTCCCCGGCGCCGAGGCGCTGGCCTTCATGCATTACGGCCCCTTCGCCTGGCGCGGCACGACGCTCATCGTCTCGCGCTCCGGCTACACCGGCGAGGACGGCTTCGAGATCCTGTGCGCCGCCGACCGCGCCACCGAGCTGTGGACAAGCCTCCTCGCCGACGCCCGCGTAAGACCCGCCGGCCTCGGCGCCCGCGACAGCCTGCGCCTCGAGGCCGGCATGCCGCTCTACGGCCACGACCTCGACGACACCGTCTCGCCTATCGAGGCGGGGCTCAATTTTGCCGTCAGCAAGCGCCGGCGCGAGGCCGCCGACTTCCCCGGCGCCGCCCGCATCCTCGGCGAGCTCGCCGGCGAGCTGGGGCGCGTGCGCGTCGGCCTCTTCGTCGAGGGCGCCCCGGCGCGCGAAGGCGCCACCATCCTCGACGCCGGCGGGCAGGGCATCGGCCGCGTCACGTCGGGCGGCTTCTCGCCCACGCTGAACCGCGCCATCGCGCTCGGCTTCGTGGCGCCCGGCCACGCCGCTCCCGGCACGCGCCTCCAGGTCGCCGTGCGCGACCGGCTGCAAGCCGCCGAGGTGGCGCCGCTCCCCTTCGTTCCCCATCGCTACGTGCGGAAAGCCAAGCCATGACCACCAGATATACCGAGGACCACGAATATATCCGCCTCGACGGCGCCACCGCCACGGTGGGCATCACCGCCTTCGCGCAGGACCAGCTCGGCGACATCGTCTTCGTCGAGCTGCCCGCCATCGGCCGGAAGCTCAAGAAGGGCGACGAGGCCGCCGTGGTCGAGTCCGTCAAGGCCGCCTCGGAAATCTACGCCCCGGCCTCTGGCACGGTGGCCGCGGTGAACGCGGCGCTCGTCGACGAGCCCGGCCTCATCAACACGGCGCCCGATGGCGATGGCTGGATCTACAAGCTCACCCTCGACGACCCCGCCGAGCTCGACGCCCTGATGGACGCCGCCGCCTACGAAAAGCATATCGGCTGATACCGGCGCCCTTCGCGAGACCCCCAATGCGCTATCTCCCCCACACCGAAGCCGAGCGCGCCCGCATGCTCGCGACCATCGGCGTCGGCGCCAGCGACGACCTGTTCGCCGCCGTGCCGCCCGCCGCGCGCCTCGCCCGTCCGCTCGACCTGCCGCCGCACGCGCCCGAATTCGCCGTCGAGGCGCATCTGCGCGCCCTGGCGGGCAGCAACCACGCCGCCGGCGACGGCCCCTTCTTCGTCGGCGCCGGCGCCTATCGCCACCACGTGCCGGCGACGGTCGACCACCTCGTCCAGCGCTCGGAATGGCTGACGGCCTACACGCCCTACCAGCCGGAAGTCTCGCAGGGCACGCTGCAGATGCTCTTCGAGTTCCAGACGCAGGTGGCGCATCTGACCGGCATGGAGGTCGCCAACGCCTCCATGTATGACGGCTCGACCGCCACCGCCGAGGCGGTGCTGATGGCCCGCCGCCTCACCCGCAAGAGCCGCGTGATCCTGTCGGGGGGGCTGCACCCGCACTATCGCGACGTCGTGCGCACCTATCTCGACAATTCGCCCGCGCTCATCTGCCAGGGCGCCTCGCCGGCAGGGCAGGGCGACATCCTCGAGCGCATCGACGACGACACCGCCGCCATCGTCATCCAGACGCCCGATTTCTACGGCCACCTGCGCGATCTGAAGCGCGCCGCCGACGCCATCCACGCCAGGGGCGGCCTGCTCATCGCCGTCGTCACCGAAGTGGTTTCGCTCGGCCTCCTCGAGGCGCCGGGCGCGCTCGGCGCCGACATCGTCGTGTGCGAGGGCCAGTCGCTCGGCAATCCGCTGAGCTTCGGCGGCCCCTATGTCGGCCTCATGGCGACGCGCAAGGACTTCATCCGCCAGATGCCGGGGCGCCTGTGCGGCGAAACCGTCGATGCCGACGGCCAGCGCGGCTACGTGCTGACGCTCTCGACGCGCGAGCAGCATATCCGCCGCGAGAAGGCGACGAGCAACATCTGCACCAATTCCGGCCTGTGCGCGCTCGCCTTCTCCATCCATCTGGCATTGCTCGGCGAGGCCGGGCTGCGCCGCCTCGCGCGGCTCAACCACGCCCGCGCCGTGGCGCTGGCGACGGCGCTGCGCGCCGTGCCCGGCGTCGAGCTGCTCAACCGCACCTTCTTCAACGAGATGACCATCCGCCTCTCCAGGCCTGCCGCCGCCGTCGTCGAGACGCTGGCCCGGAACGGCATTCTGGCCGGCGTCCCGGTCAGTCGCCTCGTCCCCGGTGACCGGGCGGTGGACGACCTCGTCATCCTCGCCGCCACCGAGCTCACCACCGACGCCGACATTGCCGCGCTCGCGGCCGGCCTCGCGGAGGCCCTCAAATGAGCATGAACACGCAAGGCCGCCCCACCGGTCCCGGCACGGCCGCGCCCGCCACCGCTTCCGGCGCCGCGCTGCTGCCTGACGAGAAGCTGCTCTTCGAGATCGGCGACACCGGCCATTCCGGCGTCGACCTGCCCGAGGTCGAGATCGGCGGCGACTTCCTCGGCGGCTTCGAGCGCACCGCGCCGCTCGCGCTCGCCGGCCTCACCGAGCCCGAGGCCATGCGCCACTATGTGCGCCTCAGCCGCCTCAACTATTCGATCGACGGCGGCATGTACCCGCTCGGCTCGTGCACCATGAAGCACAATCCGCGCCTCAACGAGAAAATGGCGCGGCTGCCCGGCTTCGCCGACATCCATCCGCTGCAACCCGTCTCGACCGTCGCCGGCGCCCTGGCGCTGATGGACGAGCTGGCGCACTGGCTCATGACGCTGACCGGCACCGCCGCCGTCTGCCTCACGCCCAAGGCCGGCGCGCACGGCGAGATGGCCGGCATGATGGCCATCCGCGCCGCGCACCTCGCCAGCGGCGCCAATGGCCGGAACGTCGTTCTGGTTCCCGAGAGCGCGCATGGCACCAATCCTGCCACCGCCGCCTTCCTCGGCTATGCCGTGCGCACCATTCCGGCGCGCGCCGACGGCACCGTCGACGTCGCCGCGGTCAAGGCCGCGCTCGGCTCCGACGTCGCCGCCATCATGCTGACCAACCCCAACACCTGCGGGCTGTTCGAGCCCGAGGTGATCGAGATCGCCGCGGCGGTGCACGCGGCCGGCGCCTATTTCTACTGCGACGGCGCCAATTTCAACGCCATCATGGGCGTCGTCCGGCCGGGCGATCTCGGCATCGACGCCATGCACATCAACCTGCACAAGACCTTCTCGACGCCGCATGGCGGCGGCGGGCCGGGGGCCGGACCGGTGGTGCTGTCGGCGGCGCTGGCGCCCTATGCGCCGGTGCCCTTCGTGCGCGCCGGCGAGCTGGTCGAGCACGCCGAGGGCGGCCATCTCGGCCGCATTGCCGCCTTCCACGGCCAGATGGGCATGTATGTGCGCGCGCTCACCTACATGCTCAGCCACGGCGGCGACGGGCTGGCGCAGGCGGCGCGCGACGCCGTACTCAACGCCAACTACGTCAAGGCACGGCTCGGCGGCACCTTCTCGCTACCCTATGGCGACGGTCCCTGCATGCACGAGGCGCTGTTCGACGACAGCTTCCTCGCGGGCACCGGCGTCACCACGCTGGATTTCGCCAAGGCCATGATCGACGAGGGGTTCCACCCCATGACCATGTATTTCCCGCTGGTCGTCCACGGCGCCATGCTGGTCGAGCCGACCGAGAGCGAGTCGCTGCAAACCCTCGATCAGTTCTGCGACGCCATGCTCGGCCTCGCCGCGGCGGCCAGGGCCGGCGACGCCGCCCGCTTCACCGGGGCCCCGACGCGCGCCCCGCGCCGTCGCCTCGACGAAACCCGCGCCGCCCGCCAGCCCCGCCTCGCATGGGAAGCGCCGGCGGCGTAGGAAACAAAAAGGCGGGCCGCTCGGCCCGCCTCGAAATCCCGGAAGTTCGGCCGCTCAGTTGAGCTTGGCGCCCACGTCCTTGATCGCCTGGTCGATCAGCGCGTCGCCCTTGGCGCTCATCTTCTGGCCGAGCAGCACGCGCGCCGCCTCGACGGCGACATCGGCCGAGCGGGCCCGCACCTCGGCGAGCGCCTGCGCTTCGGCCTGCGCGATCTTGTCTTCCACCGCCCGGGTGCGCCGCGCGATCAGCGCTTCCAGCGAGGTCTTGGCCTCGGCCGTCATGCGGAACGCTTCCTCGCGCGCCGCGGCGACGATGCTCTCGGCTTCGCTCGCGGCGGCCTGCCGCTTGCTCTCATATTCCTCGAGCAGGAACTTGGCTTCGAGGCGCAGCCGCTCGGCCTCCGCCAGTTCGGACTCGATCGCCTTGATGCGCCCGTCCAGCGCCTTGCCGATCATGCCCGGCACCTTGAGATAGACGATGAGGCCGATGAACAGCAGCAGCGCGACAGTGGCCCAGAATGCGGCGTCGATTGCCATCGGATTACCCCTTCACCACTTGCGCCACGGCCGCCTCGACTTCGGCCTTGCTGGCCTCGCCGATCAGCCGGGTGACGAGCGCGGTGGCCGTGTCCGTCGCGATTTCGTTGACGTTGGTCAGCGCTGCGTCCTTGCTCCTGGCGATGCGCGCCTCGGCGTCGGCGACCTTCTTGGCGAGGTCCTCCTCCACCGCCTTGCGCTTGCCGTCGAGGTCCGCCTTGATCGAGTTGCGGGTCTCCTCGGCGATGCCGTGGGCGTTGGCGCGGGCGTCGGCGAGGGCCTGCTCATAGGCTGCCACCGCCTTGTCGGTTTCCCCGCGCAGGCGCTCGGCCTCCTTGAGGTCGCCCTCGATGCGGGCCTTGCGCTTGTCGATGATCGAGCCGATCTGCGGCAGCGCCACCCGGCTCATCACCACGTAGAGCACCGCGAAGCACAGCGCGAACCAGACGATCTGGCTGGCGAAGGTCGTGGTGTCGAAGGGCGGGAACACGTCGCTGTGGCCCGCCTCGGTGGTCGCGTGCTGCTCGCCGCCCGCGACCTCGCCCGGCGGCGTCTCCGTCACCACCACCGTGCCCTGTTGCACGGCGTCGGCGGGAGAGCTCGGGCTCTCGGCCTGGGCCAGAAGATAGACGGTTTGAGACATTCGCGGCCACCCTGCTCGTCAGCCGGCCCCGGAGCAGCCCCGGAGCCCGTGTTTCGTTCGGCAGTCTCAGACTGCGTAGAGCAGCAGGAAGGCGATGACCAGCGAGAAGATGCCCAGCGCCTCGGTCACGGCGAAGCCGAAGATGAGGTTCGAGAACTGGCTGGCCGCCGCCGCCGGGTTGCGCAGCGCGCCGGCGAGGTAGTTCGAGAAGATCATGCCCACGCCGATGCCGGCGCCGCCCATGCCGAGGCAGGCGATGCCCGCACCAATCATCTTCGCTGCATCTGCTTCCATGTTACGTCTCCTTGGGAACTGGAATTTCGTTGCTGTCGATGGGAACCGGCGTCAATGGCCGGGATGGAGCGCGTCGTTGAGATAGACGCAGGTCAGCACGGCAAACACATAGGCCTGCAGTGCCGCAACCAGGAACTCGAGCCCGGTGAGGGCCACCGCCATGCCGAGCGGCAGCACCGAGGCGAGGCCCCAGGCGCCGGCGCCGAGCATCGCCACCACCATGCCGCCGAACACCTTGAGCACGATGTGGCCGGCCAGCATGTTGCCCCACAGTCGCAGGCTGTGGCTCACCGGCCGGCTGAGGAACGAGATCACCTCGATCGGCGTCACCAGCCAGATCGCGTACCACGGGATGCCCGACGGCGCGAAGATCTTGAGGAATTTCGGCCCGTTCTTGTAAAAGCCGTAGATGATGACCGTAAAGAACACGATCAGCGCCAGCAGCACCGTGATGATGAGCTGGCTCGTCACCGTGAAGAAATAGGGGAACATGCCCAGAAGGTTGGCGAACAGCACGAACATGAACAGCGCCGCCACCAGCGGGAAGAAGCGCATCCCCGCCTGGCCCGAGGTCGAGCGCACCATGTTGGCGATGAACTCGTAGGTCATCTCCACCATGAGCTGCATGCGGCCCGGCACGATGGCGCGCCTCGCCGAGCCCCAGATCAGGAACAGCCCGACCGCGCCCACGGTCAGCGCCATGAACAGCGCAGAATTGGTGAAGGCGATGCTGACGCCGCTGCCCGCGGTGCCGTCGCCGCCGAACGTGCCGATATGGAAGATGTCCGAAATCTGGAACTGATGGATCGGTTCAATCGGTTTCGCTGCGTCAGCCACGTCGAGCCCTTCGTTCCGTCACTCGTCTTCATCGTCCCGCAGTGCCGGCGTATCGGCCGGCACGGCGGTCGCTTCGTTCATTTCGCGGGTCGCCCGCACCACATTGGTCACGCCCGCGGCGAAGCCCAACAGCAGCAGCACGACCAGCCCCCACGGACGCGTGGGCAGGAACATGTCGATGAGGTATCCAAGCCCCGCGCCGACGATGATCGCCGCCGCAAACTCGGATGCGAGCCGGAACCCCCGGCTCATCCCCGACATCTCGCCTTGTCGCCTTTGCTCCGCCGCGGCATCCGCCGGACGTTGCGCTTGCGCACGGGCAATGCGTGCCTCCAGGTCGGCCGTCACGCTGGACGCCGGACCCGGAACGGGGCGCTTGTCGTCACGCGGTTCGCTCATCGCAACCCCTCGCTTCGCCCCGGCACAAGGAAATTTATGCCCTCAAAGTCGCCGGCAACATAGTGTTGACGTGTTTGGGTGTCAAGCGCGCCACAAATGGTCTAAGCCTTTGATAAGATAGGCCATTTTTACTGCCGAAGGGGGCGCGACAACGAGTCATGCGGCGGCGCCCGCGGGTGGCGCCGGCAAGGGCCGCGCCGCGCCCGCCTCAGGCGACCTTCGACTCGTTGACCGCGATGGCGCCGCTGAGGTCCACCGACACGAGCTGGCTCACCCCGCGCTCATACATGGTGACGCCGAACAGCCGGTTCATGCGCGCCATCGTGATAGGGTTGTGGGTGATGACCACGAAGCGCGTCTCGGTGCGCGTCGCCATCGCCTCGAGCAGGGCGCAGAAGCGCTCGACATTGTGGTCGTCGAGCGGCGCATCCACCTCGTCCAGCACGCAGATCGGCGCCGGATTGGTGAGGAACACGGCAAAGATCAGCGACATCGCCGTCAGCGCCTGCTCGCCGCCCGACAGCAGCGTCATGGTCGATGGCTTCTTGCCCGGCGGCCTGGCGATGATCTCGAGCCCGGCCTCCAGCGGATCGTCGCTCTCGACGAACTGCAGCTCCGCCGTGCCGCCGCCGAACAGCGTCGTGAACAGCTCCTGGAAATGCCCGTTCACCTTCTCGAACGCCTCGGACAGCCGCGCCCGGCCCTCGCGGTTGAGGCTCAAAATGCCCGAGCGCAGCTTGGCGATGGCGGCGATCAGGTCGTCGCGGTCCTTCACCATCACGTCGAGCTTTTCCTGCACCTCGACGCTCTCGGTCTCGGCCGCGAGGTTGACCCCGCCCAGCCGCTCGCGCTCCGCCTTGAGCCGCTCGACCCTGCGCTCGGTCGGCTCTTCCTCGGGCAGTGCGTCCTGCGGCCGGATGCCGGCCGCCGCCGCCGTTTCCGCGGCCTGGATGTCGAGCGTTTCCTCGACCTGCCGCTCGATCTGGTGGCGCTGCGCGATGAGGCCCTTGAGCCGCTCCTCGACGCGCGCCAGGTTCTCGCGGCAGCCCGACAGCGCCTCGGCCGCCAGCCGCTGCGCCTTGTCCGCCTCGCGGAACGTCGCCTGCGCCGCCGCCAGCGTGTCGCTCGCCGCGCCATGCGCCGCGCGCGCCGCCGCGATCTCGGCATCGAGCGCCGCGCGGCGCTCCTCGAAGCCGCCCGGCGTCTCGGCCATCGCCGCGAGGGCCTCGCCGAACTCGGCAAGGCGCTTGTCGAGCGTCGCCACCTGCGCCGCGGCGCCGGCCCGTCGCCGCTGCCAGTTCGCCGTCTCGGCGGCGATCTGGCCCAGCCTGCCGTTGCGGAGCTGCGCCGCCGTTTCGAACGAGCCGAGCTTCACCCGCGCCTGGTCGAGCTCCGTGCGTGCCGCATCGAGATGCTGGCGCTTTTGCGCGAGCAGCGCCGCCGCTTCCGCCTCGTCGCCGGCCTCCGCCAGCGCCGTGCGCGCATCGGCCTCGATGCCTTCGGCCTCGGCCAGCGACGAGGCGAGCCGCACCCGTGCTTCCTCCAGCGCGCCCTGCCGTGTGGCCAGTTCGCTCACCGCGCGCGTCGCCTGGTCGAGCGCCTGCTGCGCCGTGGCGATCTCGCGCTGCGCCGCGCGCCATGCCTCGCGCTTCTGCCGCTCGCCCTCGCGCGCCTGCGCCAGCGCCTGGTCGAGCGCCTGCGCGTCGGCGCGCCGGCCGTTGCGTGCCG
>JBDHTK010000038.1:0-16572 GCA_039808625.1 Devosia sp. | reverse complement strand
TTCACCATTCACTATTCACTATTCACTATTCACCATTCACTCCGCCGCGCTGCTCGCGGTGAGGAAGGCCGGCAATTCGCCCACATCCGGCTGCGGCGCATCGGCGGGATCGCCGCCCGCTCCGCCCTCGCCGGTCCCGCGGCCGCGCCGGCGCCGGCTGCGGTCGCGGCGGCGATGACCATCGCCTTCGCCCTGCGCCTGCCCGTCTTCGCCCGTTGCGGCCTCGGCCGGCTGCGGTGGCGCCGTCTCGCCGGCCGCGCTCTCCTCGCCCTCGCCGACGAGGCCGGGCTGCGGCTCGTTCTGCGGCTGCGGCGCCGGATTGAAGCGCTGCGGATCGGGCGAGGCGAAGCGGTCGTTGATGGGCGGGAAATCGTCGTCCTCGTCCACCTCCTGCACCTGCCCCGCCTGGTCGCGGAACTGGTTCTGCGGCTGCGCCGCGGCGACGATGCGGAAATAATGCTCGGCGTGCTGCAGGTAGTTCTCGGCCAGCACCGGGTCGCCCGAGGACTGCGCGTCGCGGGCGAGCTGCAGGTATTTCTCGGCGACATGGGCGGCGTTGCCGCGCACCTTCACGTCCGGGCCGTTGGATTCGAAGTTCCGGCTCAGCGGATTGACGTGCTTGCGCCCGCCATTGTTGTTCCGGCCGCGCTGGCGGTTCTTGTTACTCTGGTTTGGTCTCATTGGTCGCTATACGCCTTCAAAATGAGCCTGTGCGTTGCGTTGGTGGCGAGGCTCCCCTGCGCCGACGGCGCCCGACACCGGGCTGCCCTTGGGGCGGGATCCTGTCCGAGAGCTGCTCTGGCTGAACCACTTTTGGCTCATCACGTCAGGCCGGGGTCCATGTCCGGGTTACCCTTGCCGGCAATCCGGCATCGCCGATGAGCGGGTGGCCGTCACCGCAGCACGTCATAACGCGCCGCTGACAGCATCCCGAAACTAGCCGCTTCGTCCGGTCTTTCCAAGCGGAAAATCGCCAAAGCCCACGGTCCGGTTCCGGTTTCCTCAAGAATGGGAAGCCGTGACCATCCGGTCAAGACCCGCGAGGTCACGACCGACCTCCACCTGTGCGAATCCGGCCCGCCGGAAGATGCGCGCCACCGCCGGCCCCTGCGTCGGGCCGATCTCGACCACCGCCTGCCCGCCCGGCCGCAGCCGCCGCGCCGCCTGCGCGGCGATGGCGCGATAGGCCTCGAGCCCGTCCCAGCCGCCGTCGAGCGCGAGCAGCGGGTCGAACAGCCGCACCTCGGGCTGCAGCGTCGGAATCACCTCGCTGGCGATATAGGGCGGGTTGGCGACGATGAGGTCGAACAGCTCCGTATGCGGCACCGCCCGCCACCACGCCCCCTGCCGGAAATCGAGCCGCCCCGCGACGCCGTGTCGCGCCGCGTTGCGCCGGGCGACGGCCAGCGCCTCGTCGGCGAGGTCCGTCGCCATGCCGCTCGCCCCGGGCAGCGCCACCGCCAGCGCCACCGCGATCGCCCCCGTGCCCGTGCCCAGGTCGACGAAGCGCAGCGCCTCGCGCCCCTCGCCGAACACCACCGCCTCGGCGACGATCATCTCGGTTTCCGGGCGCGGGTCGAGCGTTGCCGGCCCGAGCTCGAAATCGAGCCCCCAGAAGCCGCGCACCCCGATGATGCGGCTCACCGGCTCGCCGGCGAGGCGCCGCAGCGCAAAGCGTTCGAGGTCGATGCCCCATTGCCCGGGCAGCGGCTCGCGCTCGCGCCGCACCAGCGCCATCGCATCGAGCCCGAACGCCGCCTGCGCCAGCAGCCGCGCGTCGAGCTCGGGGGAGGCGAGGCCGGCGGCGCGGAA
Organism: Devosia sp.; assembly: GCA_039808625.1. Lineage (GTDB taxonomy): Bacteria > Pseudomonadota > Alphaproteobacteria > Rhizobiales > Devosiaceae > Devosia_A. The sequence continues at coordinate 14,760 of JBDHTK010000038.1, read as the reverse complement.
GCGGTCGCGCACCTGCCGCCAGGCGGCGCCGATGCTGGGCGGCGTGTTCAGTTCAGCGCCTCCATCGCGGCGAGCTGCGCCGCCTGGTGCTCGGTGATCAGCACCTCGATCAGCTCGTCCAGCGCGTCGCCGGCGATCACCCGGTCGAGCTTGTAGAGCGTCAGATTGATGCGGTGGTCGGTCACCCGCCCCTGCGGGAAATTATAGGTGCGGATGCGCTCCGAGCGGTCGCCCGAGCCCACCTGCTCGCGCCGCGCGTCGGCCCGCGCCGTGTCGCGCGCCGCGCGCTGCGCCTCGAACAGCCGGGCGCGCAGCACCACCATCGCCTGCGCCCGGTTCTGGTGCTGGCTCTTGAGCGACGAGGTGACGACGATGCCGGTCGGCAGATGCGTGATGCGCACCGCCGAATCCGTGGTGTTGACGTGCTGGCCGCCCGCCCCCGACGAGCGCATGGTGTCGATGCGGATGTCCTCGGGGCGGATGTCGACGTCGATGTCCTCGACCTCGGGCAGCACCGCCACCGTCGCCGCCGAGGTGTGGATGCGCCCCGACCCCTCGGTTTCGGGCACGCGCTGCACCCGGTGCACGCCGCTCTCGTATTTGAGCCGCGCATAGGCGCCCTTGCCCGAGATGTTGGCGATCACCTCCTTGTAGCCGCCGACCTCGCCGGGACTCTCCTCGAGCACGCTGAAGTTCCAGCCGCGCAGATCGGCATAGCGCTGGTACATGCGCAGCAGGTCGCCGGCAAACAGCGCCGCCTCGTCGCCGCCGGTGCCGGCGCGCACTTCCAGAATGACGTTCTTTTCGTCCGCCGCGTCGCGCGGCAGGAGCAGGATGCGGATCTGCTGCTCCATCTCGGCGATGCGCGCCTTGAGCTCGGCGATCTCGGCCTCGGCCATCTCGGCCATCTCGCGGTCGCCGGTGCCCAGCAGTTCCTCGGCCGCGGCGAGCTCGGCATTGGCCCGGCGCCATGCCACGATGGGCCGCACCACCGGTTCGAGCTCGGCATATTCCTTGGAGAGCCGCACGAAGGCCTCGGCCGACGGCCCGGCCGCCAGCGCCGCCTCGACGCTGTCGAAGCGCTTCTCAAGTTGCGCGAGCTTGTCCTCGGGAAGATTGGCCATTGCCTGGAAATCCATCGTTCGGGCCGCGGCCCGTCACACCGCCAGCCCCTGCCGCTCGGCCAGTTCGCCCAGCAGCGTGCGTACCGTCGCCCCGCGATGCCCCTCGCTCAGCGCCTCGGCCACCGCGGCGCGGATCGGCCCGAGCTCCATGCCGAGGATCATCTCCTTGATCGGCCCGATGGCGGGTGGCGACATGGAGAGCCGCGTCATGCCGATGGCGAGCAGCGCCAGCGCCTCGATCGTGCGCCCCGCCAGCTCCCCGCACATGGTGATCGGCACGCTGTAGCGGCCGGCCATGTCGACGATGTGGCGCAGCGCGCGCAGCCGCGGCATCGCGATCGGGTCGTAGACCTTCGACACCCGCGTATTGGCGCGGTCGGCGGCGGTGAGGAACATGATGAGGTCGTTCGAGCCGATGGAGACGAAATCGGCCTCGGGCAGCACGTGGTCGAGCTCGAACAGCAGCGAGGGCACCTCGATCATGGCGCCGATCCTGAGCTCCGAGGGCGGCGTGCCGCCGGCCCGGATCAGCCGCTCCAGCTCGCGCCGGATCACCCGCTTGGTCTCGACGAACTCCCAGGTCTCGGTGACCATCGGCACCAGGATCCTGAGCGGCCCGCCATCGGCGGCGGTGAGCAGCGCCCGCACCTGCGTGCGCAGCAGCCCCGGCCGGTCGAGCGCCAGCCGCAGCGAGCGGAAGCCCATCGCCGGGTTCTCCTCGGGCATCGAGCGCAGATACGGGATCACCTTGTCGCCGCCGACATCGAGCAGGCGGAAGACGATGGGCTTGCCCCCGCACAGCCTTATCGCCTCGCGATAGAGCTCCACCTGCTCCTGCACCTTGGGCAGGCGCGAGGCGATCATGAACTGCAATTCGGTGCGGAACAGCCCGACACCCTCGGCGCCGGTATCGGCCAGCATCGGCAGGTCGGCCACCAGCCCGGAATTGTGCAGCAGCGTGATGGCGACGCCGTCGCGCGTCACCGCCGGCTTGTCCTTGAGCGCCAGGTAGTGCGCCCGCCGCCGCGCCGTGATCCGCACCTTGTCGATATAGGTCTGCTCGAGCTCGCGCGTCGGCCTGAGATGCACGATGCCCGCCGGCCCGTCGACGATGATGTCGTCGCCCGCCTCGGCCATCGACACGATGCTGTCGGCCTGCCCCACCGCCACCAGCCCGAGCGAGCGCGCGACGATGGCCACATGCGCCGTCGCCCCGCCCTCTTCGAGCACGATCGCCCTGAGCCGCGTGCGGTCGTATTCGAGCAACTCGGCCGGCCCCATGTTGCGCGCTACCAGAATGGCGTTCTCGGGCAGTTCGTGCGTCCCCGGCACCATGCCGTTGCCGGTCAGCACGCGCAGCAGCCGGTTGGCGAGGTCGTCGAAATCGTGCAGCCGCTCGCGCAGATAGGGGTCCGTCGAGCGCATCATGCGCGCCCGCGTGTCGTTCTGCACCCGCTCCACCGCCGCCTCGGCGGTGAGGCCGTTGGCGATGGCCTCCTGCAGCCGGTCCACCCAGCCGCGGTCATTGGCGAACATCCGGTAGGTCTCGAGGATGTCGCGATGCTCGCTGCCCGTCGCCATGTCGCCATGGCTCAGCATGTCGTCGATGCTGAGCCGCATCGTCGCCAGCGCCGCCTCCAGCCGGCGGCTCTCGTGCTCGGTGTCCTCGGCGATGAAATTGCTGACCACGACGCGCGGGTCGTGCAGCACCACCTTGCCCAGCGCGATGCCTTCGGTGAACGACTGGCCGGTGAAGCTGCGCGGCCGCCGCAGGTCGATGTCCTGGCCCGGCTTGATGAGCGCGTCGAACTCGCTCGTCGCGATCATCTCGGCGAGGATCGTCGCAGTCGTCAGCAGCGCCTCGATCTCGTCCTCGCCGAAGCGCCGCGCCTCGCGGCTTTGCACGACGAGCACGCCCAGCGTCTGGCCGGCGCGCAGCACCGGCACGCCCAGAAACGCCATGAACGGGTCCTCGCCCGTCTCCGGGCGGTAGGCGAAGCCCGGATGCGCCGGCGCGTTCTCGAGGTTGAGCGGCTCGGCCTGCGAGGCGATGAGCCCGACCAGCCCCTCGCCGAGCCTGAGCGTCGTCATGTGCACGGATTCGCGCTTGAGCCCGTAGGTCGCGAACAGCTCCAGCGCGCTGTCGTCGCGCAGCACGTAGAACGAGCACACATCGGTGCGCATGTTCTCGGCGATGAGCTGGGCGATCTTGTCGAGGCGCTCCTGCGACGCCAGCGGCTCCGCCATCGTTTCGCGCAACTGCCTCAGCAGCACGCGCGGCCCGCTTGTCGCTGTCGCCATACCCGTCGCGGCCCCGCACCGCCTCCTTGTGGGGGCCGGAGGAGGCTCCTCAGGCGCCCGGCTTGTCCAACCCGTAATACGTATGCAGCGCCCGAACCGCAAGCTCGGCATATTCGTCGTCGATCAGCACCGAGGTCTTGATTTCCGAGGTGGTGATGAGCTGGATGTTGATGCCCTTGTCGGCCAGCGCCTTGAACATCGAGGCGGCGACGCCCGCATGGTTGCGCATGCCCACGCCCACCACCGACACCTTGGCGCCGCCCTTCGAGCCGGTGATGCGCGCATAGTCCACGGCGCCCGCCTGGCGCGCCGCCTCCAGCACCTTGACCGACTTGTCGTACTCGCTGTCGGGGATGGTGAAGGTGATGTCGGTCACCGAGCCGTCGTCCGAGATGTTCTGCACGATCATGTCGACGACGATGGACTCGTCGGCCAGCGCCCCGAACACGGCGGCGGCGACGCCCGGCTTGTCCTTCACGTCCCTGAGCGTGATCTTGGCTTCGGCCTTGGCGAGCGTCACGCCCGCAACGATCTGCTTTTCCATGATTTCGTCCTCGTCGCAAACCAGCGTGCCGGGCACGCCGGGCGTCCCATCCGGGGCGATCTGCGGCGCCTCCGGGTCATCGAAGCTCGAGCGCACGACGAGCCGCACCTTGTGCGCCATCGCCATCTCGACGGCCCGGATCATCAGCACCTTGGCGCCGAGCGAGGCCATTTCCAGCATTTCCTCGAAGGCGATGCGGTTGAGCCGCCGCGCCTTGGGGGCGATGCGCGGGTCGGTCGTATAGACCCCGTCCACATCGGTATAGATGTCGCAGCGGTCGGCCCCCACCGCCGCGGCGATCGCCACCGCCGAGGTGTCCGAGCCGCCGCGCCCCAGCGTCGTCACCCGCCTCGTCGCCGGCACGATGCCCTGGAAGCCCGTGACGACCGGCACCCAGCCGGCCTCCATGCGCCTCACCAGCTCGTCGGGGATGATCTCGACGATGCGCGCCGCGCCATGCGCGTCGTCGGTATGGATGGGCACCTGCCAGCCCTGGAACGAGCGCGACGGCACGCCCATCTCGCTGAGCACGATGGCCATCAGCCCCGCCGTCACCTGCTCGCCCGAGGCGACCACGGCGTCGTATTCGCGCGCATCGTGCAGCTTCGAGCTGTCGTTGACCCAGCCGACCAGCTCGTTGGTCTTGCCCGACATGGCCGAGACCACCACGGACACCTGGTTGCCGGCGTCGATCTCGCGCTTGACGTGGCGCGCCGCCTGCCGGATGCGCTCCACATTGGCGACGGAGGTGCCGCCGAACTTCATGACGATACGGGCCAAGGAAAACCTTTCGCCGGCTGCAGGGGGAACCCGGCGGTACGCTTTGAAACCGGCGCGGACATGCCACAAACCCCCGGATCGATCAACTGCATTGCCCGGCGCGCCGCCCATGACCGACGACCACGCGGACATCGGCGCCGCCGCCGAGCGGCTGGGCGAAGTGCGCTTCCGCCCTGACGGCTTGAGAACAAAAAGGGAACGGTATAGGGTTGCCGTCCCATGAGAAGGAGACCTGCGATGCGCCCCGACGCGAAGCCCGCCACGGCCAACCTGATTCCCGTCCTGCGCTACGGCGACTGCACCGCCGCCCTCGGCTTTCTCGTCGATGTCTTCGGCTTCACGCCCGGCGCGGTCTATCGCGACGAGGCCGGCCAGGTGGTCCATGCCGAACTCGGCTTCGGCCATGGCGGGCTGATGATCGGCCCGGTGGCCGACACGCCCTTCGGCAAATACATGCGCCAGCCCGGCGCGGCGGGCGGCGTGACGGCGAGCTTCTTCGTCGTCGTCAACGATCCCGACGCCCACCACGCCCGCTCCGTCGCCGCCGGCTTCGAGATCCTCCTGCCGCTGCGCGACGAGAGCTATGGCAGTCGCGAATACACGGTGCGCGACCCCGAGGGGCATGTCTGGACCTTCGGCACCTACGAACTGGCGTCTGCGGCCGCCTGACGGCTGGCCGGCCCGCCCGCGCCGGAGTAAGGGAGAGGCCATGAGCGCCCCTCTTCCCCTGCCTGCGGCCCGCCGCGCCGCCCTGTTGCTGGCCCTCGCCTCCGCCATCGGCGGCTCGGCGGGGCCGATCGCCATCGGCACCGGCGGGCTGGTCGGCCTCGCCCTGCTGCCGCCCGAGCAGGCCGAGCTCGCGACCATCCCCGTCGCCGCCTATGTCATCGGCTCGGCCGCCGCCGCCATGCCGGCGGCGCTCACCATGCGCCGCATCGGCCGGCGCGCCGGCTTCATGTTCGGCGCCGGGGCCGGCGGCCTCGGCGCCGCCCTCACCGGCTTCGCCATCATGGCCGGCTCGTTCTGGAGCTTCTGCGTCAGCCTCGCGCTGCTGGGTGTCGCCAGCGCCTTCATCCAGCAATACCGCTTCGCCGCCGCCGACGCCGCCGAGCCGGCCTACAAGCCGCGCGCCATCGCCTGGGTGATGGCCGGCGGCATCGTCACCGGCGTCGTCGGCCCGCAGGTCGCCATCCACGCCCGCGCGCTGCTGCCCGACGCCCCCTTCGCCGGCCCGTTCTTCGTCCTCGTCGTGCTGTTCGGCCTTGCCATGCTGGCGCTGTCGCGCCTCGAGGTGCCGCCCCCGCCGCCGCTCGCCGCCGGCGGCCGCTCGACCGGCGCCATCATGCGCCAGCCGCGCTTCGTCGTCGCGCTGGTGGCCGCGGTCGCCTCCTACGCGCTGATGAGCCTCGTGATGACGGCGACCCCCATCGCCATGATCGAGCACCACCATTCGCATGCCGATGCGCAGACCGGCATCCAGTGGCACGTCCTCGCCATGTTCGCGCCGAGCTTCGTCACCGGCGGGCTCATCGCGCGCTTCGGCAAGTCGGCCATCGCCGTCGCCGGCCTGCTGCTCATCGCGCTGTCGGCCACCGTCGCCATCTCCGGCACCGGCCTGTGGCAGTTCTGGGTGGCGCTGGTGCTGCTCGGCGTCGGCTGGAATTTCGGCTTCATCGCCTCGACGGCGATGGTCGCCGACCTCTACCGCCCCGAGGAGGCGTTCCGCGTCCAGGCCGCCAACGAGTTCATCCTGTTCGCCTTCGTCGCCGTCGCCTCGCTCGCCTCGGGGGGGCTCCTGGCGGTTGGCGGCTGGACCGTGGTCAACCTCATCGTCTACCCTGTCGTGCTCGTCACCATCGGCCTCGTCGTCGGGCTGGCCATCGCCGACCGGCGGGCGCCGCAGAGGGCCGCGCCATGACCGACAGCACCATCGACAGCGCCGAGATCGCCAAGTTCGCGCAGATGGCCGACGAGTGGTGGGACCCGGACGGCAAGTTCAAGCCGCTGCACCGCTTCAACCCGGTGCGGCTCGGCTATGTGCGCGACCGGGCGCTGCGCCGTTTCGGCCGCGACGAGGCCGAGCGCCAGCCGCTCGCCGGCCTCAGCGTGCTCGACATCGGCTGCGGCGGCGGGCTCTTGAGCGAGCCGCTGACCCGGCTCGGCGCCGCCGTCACCGGCATCGACCCCGAGGCCAGGAACATCGCCGTCGCCCGCCTGCACGCCGAGCGCATGGGCCTTGCCATAGACTACCGCGAAACCACCCTCGAGACGGTCGTGGCGGCGCGTCGGACCTTCGACATCGTGCTCAACATGGAAGTGGTCGAGCACGTCGCCGACGTGCCCGCCTATATGCGCCAGTGCGCCGCGGCGGTCGCCGCCGGCGGCCTGCTGGTCTCGGCCACCATCAACCGCACGGCGCGCGCCCTCGCCTTCGCCAAGTTCGCCGCCGAATACGTGCTGCGCTGGCTGCCGCCGGGCACGCATGAATGGCAGCGCTTCCTCACGCCCGACGAGCTCGCCGCGCTCATCACCCGCAACGGCCTCGAGATCCTCGACCGCACCGGCGTCGTCTACCATCCGCTCGCCGGCGAATGGCGGCCGAGCCGCGACCTCGGCGTCAACTACATGATCCTCGCCGGACGGCCGGCGGCCTAGTTGTGGTCTTCCTTGAGCGCGGGGAGCGGCATGAAATCGACGCCGTCCTCGATCAGCGCCGCCACTTCCTCGCGCGTCGCCTCGCCATAGATGCCGCGCGGGTCCACTTCCTTGAAGTGGATCTTGCGCGCCTCCTCGGCGAACTTGTCGCCGACATAATCGGCCTCGCTGGTCACCTTGTTGCGCAGCGCCAGCATCGCCTCGCGCAATTGCCGGTGTTGCGGATGGCCGATCGACAGCGACACCTTCTCGCTCTCGGCGCGGCTCACGGTCGGCGCCATCAGCGCCTTGTCCACCGCCGTGCTCATGCAGATCGGGCAGGTGACGAGGCCGCGCTTGTGCTGCGCGTCATAGGCCGCCGCATTGGCGAACCATCCGTCGAACTTGTGCGACTTGTCGCAGACCAGCGAATAGTGAATCACGCGCGAAACCTCTTTGCCTCAGCTTGCGCCGGCAGGGTTAACGGATAGCGAAAAGGGCCTGGCATTCGCAAGCGCCGGCACGCGGCCGCGCGCTTCGGCCACGGCTGCCGGGTCGATGTCGGCGACGAGCACGCCGCTGCCGGTCGCCTCCAGCTCGCCCAGCACCCGGCCCCACGGATCGACGATCAGCGAATGCCCATAGGTGTCGCGCCCGTTCTCGTGCCGGCCCGCCTGCGCCGCGGCGATGATGCGCGAGCCGGTCTCGATGGCGCGGGCGCGCAGCAGCACCTGCCAATGCGCCGCGCCGGTCGGCACGGTGAACGCCGCCGGCACCGCGATGAGCTCCGCCCCGGCCTCGGCCAGCGTCCGGTAGAGCGCCGGAAAGCGCACGTCGTAGCAGATGGAAAAGCCGAGCCGCAGCCCCGCCGCGGCGCTCACCACGGCCGTGTCGCCGGCGGCATAGGTGGCGCTCTCGCGATAGGCGCGCGTGCCCGGCAGCGTGGCGTCGAACAGGTGGATCTTGTCGTAGGTGGCCGCGATCGTGCCGTCCGGCCGGAACAGCACCGACCGGTTGGCGAAGCGCCCGTCGGGCAGCGCCACGGCGAGCGAGCCCAGATGCAGGAACAGCCCGGTTTCGGCGGCGATCGCCGCGCAGCGCGCCACCGCCGGATTGTCCGCCCACGGCCCGGCGACCGCGGCCAGCCCCTCGCGGCTCTCGGCGAAGGCGACGCTCACCTCCGGGCTCAGCGCATAGGCCGCGCCCGCTGCCGCCGCCTCGCGCGCCAGCTTCGCCAGCGCCTCGAGATTGGGCCCCGGCGCGGTCCCCGAATTCATCTGCAGGGCAGCGACGCGCACCATCAGCCGAGCAACGCGTCGAGCTTGCCCTGGCGCGCCAGGGCCGCCATGTCGTCATAGCCGCCCACATGCACGTCGCCGATGAAGATCTGCGGCACCGTGCGCCGGCCATGCGCGCGCTGGATCATCGCCGCGCGGACCTCCCCGACATCGGCATCGAACTCGTCATAGGCGACGCCCCGCTCCTCGAGCAGCGCCTTGGCGGCGGTGCAATAGGGGCACCAGGACGTCGTGTAGATCTCAACCTTGCGCATCGTCACCTCGCTCGCCCCTATATGGCGCATCCCCCGCCTTTGCCCAAGCCCGGCGCCCCGAGCCCGGCGCCCGAAGCCCGGCTCACGCCTCCTCGCCCGGCACGACGCGCGCGAAGCTCACCACGTCCACCGCCGCCGCGCCGGCGTCGAGCAGCGCCCGGCTCACGGCGCGCACCGTGGCGCCGGTGGTGATGACGTCGTCGACCATCACGACCCGCCGCCCGCCCAGCCGCAGCACCGCCTCGGGCCGCGCAACGAAGGCGCCGGCGAGGTTGCGCCGCCGCGCCGTGCCGCTGAGCCCGACCTGCGGGCGCGTATTCCGGCGCCGCGCCACCAGCCCGGGCGCGACCGCGAGCCCGGTGCGCCGCGCCAGCGCCCGCGCCAGTTCCGTCGACTGGTTGTAGCGCCGCGACAGCAGGCGCAGCGGATGCAGCGGCACCGGCACCAGCACCGGCGCGCCGTCCCACAGCTGCGCCCCCGCCTCGGCCATCAGCCGCGCGCAGAACGCCGCCAGCTCCGGCCGGTCGCGATATTTGAGCCGTCCGATCAGCGCCCGCGCCAGCGCCGTATAGACCACTGCCGAGCGGGCCCGCCCGAAGGGCGGCGGGTCGGCGATGGCCTCGGCCGACAGCGCGTCCGGCCCCAGCGCGGCGGCAAAGGGCAGGCCCAGCACCGGGCAGAGCGGCGCGGTGATCGGTCGCAGGCGGGCAAAGCACGCGGCACACAGCCCGCCCGCGCTGCCCAGCGGGGCGTCGCAGGCGAGGCAGGCCGGCGGATAGAGCTGGTCGAGCAGCGCCGCGCCGGCGCGCCGGCCGGTTTTGACAACGAGCGTCCCCATCTCCATAACGCCATCCTGCCACCGCCGGGGGGTGTCGCCAATGCCCGAAATCGCCGTCGCGCCCAAGCTCCTCGACCGTCCGCTCATCGCCCGGCACCTGGCGCGCCGCTCCGCCGGCCACGACGACTTCGTCACCCGCCTGGTCCTTGCCGACCTGGCGCTGCGCCTCGAAGCGGTGATCCGCGATTTCTCCTGCGCCGCGATCCTCGGCCCCGACGCCGCCAGGCTGCCCGCCAGCGGCCGCAGCGCCAGCGGCCCCTTCGCCTTCGAGCGCATCTCGACGCTGCTGCCGGTCCCCGGCCTGCCGTCCGTCGATCCCGAGGCGCTCGAGCTGCCGCGGCGCGACTACGACCTCATCGTCTCCGTCTTCGACCTCGACGTGGTCAACGACGTGCCGGGCTTCCTGCGGCGCGTGCGGGGGCATCTGCGCGGCGACGGGCTGTTCCTCGCCGCGGCCGTCGGCGGCGATAGCCTCACCGAGCTGCGCGAAGCCTTCCTCAGCGCCGATGCCGAGATCGGCGGCGGCGCCTTCCTGCGCGTCGCGCCCTTCATTCCGCTGGGCGACGCGGCGGGCCTGTTGCAGCGCGCCGGCTTCGCCCTGCCGGTGAGCGACGTCGAGCCCCATGTCGTGCGCTATGCCAGCCCGCTTGCCCTGATGCGCGAGCTCAAGGCGCTGGGCGCCTCCAACCCCCTCGCCGACCGTCCCGACCGCATGGCGACGCCGCGGCTGCTCGAGGCCGCCTCGGCCGCCTACGAACGACTCGCCGCCGACCCTGACGGCCGCGTCCGCGCCACTCTCGAAATCGTCTGGATGAGCGGCTGGGCGCCCCATGAAAGCCAGCAGAAGCCGCTCAAGCCCGGCAGCGCCAAGATCAGCCTCGCCCAGGCGCTCGCCCGGCACTGAACGACGTCAGCCGGCGCCCTCCAGCGCCGTCGTGATGGCGCCCGAGGCCGCGTCGCGCACGAACTCGAACAGCCCCGTGAGGCTCGAGCCGAACGCCGCGAAGGCGGTGATGCAGGCCGCCGCCAGCAATCCCGCGATGAGGCCGTATTCGATGGCGGTCGCGCCGCTGTCATCCCCGGCAAAGCGCCAGACCAGTCCCATGACGTCCTCGCGTCAGAGCAGATCGCAGAGCGGGGCGATCAGCGGTTCGTCGGCCGGGGGCATTGGATAGTCGCGCAGGGCCTGCGGCCGCACCCATTTGAGGGCGGCATGCTCGCGCATCTGCGGCACGCCCTGCCACTTCCGGCACACGAAAAGTGGCATCAGAAGATGAAAACTTTCGTAAGAGTGGGACGCAAAGGTTAACGGTGCGAGGCACGCCGCCTTGGTCGACACCCCCAGCTCCTCCTCGAGCTCGCGGATCAGCGCCGCCTCCGGCGTCTCGCCCGGCTCGACCTTGCCGCCCGGGAACTCCCACAGCCCGGCGAGCTGCTTGCCCGCCGGCCGCTGCGCGATCAGCACCCGCCGGTCGGCATCGACCAGCGCGCAGGCGACGACGAGCAGGATCGGCTTGCCGCTCATGCCGCGCCTCCCGGCACGCGATAGCCATAGTCGTACTGGCGGGCGTAGCCGAGGCTGCGATAGAGCGCCTGCGCCCCGACATTTTCGGCGGCGACGTTGAGCGCCGCGACCCGCGCCCCCTGCTCGTGAGCCCAGGCGAGGCCGGTGCGCAGCATCGCCGCGGCATGGCCGCGCCGCCGCGCCGCCGCCGCCACGATGACGTTGCCGGTGACGACGATGCCGTCGGCGATGCTCATCAGCCCCGCGGCCACCGCCTCTCCCGCTTCGTCATGGAGCACGATTCCAGCCGCCGGCACGGCCAGCACATTGAGGATCGCCGCGAGCCCGTCGCGCGCCGCCGGCCCATACCCCTGCAACTGCGTCTGCGCGGCGAGAAAGCGCGGGTCGCGCACGTCCAGCGCCTCGCCCCGTGGATCGGCCGCCGGCGGCGCGAGGGGCATGGCGAAAAGGTGGCTCGCATCCACCGCCCGCCAGCCCAGCCGGTCGAGCGCCGCAACCACGCCCGGTCCGGCCAGCGGCGTCAGTCGGAACGCCGGCCGCACGCCATGGTCGACGGCCCAGCGCGCCGCCGCGAGGATACGCGCCTCGGCGTCTGCATCGTCGGCATCATCGAGCGACTGCACCGAATTGGCGCGCTTGGTGTAGCCCCGCGCGGCACGGCGCACCCAGGCGCCGTCCCAGGCGACCTCGAGCCCCGGCCAGGCGCTGAGGCTGGCCCGCTCGATGGCCGCCGCCCCCGGCAGCGCCGCCTCAGCTCCGATAGCTGCCATTGATGTCGATATAGCCATGCGTGAGGTCGCAGGTGTAGACCGTCGCCGTGCCCGCCCCGAGCCCGAGCCCGACGCGCAGCTCCAGCGCCTCGTTCTTCATGTAGGCCGAGGCCGCTGCCTCGTCGTAGCCCGCGGCGCGCTCGCCGCGCTCGGCCACCACCAGGTCGCCGAAGGCGATGGCCAGCCGGTCGCGGTCGGCGGGCTCGCCGGCCTTGCCCACCGCCATGACCACGCGGCCCCAATTGGCGTCCTCGCCGGCGATGGCGGTCTTGACCAGCGGCGAATTGGCGATCGCCTGCGCCACGCGGAAGGCGCTCGCGTCGGAGACGGCGCCCTCGACCGTCACCGTCACCAGCTTGCTCGCCCCCTCGCCGTCGCGCACCACCAGCATGGCGAGCTCGTGCAGCACGTCGCCCAGCGCCTCGGCGAACACCCGCGCACGCGGATCGTCGGCCGAGTTGATGGCGTCGATGGGCGCCTTGCCGGTGGCGAAGACGAGGCAGGTGTCGGAGGTGGAGGTGTCGCTGTCCACCGTGATGGCATTGAACGAGCGCTGGATCAGCGGCTGCAGCAGCTCCTGCAGCACATGCGCGGCGATCGGCGCGTCGGTGAACACGAAGCTCAGCATCGTCGCCATCGCCGGTGCGATCATGCCCGAGCCCTTGGCGATGCCCGCGATGGCGACCGGCACGCCGTCGAAATCGACGCTCGCCGCCGCCATCTTGGGATAGGTGTCCGTGGTCATGATGGCCTCGGCGGCCTCGCGCCACGGTCCCTCCTGCAGGCGTCCCGCAATGTCGCGCGTCGCCGCCTCGAACTTTTCGGCCGGCAGCGGCTCGCCGATCACCCCGGTCGAGGCGAGGAAGATGTCGCCGGGCGCCACGCCCAGCGCCGCCGCCGCGTGGCGCGCCGACAGCTCCACCGCCGCGCGCCCCCTGGCGCCGGTGAAGGCGTTGGCGTTGCCCGAATTGACCAGCAGCCCGCGCGCCAGCCCGGCCTTGAGCTGCGCCCGGCACCAGTCGACCGGCGCCGAGGGGCATTTCGAGGTGGTGAAGACGCCGGCCACCGTCGTGCCGGCATCGAAGGCGGCGAGCAGCACGTCGGTGCGGTTCTTGTACTTGATGCCGGCCTCGGCGGTGGCGAAGCGCACGCCGGCGATGGCGGGCAGCTCGGGGAACGCGGTCGGCGCGAGCGGAGAAACGGGAAGAGCCATCTGCGATTGCCTGAAACGCCGCCTGCCTACTGGGCCGGCCCGAGCCGGGTCTCGACCTGCTGGCGCAGGGCCTCGTCGGGAATGTCGATGCTCGCCGCCCGGCGCAGCTCGTCGAACACGGCGCGGTACTTCTGGATGTAGAGCTGCTGGCCGATCTGCGGCGCGAGCTGCTCCAGCGTCGGCTTGGCCGCCTTGCGCCGGTCCTCGAGCTTGATGATGTGCCAGCCGAACTGCGTCTGCACGGGGTCGGAAATCTCGCCCACCTGCATGGCGAAGGCCGCGTCGGCGAAGGGCTTCACCATCATCGCCGCCTTGAAATAGCCGAGGTCGCCGCCCGACTGCTTGGCGTTGGGCTCGATCGACTTCTCCTTGGCCAGCGTCGCGAAGTCGGCGCCGGCGTCGAGCTCGGCCTTCACCGCCTTGGCGTCGTCCTCGGTCGTCACGAGAATGTGACGCGCATGCACCTCGTCCTCGTCCGGGATGGCGGCGATCTGCTTGTCGTATTCCGCCCGGATCTCGTCCTCGCTGATGGCGTCCGACACCCTCTGCGTCGTATAGGCCCGGCGCAGCGCCTTGTCGGTCAGGTATTCGAGCCGCAGCTTGTAGAGCTCGTCGGCCTCGACGCCGGCCGCGTGCCCGGCCTGCGACATCAGCTTGAGGTCGATCATCTGCGTCAGCAGCACGGCGCGGATCTGCTCGGGCGGGATGGAATTGAGGTCCGCGCCGATGTCCTCGGCGACGAAGGCGAGGTCCGCCTCGGTGATCGCCTCGCCGCCCACCGTCGCCACCACGGCGCCGGGCTCGGGCGTCGCCGGCTCGGCCGCCGCCGGCGGTTCGGCGGAGCTCGAAGCGTCCTGGGCCCAGCCGCTGGCCGGCAGGGCCGCCAGGCCGAGCGCCAGCACGAGGATTTTGACGAGGCCGCGCGGCGTCGCCGCCTTGGGTGTGAAAGTCATGAAATCGTCTGCTCCGTGAGGGCGGCCGGCCCCCACGGCGCGCATCGCCGTGGTGTCGCGCATTTGCGCTCCGTTGACAATAGAGACCCCCGCTCTTACATACGCCATCGCTTTCAAACGCCCGAAAAGCGGCAGTTTTCGTGCCCTGACGGGTGCCCTGGGAACCGTCCGCCCGCGCCCGAAAGTGGCGCCATCAAGACAAGGAACGCCCAATGGTCCTCGCCTCCATCGCCAAGGCGATTTTCGGCTCTGCCAATGACCGCCAGGTCAGGCGCTACCAGCCGAAGGTCGCCGCCATCAACGCCCTCGAAGCCGAGATGGAGAAGCTGAGCGACGCGGAGCTGCAGGCCAAGACCGCCGAGTTCAAGGCCGAGCTGGCCAATGGCAGGAAGCTCGAGGACCTGCTGGTGCCCGCCTTCGCGGTGGTCCGCGAGGCATCGAAGCGCGTTCTCGGCATGCGCCATTTCGACGTCCAGCTCATCGGCGGCATGGTGCTCAACGAGCGCGCCATCGCCGAGATGCGCAC
>JBDHTK010000037.1:0-16694 GCA_039808625.1 Devosia sp. | reverse complement strand
CGACGGTGCTGCAGGAGGGCGACTACGTGGTCTTCGCCAAGCGCGGCGACACGGTCTTCAACCGCGCCTTCGAGGTGCAGCCGGGCCAGCCGGAAGACGTCGAAGTGCTGACGACGGTGTACTGACAGACTGCGGGCGGAGAGGACCGCACGGTTAACCGGAGGTTGCGGGGGAGGCTGCAATGCCGGCAGTGGCGTTGCCGGGATGGCAAAGTCGGCCGGGCATGGTGTGTGCCGCAAGCCTACCGAGGTTGGACGTGTTGAACCTGCGCGAAAGGCGGCTGCAACCGCGCCGCAATACCATGATCTTTGCCACCATCGTGTTCGATGGTGGGCGCACCCGGCTCGATTGCGTCATCCGCGATCTGAGCGAAGGCGGCGCCAAGCTCGAATTTCCCACCGTGCGCGGCATCCCGCAGAGCTTCGATCTCCTCGTGCCCGGGCACCGGCCGCATCACTGCCGCGTGGCGTGGCGCGCGCTCAAGGAACTGGGCGTGCAGTTCATGCCGCCGGCCGAATAGGCCCCTCCCCTAGCCCGCGACGGGACGCGCCAGGCGCGTGGCCACGGGGCCGAGCGGCGTACGCTCTTCGCCGAGCCGCACGAAGCCGTGCTGCGTGTAGAAGCCCAGCGCCCCGGCATTGGCGAGGACATGCAGGCGATTGGCCCCCCAGGCCGACGCCTCGCGCAGGATGGCGCCGAGCAGCGCCGTGCCGATCCCCTCGCGCCAGTGCGCCGGCTCGACGAAGATGTCGGTGAGCTCGGCGTCGTCGCCCTCATGCGTGGCCAGCGCGGCGAAGCCGAGGAGTCTGTCGCCGCGCGCGGCGACGAAGACGGCATTGGCGGCGATGGCGTCGGGGTCGAGGGCGATGAGCTCGGGGCGCTCGCGCAACTGCCGGCGCACCGGCTCGGGATTGCCGGCGAGCGACGCGCGGCGCTTGATCTCGACGAGCGCCGGCGCGTCGTCGGGCCGGGCGAGACGGATGTCGAGCGCGCTCATGCCTGCCCCGCGGCACGGCGCAGCATCAGCTCGCGCTCGCGCTGGTTCCGCGCCAGCCCGGCGGCGCGGGCGAACTCGGCGCGCGCCTCGTCGAAGCGGCCGAGCTTTTCCATGAGGTCGCCGCGCACGGCGGGCAGCAGGTGGTAGTTGCGCAGCTGCGGCGCGTCGGCGAGCGGCGCCAGCAGGCGCAGCCCCGCCTCGGGGCCGTAGGCCATCGCGTGGGCGACGGCGCGGTTGAGCTCGACGACCGGCGACGGGGTGACGAGGGCCAGCTCGTCGTAGAGGCGCGCGATGCGCTCCCAGTCGGTGTCGCTGCCGGCCGGGGCGCGGGCATGGCAGGCGGCGATGGCGGCCTGCAGCGCATAGGGGCCGCGGGCGCCGCCCAGCGCCTCGGCGGCAGCCAGCGCGGCGAAGCCGCGGCGGATGAGAATCCGGTTCCAGCGGCTGCGGTCCTGGGCGAGCAGGAGGATGGGCGTGCCGTCGGGCTCGGTGCGGGCGGCGGCGCGCGAGGCCTGGATCTCCATCAGCGCGACGAGGCCGTGCACCTCCGGCTCCTCGGGCGCGAGGCGGGCGAGGATGCGGCCGACGCGCAGCGCCTCGTCGCAGAGCTCGGTGCGCATCCAGTCGGCGCCGGCGGTGGCGGCGTAGCCTTCGTTGAAGATGAGGTAGACGACCTCGAGCACCGAGCCGAGGCGGACGGCGCGATCGGCGCCGCGCGGCACCTCGAAGGGCACGCCGGCCTCGGCCAAGGTCTTCTTGGCGCGCACGATGCGCTGCTGGATGGTGGGCTCGGGCACGAGATAGGCGCGCGCGATCTCCGCCGTGGTCAGCCCGCCGACGAGCCGCAGCGTCAGCGCCGCGCGGGCCTCGTCGTCGAGGCGGGCGGCGTCGTCGGCCGCGGCCTCGGCGCGCAGCTCCTCGGCGTAGGTCAGCTCCGGCAGGTTGCGCGCCATGACCCTGGCGCGGCGGTACTGGTCGATGGCGCGGCGCCTGGCGGTCTGCATCAGCCAGGCGCCGGGATTGGCCGGCACGCCCGTCGCCGGCCACTGCTGCAGGGCGACGACGAGGGCGTCGCTGGCCAGCTCCTCGGCGCGGCCGACATCGCGCGTGATGCGCGTGAGGCCGGCGATCAGCTTCGCCGCTTCGATGCGCCAGACGGCTTCGATGGCGCGATGGGTCGCGAGCTCGGGGCTGGGGCTGTCCATGGGCGGCGGAGTGGATCAAATCCACGCCGCCGCCGCAAGACACGACCTGCTATTGCTGCTGGCGCTGCATCTGCTGGTCGACCAGCCGGTCGTAGCGCTCCTGCTGTTCCGCCGAAAAGCCGAGATCGGCGGGGGTGACGAGCTGGCGGATCTCGATCTGCACATTGCCGTGGCCGTCCTCGGGCGGCCAGGCCTTGACCATCTCGACGACCTCGGCGAGCGAGGCCGCCTCGATGATCGAATAGCCGGCGATCAGCTCCCTGGCCTCGGCGAAGGGGCCGTCGATGACGGTGGGCTTGCCGTTCGCGAAGGACACGCGGGCGCCGCGGGCGCTGGGCATGAGCCCTGCCCCCGCCTGCATCGCGCCCGAGGCGACGAGCTTTTCGTTGTAGCGCGTCATGTCGTCGATGAGCCGGGGGCCCGGCATGACGCCGGCCTCGGTCTCGGCATCGGCCTTGCGGATGACCATGAACTGCATGGCAGGCTCCTCAGATGTTGTGACCGCCGGCGATTTCGCGCAGCTCGACGGTGATGTCCGGCATGGCGTTGTCGATGTGGAGCTGGACGAAACCGGCGGCCAGCGCCAGCGCCGCGTCGCGGTCGGGCGCCTCGAACACGGCGTAGCCGCCGATCACCTCGCGCGCCTCGGCGAACGGGCCGTCGGTGGTGGCGACCCTGCCGGAGTGGCCGCTGAGGCGCGCGCCGGTGGCCGTGGAGGCGAGGCCGCCGGTCGAGACCAGGGCGCCGGCCGCGACCTGCTGCTCGATATAGGGGCCCATCGCGTCCATGATGGCGCGCGGGACCGGCTTGCCGTCGACATAGGCGCGGTCGGGGATGATGCTCATGAAGTAGCGCATGGAGGGGCTCCCGTGGCTCAGTTGTGCTGCTGCTTTTCCATTTCGGCGCGCCAGCTCTCCTCGCGGGCGACGGCCTCGGCGCCGAGCGCGTCCGCGAAGTCCGAGGGCTCGGCGACCTTGCGCAGCTCGACGCTCTCGCCATTGCCGAAGGGGATGCGCTTCACCCACTCGATGGCCTCGTCCTTCGACTTGACCTGGATGATCCAGAAGCCGGCGACGAGCTCCCTGGCCTCGGTGAAGGGGCCGTCCGTGACGGTGAACCTGCCATCCTCGAAGGAAACGATGGCGCCCTTGTCGGAGCCGGCCAGCCCCTCGGCGGCGAGCAGGATGCCGGCGTCGACCAGGGACTTGTTGTATTTGTCCATGGCCTCGAACAGCTCGGGGCCGGGCATCTCCTGCTCGGATTTCGGATCGTTCTTGACGATGATCATGTAGCGCATGGGTCTTCTCCGGTTGCGGGGCGGGCCTCGTGGCCGCTGATGATACGACGAACGAAAGAACGCGAGGTCGACAGGACGGTGCCGATTTTTCTGCTTTTTATTCAACCGATCGGTTGACAGCAGGCGATTGCCGCCGTATTCAACCGTTACGTTATCAACTTATCGGTTGAACAAATGTCGCCCGACAGACTCAGCGTCACGCTTTCCGCCCTCGCCGACCCGACGCGGCGGGGCATCCTCGCCCGGCTGGCCACGGGCGCGGCGACCGTCACGGAGCTGGCGGCGCCCTACGAGATGAGCCTCGCGGCCGTCTCCAAGCACCTCAAGGTGCTGGAGGGCGCCGGCCTCGTCTCGCGCAGCCGCGATGCGCAGTACCGGCCGTGCCGGCTCGAGGCCGGGCCGCTGCGCGAGGTCGATTTCTGGCTGCAGAACTATCGCCGCTTCTGGGAGGAGAACCTCGACCAGCTCGAGGCCTATCTCGCCGAACTGCAACGGGGCGACCCCGAGGGCACGCCCCACTGACCCCCGAACACGAGGAGACGCCGATGTCCGACATCGTTTTCGCCTACCCCAAGGATGAGCCGTCGATCATCGCCACGCGCAGCTTCGATGCGCCGGTGGCGCTGGTCTGGCGCGCCTTCACCGACCCGGTGCACGTGGCGCGCTGGTGGGGGCCCCGGTCCATCGCCCCGGTGAAGCGCATCGACAAGCTGGAGCTGCGGCCCGGCGGCGCCTGGCGCTATGTCTGCGAGCGGCCGGACGGCAGCGAGCAGATCGTGTTCTTCGGCAGATATCTCGAGGTCGTGCCCGAAAGGAAGCTGGTCAACACCTTCGGCGTCGAGGGCCAGTTCGAGGGCGACGCGGCTTTCCCCGAGCAGCACGTCTTCGAGGCGCGCGACGGGCGCACCTATTATCGCAGCTACACGCTGTTGCCGGACTTCGCGGCCCGCGAGGGCATCATCGCCACCGGCATGGAAACGGGCGCCCGCGAATCGCTCGAACAGCTCGGCGAGATCGTCATCGAGCTGGCCGGGGCGGCAGCGACATGAAGCGCCGCGCCTTCGTCGCCACGGCCATCGCCACCGCCTCCGCCGCGGCCCCCAACGAGAAAGGACCAATCATGGATACGCCCACCAACCGCCTCGCGATCAATCCGGGCATCACGCACTGCACCATGTTCGCCGACCCGCGCCCGGCGGCGACGGCGCGCGGCTTCCTGGAGGCGTGAGGGATGAGCGAGAACATCGTTACAGTGCCGCCGGGCGAACGCTATTTCACCATCCGGCGCGACTTCACGGCGCCGCGCCCGCTGATCTACCGCTGCTATACCGAGCCGCAGCACCTGGTGCGCTTCTGGGGCCCGCGCGACGCGAAGGCCACGGTGACCGTCGACCTGCAGGTCGGCGGCGTGTGGCGCACGACGTGGCGCTACCCGCAGGGCGGCGAATACAGCTATGCCAGCGTCTATCTCGACATCGAGGCGCCGGCGCGCCTGCACTATCGCGACGCGCCGCTCGACTGGACGTTCGGGCTCGACGGCCTGCCGCCGGCCGAGCTCGTCTCGACCATCGCGCTCAGCGAGGCGGACGGTGTCACCAGCGTGCTGGCGACGGTGGAATGGACGTCGGTCGCGGCGCGCGACCAGGCCGTGGCGAACGGCTTCACCGGCATGGTGAGCCTCGGCAACGACCGGTTGACGGAGCTGCTCGAAACGCTCACCGGCGCGGGCCGCCGGTGAGCACCTGAGGGGCTCAGAACTCCGCCCAGTCCTGCTTGAGGGCGGCGTTGCCGTCGGCGAGATAGGCCCGGGCGGCGGCGGCCGCGCGAGGCTTTGCCGGCGCGGGCCGGGGCGCGGCCGGCGCCGGCGCCGCCGCCATGACGAAGACGTCGACGATGCGGTCGAGCTCCACGGCCTGGCTCTCGGTCTGCTCGATGGCGGCGTTGGTCTCCTCGACCAGGGCGGCGTTGTGCTGGGTCATCTCGTCGACCTGCTTCACCGCGACGTTGACCTCGTTGAGGGCGCTCGACTGTTCGCCGGTGGAGCGGCTGATCTCGGCGATGAGCCCGCCATTCTCCTCGATGCCGGCCAGCATGGCGGTGACCTTCTGCGTCGCCTCGGCGACCTTGCGGGAGCCGACCGCCACCTCGCCCGCCGACTGCTGGATCAGGGCCTTGACGTCGGCCGAAGCCGAGGCGGCGGACTGCGCCAGCCGGCGCACCTCCACCGCGACCACGGCGAAGCCCTTGCCGGCATCGCCGGCCCGCGCCGCCTCGACCGAAGCGTTGAGGGCGAGCAGGTTGGTCTGGAAGGCGATGTCGTCGATGAGCCCGATGATGTCGGAGATGCGGGTCGAGGAGGCGGCGATGTGCTCCATCGCATCGTTCGCCTCGCGCATGGCGCCGCTCGCCTCGACGGCGGTGTCGGAAACCTGCTGGGCCCTGGCGCTGGCGGCGCTGGCGCGGCCGGCGTTCTCGCCGACCGTGACCGAGAGCTGCTCGAGCGCCGCCGAGGTCTCCTCGACCGCCGCCGCCTGCCGCGTCGTGCGGTTGGCGAGGTCGCTGGCGCCGGAGAGGATCTCGCCGGTGGCGATCTTGAGGGCGCTGGACGCTTCGCGCAGGCGCGCCACGATGCTCTGCATGCGGCCGACCGTCTCGTTGTAGGCGAGGCGGATCTTCTCGAGATCGCCGTGGAACGTCGTTTCGACGCTGGCGGTGAGGTCGCCGCCGGCGAGCCGGCCCAGCGCGTCGCCCAGCACCTTCACGGCGACCTTGCGGGCCGTGGCCTCGGTCGCGTCGGTGGCGAACTTCACCACCTTGTAGGGTTTTCCGGACGGGTCGAAGACGGGATTGTAGGAGGCCTGGATCCATACCTCGCGCCCGCCCTTGCCGAGGCGGCGGTATTCGGCGGCCAGCGCCTCGCCGCGGCGCAGCCGCTCCCAGAACTCCTGGTATTCGGCGCTCTGCGCATAGGCCGGATCGACGAACATGCGGTGATGGCGGCTGACGATCTCGTCGAGCCCGTAGCCGAGGGCGCGGCAGAAATTTTCGTTGGCGGTGAGGATGGTACCGTCGAGCGCGAACTCGATGACGCCCTGCGTCCGGCCGATGGCCGCGAGCTGGCTGTGCGCGTCGGCGGCAGCGACCTTCTGCGCCGTCACGTCGCTGGCGAGCTTGACGATGCGCGCGGGCCGGCCGGCACGGTCGAGGACGGGCGCGTAGGTGGCCTGCAGCCAGACGTCGCGGCCGCCCTTGGCGAGCCGGTGGAACTCGTCGCGCACGAACTCGCCCGCGGCGAGCCGCCGCCAGAACTCGGCATAGTCGGGGCTCTGCGCATAGGCAGGCTCGACGAAGATGCGATGGTGGCGGCCGACAACCTCGTCGAGGCTGTAGCCCATCGTGGCGAGGAAGGTGTCGTTGGCAGTGAGCACCGTGCCGTCGAGCGCGAACTCGATCATCGCCTGCGCGCGCGAGAGGGCGCGCAGCGTGGCCTCAGCGTCGGCGCGCCGGCCTCCGAAGGCAGACAAAAATGCAGGCATTGCAATCCCCGAACATGACTGTCGCTACGCTTAGCCGGCACGGCACTAACAGCGCGTGAAAGCCGGCGTCGGGGTTTTCCTAGAAGCGCGGGGCGCGGTGCACCACGCGGGTGCACCGCGGGGCGGCTCAGGCCGCGACGGACGCCGCCCGGCGCTGCAGATCGGGCGGCACCACTTCGGCCATAAGCGCGGCGATGGCGTCCGCGGCCGGCAGCACCTGCTGGCCCTCGGCGCCGAGGCGGCGCAGCGAAACAGTCCCCTCCTCGGCCTCGCGCTTGCCGACGACGAGCAGCACCGGCACCTTCTGGGTGGAGTGCTCGCGCACCTTGTAGTTGATCTTCTCGTTGCGGGTGTCGAGCTCGGCGCGCACGCCGGCGGCACGAAGCCGGCCGAGCAGCTCCCCGGCATAGGCGTCGGCGTCGGAGACGATGGTCGCCACCACCACCTGCACCGGGGCGAGCCACAGCGGCAGCCGGCCGGCATAGTTCTCCAGCATCATGCCGATGAAGCGCTCCAGCGAGCCGAGGATGGCGCGGTGCAGCATCACCACGTGCCTGCGGCTGCCGTCCTCGGCGACATAGGTCGCGTCGAGCCGCTCGGGCAGGACGTAATCGAGCTGGAGCGTCCCCACCTGCCAGCTCCGCCCGATGGCGTCGCGCAGGTGGAATTCGAGCTTGGGCGCGTAGAAGGCCCCCTCGCCCTCGGCGATGACGAAATCGTAGCCGGTGGCGCGCAGGGCGTCGCCCAGCGCCTTCTCGGCGGCATCCCAGCGCTCGATGGTGCCGCCGAACTTTTCCGGCCGCGTCGCCAGCTTGATGACGACATTGTCGAAGCCCATGTCGGCGTAGACCGAATAGAGCAGCCGCACGAAGTGCTCGGTCTCGGACTGGATCTGCTCCTCGGTGCAGAAGATGTGGGCGTCGTCCTGCGTCATCTGGCGCACGCGCAGCAGCCCGTGCAGCGCGCCATGGGCCTCGTTGCGGTGGCAGCAGCCGAACTCGGCCATGCGCAGCGGCAGGTCGCGATAGCTCTTGATGCCCTGGTTGAAGATCTGGATATGCGCCGGGCAGTTCATCGGCTTGAGCGCCATCAGCTCGCTGTCGCCCTTGAGCACCGGGCCGTCCTCGTCGGTGCCGGGCACCTCGTCGGGGACCACGAACATGTTCTCGCGGTACTTGCCCCAGTGGCCCGAGGCCTCCCAGAACTTCGCGGCCATGAGCTGCGGGGTCTTGACCTCCTGGTAGCCGGCCCCGTTCACCCGGCGGCGGATGTACTCCTCCATCTGGTTGTAGATGACGAAGCCCCTGGGGTGCCAGAAGACGCTGCCCTGCGCCTCGTCCTGCAGGTGGAACAGGTCGAGCTCGCGGCCGATCTTGCGATGGTCGCGCTTCTCCGCCTCCGCCAGCATGTGCAGGTACTCGTCGAGCTCCCTCTGGGTAGCGAAGGCCGTGCCGTAGATGCGCGACAGCACGGGATTGCTGCTGTCGCCGCGCCAGTAGGCGCCCGCCACCTTGGTGAGCTTGAAGGCCTGGCCGACATCGCGGGTGGAGCGCATGTGCGGGCCACGGCACAGGTCGAACCACTGGCCCTGCCTGTAAATCTTGATCTGCTGGTCGGCCGGGATGGCGTCGACCAGCTCGACCTTGAAGGCCTCGCCCTTGCTGGCGAAGACGCGCCTGGCCTCGTCGCGGTCCCACACCTCCTTGGTGAAGGCGGCGCCGCGCGTAACGATCTCGGCCATCTTCTTTTCGATGGCCGGGAAATCGTCCTCGGAAAACGGCGTGTCGCGCTTGAAGTCGTAGTAGAAGCCGTTCTCGATCACCGGACCGATGGTGACCTGCGTGCCCGGCCACAGCTCCTGCACCGCCTCGGCGAGGACGTGCGCGGCATCGTGGCGGATGAGGCCGAGGCCGTCGGCGCTGTCGCGCATGACGAATTCGATGCGGCCGTCCTCGTCCAGCGGATCGCTGAGATCGCCGAGCACGCCGTTCCACTTCATCGCCACCGTACGCCTGGCGAGGCTGGGGGAAATTCCCTCGACCACGGTGGTCCCGGTGGTGCCACGCGCATAGTCGCGTACTGCACCGTCGGGGAACGTCACCTTGATCATCGGAATCTCCAAGAATTGTCGTCGGAATTGACGAAGCTGGGCTCTTATCACGGCTCCGTGCGGCGTGAAACCGGACGATGCGTGCCGCCGGGCGCGCCGTTTCGGCTGTGCACCAACGGCATCCGGCGGGGCATCGGCGGTTGATCCGCGCGCGCGAATCCGCACTATGGGCATGTTTGAATGGGAGTTTTTCCGGTGAATCGTTATCTCGCCTGCGCCATTGCCGGCGCCATCGCTTTCGCTTCGTCCGCGCCGGCCAGCGCCGAGGACATGGACTGGAGCGGCTTCTATCTCGGCCTCACCGCCGGCTACAACGTGACGGACTCGCACTCCGCCTATGCCGATCCGGCGTGGGACGCCCTCTACACCATCCCCTCGATCGAGCGCGGCGGGCTGTTCGGCATCTCCGCCGGCGCCAATTACCAGAGCGGCATCGTGGTGCTCGGCGCCGAAGCGACGGCGATGCTCGGCACCGTCTCGGCGACCTTCGCCAATCCGCTGGGCATCAATGACGACGTCACTGCCGGCTCCGACTTCCAGGCGCTGCTGCTGGGCCGGGCGGGCATCAGCGTGGGCAGGGTGCTGCCCTACGTGACGGCCGGCCTGGGCGTGGCGCATGCCTACAGCACGACCGAAACGAACGCCAACGACGACGGCATGTTCGCCGGCATCGCCTATGGTGCCGGCATCGAGCTGGCGCTCGACGACAACTGGTCGATCAAGGGCCAGTACCTGCACAGCACCATGAGCGGCGCCAATTTCCACAGCGGCCAGCCCTACGAAACCACGTCGGCGCCATCGTCCGACACGGTCATGGTGGGCGTGAACTTCCGCTTCGACTGAGCGCCTAGGTCGTTGATCTCATCGCGTTTGCGAACCGGAAAAGTCTCGCAACCTTTTCCTGGCAACGCTCTAGCGCCAGCGCCCATAGGTCCACGGCCGATACCAGCGGGCGCCCGGGGGAAGCCCCTCGGGCACCGGGTCGTAGCCGTGCGTGCCGCCCGGCCGGCAGCGGGTGATGCGGGCGAGCCCCATCCAGCCGCCGGGCCAGAAGCCGAAGCGCCAGATGGCGTCGCGGGTGTACTCGCTGCAACTGGGCGCGTGGCGGCAGTTGCGGCCCATGAGCACCGACAGCGAGTAGCGATAGGCCTGGATCAGGACGTAGGCGGCGAGCTTGAAGGGAAAGTCGACGGCGCGCCAGAAGCCGTTGAGAAATCGAGTCAAGTGACCGCCTTAACCGCTTGGCCGGCCTCGATCCTGTCCAGCGCCTCGACGACCGCGTCGAAGACCAGCAGGGTCGAGGCGTGGCGCGGGGGATAGTCGCGCACCGGCGCGAGCCAGGCGAGGTCGGCCCATTTGCCGCCCGGCGGCGGGCCGCCCTCCTTGAGCATCGCCACCATCGCCGCGCGCAGGGCGCGGAACTCGGCGGCGGGCGTGCCGACGATGTGGGTCGCGACAATGGCGGCCGAGGTCTGGCCCAGGGCGCAGGCCGAGAGCGCGTGGCCGTAGCCGGCGATGCGGCCATCGGCGAGCGCGATGTCCACCTCGATGGACGAGCCGCAGACCCGGCTGACCCGCCGCGCGCTGGCGTCGGGATGCGCGAGGCGGCCCGGAAGCGGTTGATTCGCCGCGATTTCGAGGATCTTTTCAGAATAAAGATCGCTCAGTTCCATTGTCGGTCACATGGCTGTTGCTTGAGGGCGGAGCCCGGCTCCCTATATAGTCGCCCTTCTGCCGGAAGTCAGCGCCGGGCGAGACACGGCGCGTCGATCCGGCACCTTTTGCGCCCTGCCGCGTCTAATAGACGAAACACGAGGATTTTCCGATGGACGCCAGCGCCAAGCTCACCGTCGCCAAGCCGTCTACCCCGTCGCCCGCCGCCCGGCCCAGCCGCGAGGAGGCCGAGGCCGCCGTGCGCACGCTCATCGCCTGGGCGGGGGACGACCCGACGCGCGAGGGCCTGCTGGAGACGCCGCGGCGCGTCACCAAGGCGTTCGGCGAGTTCTTCGCCGGCTACGACGACGATCCCAAGGCCATCCTCGAAAAGACCTTCAAGCAGGTCGGCGGCTATGACGACATCGTGCTGGTCAAGGACATCCCCTTCGCCTCGCATTGCGAACACCACATGGTGCCGTTCGTCGGGCGCGCGCACATCGCCTACCTGCCGCATGACGGGGTGGTGGGCATCTCCAAGCTGGCACGGCTGGTCGAGGCCTTCGCCCGGCGGCTGCAGGTGCAGGAGGTGATGACGGCGCAGATCATCGACGCCATCAACGAGCACCTCAATCCGCGCGGCGCCGCGGTGCTGCTGGAAGCCGAGCACATGTGCATGTCGATGCGCGGCGTGCGGGCGCATGGGGCGCTGACAGTGACGCAGCGCTTCACCGGCGTGTTCGCCGAGGAAAAGGCCGAGCAGGACCGCTTCTTCCAGATGATCGGACGACGCGGCTGACTTCCCCCTGCCCCGCCGGCGCGCTAGAAGCCGGCGCATGAGCACGCCCTTCGCCGATCCCGCTACGCTGTCGCCCGCCGAACTCGAGGAGGGCACGGTGTTCGCGCCGCGCTTCGACGCGCAGGGGCTCGTCACCGCGCTCGCGCAGGAGGCCGGCAGCGGCCGGGTGCTGATGGTCGCCCATATGAACGCCGAGGCGCTGCGGCTGACCCTCGCGACCGGCGCGGTGCACTATTATTCGCGCTCGCGGCAGGCGCTGTGGAAGAAGGGCGAAAGCTCGGGCGAGATGCAGCGCCTGGTGGCGCTCGCCACCGATTGCGACCAGGACGTGCTGCTGCTGACGGTCGAGCAGACCGGCCGCGGCGCCGCCTGCCATACCGGCCGCAAGAGCTGCTTCTACCGCGAGCTCAAGGACGGCGCGCTGGCCGACACCGGCGAGCCGCGCCTGTTCGACCCGGCCGCAGTGTACCGCAAGGCGCCGTAGCGCCCCCCCTCCCGTCAGTAATGCGGCGGCGGGGGTTCGGGGGGTTCGGCGAGGGCGGGGTTGTCGGCGATGTCGCGCAGACGCTCGCCGAGATTGGCGGCGAGGCGCTGCAACTGCGCGATCTCGGCGGCCTGCGCCAGCACCATGCGGTTGAGATCCTCGATCGCCTGCTCCTGATAGGCGACGGTGGTTTCGAGCCGCTCGAGGCGGTCGGCATCGCTCATGCCCCTCTCCTTTCGAACAGGGGCACGAGCAGGAAGCCGGCGAGGAAGCCGGCGAGGTGCGCCTGCCAGGCGATCTCGACCTGCATGCCGCCCATGAACAGCGGCAGGAGCGGCACGATGCCGTTGAGCGCCACCCAGGTGATGGTGAAGATGCGCGCCGTGGGGTGCGCAAAGACCTCGCGGAGGCTGGCGAGGTGGCGACCGAGCAGCACGCGCTCGCCGGTCTCGGGATGGATCGCCACCTGCACCGGCTGGAAGATGAAGCGCACGGCCGCGCCGGTGAGGCCGGCGACACCGCCCGAGGCGCCGACGAGCACGGCGATGTGCGGCAGCGTGGTGGCGGCGAAGGCGGCGGCGCCGGCGATGGCGCCGACGAAAAACAGCACCAGCATGCGCAGCGCGCCGTAGCGGTGCGCGACGGGCGTCGCGAAGATCACGAACCACACGGTATTGAGCAGCACGTGCTCCCAGCCGGCATGGAGGAAGGCGTGGGTGAGCGGCGTCCAGAACAGCGGCCAAATGCCGCCCGGCAGCCCGGCCGGCTCGATGAGCCGGTAGGGCACGAAGGCGAACCAGGCGTAGAGCGCCTCGCGCCCCGAATCGTTAAGAACGAGGCTTTCGGCCGCGGTAACGGCCAGAAACAGCCCCGCGACCGCCGCCACCGCGACCGGCAGGTTGAAGATCGGCTGGCGCCGCGGCGTTTCGGCAACACCCTGATCGGGCTGGGGATTTTCGTCGCTACTCATGCTCACTCCAGCATTTGCGGGCGTCTGGGCGCCTCTCCCCGGACTTATGCACAACCGCCCGGCCCGTTAACCTTAAGGAACATTTAAGGGCGATTTCACCCAAGGCTTTTGCGAGTGTCGGGTCGCGGCGGGGCGCCCCGGGGGGGACGCTTGCCGGGGCTTGGGATATAGGTTCGCGTCGATGCAAAAACAGAGCACCAGAACGCTCTACGACTACTGGAACACGCTGCGGGGATCGCGCAGCGCCCCCGACCGCCGCGATATAGACCCGACCAAGATTCGGACAGCCCTCGCCAACACCTTCATCCTCGAACTCACCGACAACCGCGAGTTCGACTTCCGGCTGGCCGGCTCGCATATCTGCGCCGCCTATGCGCGCGAGCTCAAGGGCCGCTCGTTCACCCGGCTGTGGCACCCGCGCGACCGCGACGCCATCGACACGCTGGTCAGGGCCGTGACCGAGGACCACGCCGTCGCGCTCGTCACCTTCCAGGGCCTGACGGCGATCCATACGCGCCTCGCGATCGAGACGATCCTGCTGCCGATCCGCCACAACGGCTCGACGCAAAGCCGCCTGCTCGGCGCCATGACGGCGGTGGACGAGCCCTACTGGTTCGGCACGCAGCCGGTGGTCGAACAGCGCATCACCGGCTTGCGGCTGATCTGGCCCGACGACAATTCGCTGGCCGAAATGGCGCGCGACATCACCACCAGCGTGCCGCAGGACGTGCTCTTCGCGCACGCCGCGGGCGGCGCCGGCACGCCGCTGGCCGCCACCGTCTATGGCCGGCAGGCGCGGCGCTACGCGCATCTCGCCGTGATCGACGGCGGGCGCAACTGAGCCCTCCCCTTGGCTAACCAAGTATGGGTGAAAAGCCCCGGAATTCCGGGGTTTTGCGCAAGCGCCGTCACACTCGGTTAACCAAAACTCGCTAGCGTCACCGGTGTCGGAGCGAGTGGCACGCGGCAATGCTGAGCGAAAACGAGACCCCCCTGCGCAATCCGCGGCCGGCCCGCGCCTATGCGCAACTGCCGCGCTTCCAGCGCGTCAAGGTGTCGGTGCTCGGCCGCTACATGCTCGCCGACCGGCGCGAATTCCCCTGCCAGGTGCTGGAGATGTCGCCCGGCGACGCGGTGGTGATCGCGCCGGTGGCGGGCCGCGTCGGCGAGCGCGTCGTCGCCTATCTCGACCATATCGGGCGGGCCGAGGGCAACATCATCGAATCGATCGAGGGCGGCTTCGTCATCGACATCGCGGCGAGCCCGCGCAAGCGCGACAAGATGGCGGCGCAGCTCACCTGGCTCGCCAACAAGGACGTGCTCAACCTGCCCGAGGACCGGCGGCACGAGCGCGTCGTGCCCGACAACCGGCACTCCACCGTCGTGCTCGACGACGGCCGGCGCTACAACTGCAAGATCATCGACATCTCGCTCTCGGGCGCGGCCATCGAGCTCGCCGTGCGGCCGGCGATGGGCACGCCGGTGACGCTGGGGCGGATGCGGGCGCGCGTCGTGCGGCATTTCCCCGACGGCGTCGCCGTCGAGTTCGCCTCGGCGCAGGAGATGCTCACCGTGGTGCAGCAGAACCTGCGCGTGAACTGAGCGCCTCGGCCCCCGCGGGCGTGGTTAACCCCTCCTTCCTGCAGCGCATAAAACACGCCTAAAAACTGCGTCGCAGTTTTGCGACCGGGGCAATTCGCCCCCGGCATCGTGGCTCCCACTCAGGGGGCTACGTCATGTTCACTTCCATCACGAGGTTCTGCGGGGCCATGCTGGCCGTGGCGCTGCTGGCGGCGCCGGCCACCGGCGCCAGCATCGATTTCGCCAACGCCGCCTTCGCGCCGGCCAGCGGACCGACCAGCACGCCGATCGGCGCGGCCGAGTTCTGCAAGACGCATCGCAGCGACTGCGGGCCGAACGCCCGGCCGCTCGCGGCGGCGGTGCTGACCGAGGCGAGCTGGCAGATGCTGATCGCCGTCAACGACCACGTCAACGCCACGGTGAAGCCGGTGACCGACGCGGATCTCTACAAGGTCGCCGAATACTGGACCTACCCCGCCGGCGAGGGCGACTGCGAGGATTTTGCGCTCGAGAAGCGGCGGCTGCTGATCGCCAATGGCTGGGACGCCAGCACGCTGATGATGACGGTGGTGCGGCAGGCCAATGGCGAGGGCCATGCGGTGCTGATGGTGCGCACCGACCGCGGCGACCTCGTGCTCGACAACCAGGACGGGCGGGTGCTGCTGTGGAAGGATACGCCCTACGAATTCGTCAAGCGCCAGTCGCAGGCCGACCCGCGCCAATGGGTGGGACTCACCGACTTCCGGGCGCCGCTCTACACCGCCGGCCACTGACGCGCGCCCACCCCATCGGGCCTCCCCCTGAGGACCCGAAAGGCGGGGCCGGTCCTTTCCCCCGAGGACCGGCCCCGCTGCCCTCCCCCGAGGATCAGACGCCCAGCATGGCGAGATAGGTGCCGAGGAAGAACAGGCCGGTGACGAAGCTCCAGCCGAAGGCGACGAGCGCCGAGACGAGCACCGAGCCGACCGACAGCGTGCCGTCGTCCTCCTGCCGCCAGCCGAGCTGGAGCATGATGAAGGGCCCGCACACGAAGCTCATGGCGAGATGGCCGAGCATGTGCAGCCAGGTCGGCCCGTCATAGCGCAGCATCGCCGGCTCGCCCGCCAGCCATTGGTAGAAATACGTTGCGGCGCCGGCAAAGCTGAGGCCGACGGCGATGATGAATCCGGCGAGAAGCAACTCGAACGTCATGGAACACGCCTCGTCCGGCCGCGCTGTGCCGCGCTGTGCCGCGCAGTCTCGTTAACTCTTCATTAAGCATAAGCGCGGCGTGATGGCCTGTCATCAGCGCCTCCCATGATTGGTTAATTCTGCGATGGATGCTTCCGCCGCCGCGGCGTCAGGCCCGGGCGCCCGCTCCGGGATCGGCTTCAACCTCGCCCTGATCGCGCTCGGCGCGGCGCTGCTGGGGCTTGCCGCCGCCTATGGCATCGACGCGTTGCGCCAGGGCGGCGAGACGGCGGCGGCCGGCACGGCGACACGGGCGCTGGGCGGACGGCAACTCACCATCCCCGCCGCCTGGCTGCGCGGCGCGGCCGGCGACGGCGCCGGCTTCGCCAAGCAGGTGGAGCTGGCGCTGCGGCTGCCGCTCGGCCCGGACGGGGCGCTCCGCGACGTCGCCGTGACGCTGATGCCGCGCAGCCGCGTGCGGCCGAGCGCCGCCCTGCTCGACGGCGTCTACCTGCACCAGTTCATGCCGGAGCAGGTGGCGGGGCCGCCGGGGCTGGTGGGCAAGCCACTGGTGGCGCGCGACGGCCTCGCGGGGGAAACGGTGTGGTACGACGCGCTGTCGCCGAACCCGTTCGTCGCCAAATGCGCGCTGCCGGTGGTCGCCGAGCAGCCCGGGCGGTGCCTGCGCGCCGTGCATCTCGGCCCCGGCCTCGCGGCGGTCTACAGCTTCGGCACGGACGTGCTGGAGGAGTGGCGGCGGTTCGACGCCGTGCTGGCGGGCCCGCTCAGGCAGATCGGGGCGCTGTAGATCAGCCAGGTCGTGACTTTCGAACGCGCGCCAGGCGCTCAGTTCACGTCGGCGAGGTCTTCCTCGAGGATGGCCATCTGGAAG
>JBDHTK010000036.1:0-16702 GCA_039808625.1 Devosia sp. | reverse complement strand
CAAGGCGGTGGAGGCCGAGCTGCCCGATCTGAAGCTCGGGCCGGCGAAATTCATCGTCGACCAGCAGGTGGATGGCGAGCGCGTGGCGGCGAGCGGGCTCGACCAGGTGGCATTCCAGGTGCAGACCAATCCGGGCACGCTGCCGGGGCCGCTGATGAAGGTCGCCTCGGGCGGCGAACTCAGCCGGTTCCTGCTGGCGCTCAAGGTGGTGCTGGCCGATCGCGGCTCGGCGCCGGTGCTGATCTTCGACGAGATCGACACGGGCGTCGGCGGCGCCGTGGCCGACGCCATCGGGCGTCGGCTGAAACGGCTTTCCACAAAGGTGCAGGTGCTCGCCGTGACGCATGCGCCGCAGGTGGCGGCGCGCGCCGACACGCATCTTTTCATCGAGAAGCAGGCCATCGCCGAGGGCGCTTTCGTGCGCACCCATGTGCGGCCGCTCGCCGGCGCCGAGCGCAACGAGGAGATCGCGCGCATGCTGGCGGGCGCCATCATCACCCCCGAAGCTCGCGCCGCGGCCGGCAAGCTGCTATCGGACGTGGCATGATCGACGCCGACAGGGAAATCGAGAGCTTTTCGGAGGAC
The DNA here is from genome assembly GCA_039808625.1 of Devosia sp. GTDB lineage: Bacteria > Pseudomonadota > Alphaproteobacteria > Rhizobiales > Devosiaceae > Devosia_A. The sequence continues at coordinate 16,117 of JBDHTK010000036.1, read as the reverse complement.
GAGGCGCGGACGGAGATCGACCGGCTGCACAGGCTGATCGCGGCGGCGGACATCGCCTATCACCAGAACGACGCGCCGACCATCTCGGACGCCGAATACGATGCGCTGAAGCTGCGCTACCAGGCCTTCGAGACCGCCTTCCCCGAGCTGCGCCGACCCGACAGCCTCACCGGCAGGGTGGGCGCGCCGCCGGCCGAGGGCTTTGCCAAGGTGCGGCACGAAGTGCCGATGCTCAGCCTCGCCAAGGCCTATACGGACGCCGACGTCATCGACTTCGTCGAGCGCTGCCGGCGCTTCTTCGAGCGCGACAAGGACCTCGAGCTCGCCTTCACGGCGGAGCCGAAGATCGACGGGCTGTCGGCCTCGCTGCGCTATGAGGACGGCGTTTTCGTGCGCGGCGCGACGCGCGGCGACGGCAGCGTCGGCGAGGACATCACCGAGAACCTGCGCACCATTGCGGACATTCCGCACAAGCTCGGGGGCGAGGGCTGGCCCGAGACCATCGAGATCCGCGGCGAGGTCTACATGACCTATGCCGAGTTCCAGGCGCTCAAGGCGCGCTCGGCGGCGGCCGGCGGGCAGGACTACGTCAACCCGCGCAACACGGCGGCCGGCTCGCTGCGCCAGAAGGACCCCTCGGTCACCGCCAGCCGGAATCTGCGCTTCTTCGCCTATGCGTGGGGTTTCACCACGGCCGATCCGGCGCCGACGCAATATGAGGCGGTGCAGAAGATCGGTACGTGGGGTTTCGCCGTCAGCCCGTTGATGGTGCGCGCCACGACCATCGAGGAGTTGCTGGCGCAATACCGCATCATCGAGGCGCAGCGCTCGTCGCTGGGCTACGACATCGACGGTGTCGTCTACAAGCTCGACAGCCTCGAATTGCAGCGCCGCTGGGGCTATGTGACCGGCGAGCCGCGCTGGGCCGTGGCGCACAAGTTCCCGGCGGAGCGGGCGACGACGACGCTCAACCGCATCGACATCCAGGTGGGGCGCACCGGCACGCTGACGCCGGTCGGCCGGCTGGCGCCGGTGACGGTGGGCGGCGTGGTGGTGGAGAACGTCACGCTCCACAACGAGGACTACATCCAGGGCATCGGCGGCGACGGCGAGCCGATCCGCGAGGGCTACGACCTGCGCGAGGGCGACACGGTGGTGGTGCAGCGCGCCGGCGACGTGATCCCGCAGATCGTCGCCATCGTGCCGGAGAAGCGCCCGGCCGGCGCGGTGCCGTGGCAGATGCCGCATACCTGCCCGGTCTGCGGCTCGCCGGCCGAGCGCGAGATCAACGAGAAGACCGGCCGGCAGGACGCGCGGCGGCGCTGCACGGGCGAGCTGGTGTGCGCGGCGCAGGCGGTGGAGCGGCTGCGCCATTTCGTGGCGCGCGACGCGATGGACATCGAGGGGCTGGGCAGCGAGAACATCGAGCTGTTCTTTTCCGCCGGGCTGGTGCAGACGGCGCCCGACATCTTCACCCTCAAGGACAAGCGCGCCGCGGTGGAGAAGGCGCTGGCCGAGCGCCGCGAGGAACAGGCGCGCCAGCGCGAGGCCCTGACCGGCAAGGCGCGCAAGAACGCGCGCGCCGCGGAAGAGCGCAATTTCGCCGGGCTCGACAAGCTCTTCGCCGCCATCGACGCGCGGCGCACGCCCGAGCTCGACCGCTTCATCTTCGCGCTCGGCATCCGCCATGTCGGCAGCACCAATGCGGCGATACTGGCGCGGACCTTCGGCACTATCGAGGCGTTCATCCGCGTGGGCAAGGAGACGGCGGCGCATGCCGACGATCCGCATGCGGTGTTTCCCTCGGTCAACGGCATCGGCGACACGGTGATCGGTTCGCTCATCTCGTTCTTCGGCAACGCGCGCAACGACGCGGTGCTGGCGGCGCTGCTCGCCGAGGTGTCGCCAAGGCCCTATGTCATCGAGGCGGCCCATGCGGGCGTGGCGGGCAAGACGGTGGTGTTCACCGGCAGCCTCGAGAAGATGACGCGCGGCGAGGCCAAGGCGATGGCCGAGCGGCTGGGCGCCAAGGTCGCCGGCAGCGTCTCGAAGAACACCGACATCGTCGTCGCGGGGCCGGGCGCCGGTTCGAAGCTGAAAACGGCCACCGAGCTCGGCATTACGGTGCTCGACGAGGATGGCTGGCTCGCCCTGGTCAACCAATAGCGGAGGGCGCCATGCGCCGGTTGCTCATCGTTTCGACCGTTCTCGCCGCGCTCGCGACGCCTGTCCATGCCGGGCCGGCCGGCGACACGCTGCGCGACGCGCTCTATGCCGGCAGCCTCGCCGAAGGGCTCGCCACGCTCGCGCCGCTGGCGGCGGCGGGCGATACGGAAGCGGCGTTCGGCGTCGGGGCGCTCAGACTGGCGACGACGCTCGAAGAGCTCGTGCAGACGTTGTGGCGGCACGGCTTCGATTTGCCCCGCCGCGGACCGTTCCTCGACGGGCTCGTGCCGCCGGTACCGCAGAACCCGGCGCCCGAGCCGTTCGACTATCAGGGCGTGCGCGCCATGCTGCAGGCGCTGGTCGATGGGCTCGACGATGCCAGAACGGCGTTCGTCGCCGCCGGCGCGGGCGGCGACTATGTCATTGAGCTCGACCTGCTGCGCCTCAGCATCGACGCCAATGGTGACGGTGCGGTGGAGGCAGGCGAGAGCCTTGCCGGCGTGATGGCGCTGCTGATGGGCGGCGAGGTCGTCGACTGGCTGGCGCCGCCCAGGCCGGGCGAGCCGGCGCATCTCACCACCGTGGGCTTCGATCGCGCCGATGCCTTCTGGTTCGCCGGCTACACGCAGATACTCGCGGCGCAGGCCGATTTCCTCCTGGCGCACGATTTCTCCGACTTCACCGATGCGGTGTTCCACCGCTTCTTCCCGCGCGCCGGCTTCCCGCTCGAGGCTTATGCCACGGGCGGCGCGCTGCTCATGGACCCGGACACCGACACCGCCATCGCCGATCTGGTCGCGGCCATCCACACCATCAGCTGGCCGGTGACGGACGCGGCGCGGCTGGCCGGCGTGCGGACGCGGCTCGCGGCGGTGCTCGGGTTCTCGCGGCAGAACTGGCAGGCGATCCTCGCCGAGACCGACGACCGTCGCGAACTGGTGCCGTCGCCCAGGCAGACGCCGATCATCCCCGGCATGAGCGTGGACGAGGCGCGCGTCGCCGCCTGGCTGGTAACGCTCGACGAGGCGGCAAAGGTGCTCGACGGCGCGCTGCTGGTGCCGCATTGGCGCTTCAAGCAGGGGGTCGACCTCAAGGCGTATTTCGAGACGGCGACGCGCACGGATCTCGTGATGCTCCTCACCGGCATGGGCGCGCTGCCCTTCCTTGCCGACGGCCCCGTGGCGTCGCCCGCCGATTTCCGCGCCATGCAGGACGCCTTCGGCAGCGACTGGCTGGGCTACGCCTTCTGGTTCAACTGAGGCGGGGCGTCGGGCGCCGTCAGATCGCCCGCGTCGCCTCCTTCAGCCATGCCTTCTCCGTGCCCTTCAGGTGCGGGCCGATCGTGCGGAAGACGCGCTTGTGATAGGCATTGAGCCAGGCGCGCTCGTGCTCCAGCAGCAGCGTGTCGTCGACGAGCCGGAGGTCGATGGGGCACAGGGTGAGTGTTTCGAGCTCGAGGAAGCCGCCGTCGCCCACCTCGCTCTCGACGACCAGAACGAGGTTCTCGATGCGGATGCCGTAGGCGCCGGCCTTGTAGTAGCCGGGCTCGTTGGAGATCACCATGCCGGGCTCCAGCGGCGTCGGATAGCGCGTCGAAAAGCCGATGGGGCCTTCATGCACGCCGAGGAAGGCGCCGACGCCGTGGCCGGTGCCGTGATTGTAGGTGACGCCGTCCTGCCAGAGGAACTGGCGTGCCAGGACGTCGAGCTGGGCGCCCGAGGTGCCGCGCGGAAAGCGCGCCATCGACAGGGCCATCATGCCCTTGAGCACGCGGGTGAAGCGGTCCTTCTGCTCGGCGGTGGCCTTGCCGGTATAGAGCGTGCGGGTGATGTCGGTGGTGCCGCTCAGATATTGCGCGCCGGAATCGAGCAGCATCAGCTCGCCGGGCTTCAGCACGCGGTTGGAGGCTTCATCGACGCGGTAGTGGACGATGGCGCCGTTCGGGCCGGCGCCCGAGATGGTGTCGAAGCTGGCGTCGATGCAGCTGTCGTCGGTGCGGCGGAAATGCTCGAGCGCCTCGACGATGCCGATTTCGGTGAGCCTGCCCCGGGGCGCCTCGCCGTCGAACCAGCACAGGAACTTCGCCAGCGCGATGCCGTCGAGCGTGTGCGCCTCCTTCATGCCACCGATCTCGGCATCGTTCTTCTTCGCCTTGGGCAGCAGCACGGGATCGCGCTTTTCGACGATCACCGCGTCGGACACGCCGCGCACCGCCGAGACCACCGCCAGCGGCGCTGTCGCCGGGTCGATCCAGACGCGCTGGTCGGCGGCGCCGAGCTTGCGCAGCTCGGCCACGAAGCCGGCGGCGTCGGCGAGCCTGGCCGTGCCGGCGAGGCCCTGGCGCAGCTCCGCCGTGAGCTTGGCCTTGTGCACGAAGACGGTCGGCCGGCCGCGGCGCGGCACGATGGCGAAGCCCAGCATCACCGGCACGTTGGGCACGTCACGGCCGCGCAGGTTGAACAGCCAGGCGATGGATTCGGGCAGTGTCAGCACCACCGCGTCGGCGTCCTCGGCGGCCATCGCCTGGCGCAGGTCGGCGAGCTTGTCCTTCGGCGTGCGGCCGGCGCGGTTGGCGCCGAGGAACTCCACGGGCTCGGCCGGCGGGGCCGGGCGGTCGTCCCAGATGGCGTCGACGAGATTGGCGGAGGGCACCAGCGTCGCCTTGCCGGCGAGCTTTTCGCCGAGGTCCCTGATCTCGCCCGGCGTGTGCAGCCACGGATCGAAGCCGAGCTTGCCGCCCCTCGGCACATAGTCGGCGATGCGCGCGTCGACGCCGCCCTGCGCGGCTTCGAGCACGGTCACCAGCTTCGTGTCGGTCTGCAGCGGCGCCTGCAGGGTGTAGCGGCTGTCGACGAAGAGCGCCGCCTTCTTCGGCCCGATCACGGCGAGGCCGGCTGAGCCCGTGAAGCTCGTCACATAGGCGAGGCGTGCCTCGCTCGCCGGCACCGACTCGCCGCGATGCGCGTCGGCGCGCGGCACGAGGAAGCCGTCGAGCCCGGCCGCCGCCATCGCGGCGCGCAGCGCCTTGAGGCGGCGCGCGACTGTTTTGGGTGAGGTCTTGCTCGCAAAGCTCTGGAAGACAGCCGGTCCGAAGGCGTTCGTCGCCATGATTCAGGTCCTGTTAAGTCGGGTTGCGGCAGGGGCATGGCTGGGTTGCCGGCGGCCGCCTTCTCCGCGTTGGGGTGGCCACCTATGTAGCGAATGGACGCGCCAGCGGCCAGCACTCCAGACCAGAAGACGCCAGATGCAGACCAACCTCGTTGCCACCGATTTCCGCAAAGCCCTCGACGGCGTGATCAGCGCGCGCAACCGCGAAGCGACCCGCCAGATCACCCGCGCCAACGAATTCCAGCTGATCGGCGCGTTCACCAAGCGGCCGAACTGAACGCTTTTCTCCTCCGCCCCATGCAGGCGCGCAGCAATCCCCGGATGCCCTCCGGGGATTTTCTTTTGGGCTACAGCTTTTCGAGCATCAGCGTTGCCCAGTCGCCGCGGACGAGGCGCTGGCGCAGCACCATGCCGTGGCGCTGATAGGCGGCGGCGACGCGCGCCGCCTGCCTCGTCAGCAGGCCGGAGAGGATGATGGCGCCGCCGCGCGCCGCGGCCCGGCCGATGTCGGGGGCGATCTCGACCAGCGGGCCGGCGAGGATGTTGGCGGCGATGAGGTCGTAGGGCGCGCCGCGGGTGACGGTCTGATGGGCGAGGCCGGCGGCGGTCACGGTGGTCACCAGGTGGCTGACGCCGTTGTCGCGCGCATTGCCGGCGGCGGTGCGGGTGGCGACGGGGTCGATGTCGGTGGCGAGCACCGGCAGCCGCGTGCGGCGGGCCAGCGCGATGGCGAGCACGCCGGTGCCAGTGCCGACATCGAGCATGCGCCGCGGCCTGCCGCGCTTCAGCGTGCGCGCGATGGCCTCGAGGCAGCCGGTGGTCGTCTCGTGATGGCCGGTGCCGAATGCCTGCGCCGCGTCGATATGGATGGCGATCTGGCCGGCCGGCGCGGTGGCGTCGTTGTGGCTGCCATAGATGTAGAAGCCGCCGGCGCTGACCGGGGGCAGGCCTTCGAGCGAGCGGGCGACCCAGTTCACCTCGGTGTCGAGCGGGGCGATGGTGAAGTCCACCTCGCCGCCCAGCGTGGCGCGCGCCAGCGCCTCGAAGGCGAGCAGGTCCGGCAGCATTTCGCAGGTCGCCTCGAACACCCATTCGCCGGTGGCCTCGTCCTCGTGGGCCGAGGCGGTGAGGGCCAGGTCGTCGCGCTCCATCACGGCGTCGACCAGGGCGAAGGCCTGCTCGCGGGTCAGCGGCGTCGAAATCTGGCTGGTCGTCGTGCTTGTCATCGTGGCTTGCCTTGTTGCCGGGGCGGCGGGGGCTGTCAACACGCTTGCCGGCGGAGCGCGGGCGGTTGCCGCGGCCCGCGATGCAGCTTAGAGACTTGCGGGACGTGAACCGACCTTCTTCCACGGACCTGCCCTGGCGGCGGGCAGATCGTGCTGTGACCGAAAACGACTCGGCCCTCAAGGGCATCGCCTTCAAGATCGGCGCCGTGCTGATCTTCCTCGTCATGTCCGCGCTGCTCAAGGCGTCCGAGGGCATTCCGGCGGGCGAGCTGGTGTTCTTCCGGTCGTTCTTCGGCATCGCGCCGGTGGTCATCTTCCTCGCCTGGCGCGGCGAGCTCGTCGCCGGCATGAAGACCAGGGCGCTGGGCGGCCATATCTGGCGCGGCCTCGTCGGCACGCTGTCGATGAGCTTCGGCTTCCTCGCGCTCACATTGCTGCCGCTGCCCGACGCGGTGACGCTCAACTACGCCACGCCGCTGCTGATCGTGGTGTTCAGCGCCGTCTTCCTGCACGAGGTGGTGCGGCTCTACCGCTGGACGGCGGTCATCATCGGGCTTGGCGGCGTCGTCATCATCGCCTGGCCGAACCTCACGGTGCTCACCGGCGGCGGCGATTCGACCATGCTCATGGGGGTGGCGGCGGCGCTCGGCGCGGCCAGCCTCGGCGCGGTGGCGCAACTCCTGGTACGCAAGCTGGTCGATACCGAGCGCAGCGCCACCATCGTCCTCTATTTCCTCGTCACGTCGAGCGTCATGTCGCTGGCGACGATCTCGTTCGGCTGGGTGACACCGACGCCGCTGCAGGCGGTGTTCCTCGTCGGCGCGGGGATTTCGGGCGGCATCGCGCAGATCCTGCTCACCGAAAGCTACCGGCACGCCGACATGAGCGTCGTCGCGCCGTTCGAATACAGCTCGCTGCTGTTTTCGATCGTCATCGGCTTCATCTTCTTCGGCGACGTGCCCACCGTCTACATGCTGGTGGGCAGCGTCATCGTCGTCGGCTCGGGCCTGTTCATCATCTACCGCGAGCGCCAGCTCGGCCGCGACCGCAGCCGCGAGAAGCAGGTCGTGACCCCGCAGGGGTAGGGGGTCACCCCTTGCTGACGAAGCTGTCGAGGACCTTCTTGCGGCCGGCTTTCTCGAAGTCGATGGTCAGCTTGTTGCCTTCGAGGCTGTCGATGCGGCCGTAGCCGAACTTGAGGTGGAAGACGCGTTCGCCGACGCCGTACTTGCTCGGCCGTCCGTCGTCGGTCGAGCGCGCGACGAGCTCGCCGTCGATGGTCAGCGGGCCGCCGCCGCGGCGGTCCTGCGCCTGGGCGCGGGCGCGCTGCCAGCCGGGGGTCTCGTAGAGCGAGTCGAAGGGATCGGCGGTCGAAAAGCGCGACGCGGCGCGCCCGCCATAGGCGTAGCCGCCATAGGCGCTGCCGGTGTCCTTCACCTCCACCGCCTCGGGCGGCAGCTCGTCGAGGAAGCGCGACGGGATGGCCGACTGCCACAGGCCGTGGATGCGCCGGTTCTGCGCCATCGAGATGCGGGCGCGCTTGCGGGCGCGGGTGATGCCGACATAGGCGAGGCGGCGCTCCTCCTCGAGGCCGGCGCGGCCGAGCTCGTCCATCGTGCGCTGGCTGGGGAACAGGCCTTCCTCCCAGCCCGGCAGGAAGACCGTGTCGAACTCCAGCCCCTTGGCCGAATGCAGCGTCATGATGGAGACGGCGTCGGCCGCCTCGGTCGACTCGCGGTCCATGACGAGGCTGATATGCTCGAGAAAGCCGCCCAGCGTCTCGAACTCGGCCATCGAGTTGATGAACTCCTTGAGGTTTTCGAGCCGGCCGGGGCTGTCGGGCGCCTTGTCCTGCTGCCACATTGCCGTGTAGCCGGAGTCGTCGAGCACCTGCTGGGCGAGATCGGCATGGGGCAGGGTGCGCGCCAGCTCGGCCCAGTTGTCGAACTGGCCGATGAGGGCGCCGAGCGTGCTGCGCTGGCGCGGCTTCAGCTCCTCGGTTTCGAGCAGCATGCGCGTCGCCGCCATGAGCGGCTGGCCGGTGGCGCGGGCCGTTTCGAGCAGCAGCTTTATCGTCTGCTCGCCGATGCCGCGCTTGGGCACGTTGATGATGCGCTCGAAGGCGAGCCCGTCAGCCGGGTTGGCGATGAGCCGCAGATAGGCCAGCGCGTCGCGGATCTCGCGGCGCTCGTAGAAGCGCGGGCCGCCGACGACGCGGTAGTTGAGGCCGAGCGTGATGAAGCGCTCCTCGAACTCGCGCATCTGGTAGGCGGCGCGCACGAGGATGGCGATGTCGTTGAGGTTGGCGCCCTGGCGCTGGAGCTGCTCGATCTCCTCGCCGACCTGGCGCGCCTCCTCCTCGCTGTCCCACACCTGGGTGACGCCGACCGGCTCGCCGGTCTCGCCGACATCGGTCTGCAGCGTCTTGCCCAGCCGGCTCTCATTGTGGGCGATGAGGTGCGAGGCGGCGCTGAGGATGTTGGAGGTGGAGCGGTAATTGCGCTCGAGGCGGATGACCTTGGCGCCCGGAAAATCCTTCTCGAAGCGCAGGATGTTGTCGACCTCGGCGCCGCGCCAGCCATAGATGGACTGGTCGTCGTCGCCGACCACGCAGATATTGGCGGCGCTCGCCGGCTGGCCCTGCGCCAGGAGTCGCAGCCACAGATACTGGGCGACATTGCTGTCCTGGTACTCGTCCACCAGCATGTACTTGAAGCGCCGGTGGTACTCGGCCAGCACGTCGGGATGCTCGCGGAAGAGGCGGATGTTCTCGAGCAGCAGGTCGCCGAAATCGACGGCGTTGAGCGTTTTGAGGCGCGCCTGATAGTCGGCATAGAGTTTTTGCCCGCGGCCATTGGCGTAGGCGCCGGCTTCGCCGGGGCCGATGTCCCTGGGCAGCAGGCCGCGGTTCTTCCAGTTGTCGAGCATCGATGCGAGCTGCCGGGCCGGCCAGCGCTTCTCGTCGATATTCTCTGCTTCGAGCAGTTGCTTGATGAGCCGGATCTGGTCGTCGGTGTCGAGGATGGTGAAGTCGGAGCGCAGGCCCGCGAGCTCGGCATGGCGGCGCAGGATGCGCGCGCCGATGGAGTGGAAGGTGCCCAGCCACGGCATGCCCTCGACGCCCGAGCCGACGAGCCGGCCGATGCGCTCCTTCATCTCGCGCGCGGCCTTGTTGGTGAAGGTCACCGACAGAATCTCGTAGCCGCGCGCCCGGCCGCTGGTGAGGATATGGGCGATGCGCGTCGTCAGCACGCGGGTCTTGCCGGTACCGGCGCCGGCCAGCACCAGCAGCGGCCCCTCCGTGGTCAGCACGGCGTCCCGCTGCTCCTCGTTGAGGCCGTGCAGATAGTCCGCCTCGCGACGGCCGAGCTGGCTGGTGATGGGGTTGGCGGCCCGGCTGGGCTCGGAGGCTGACACGCTTGACGAATCTCTTTTTGTTCCGCCCGCAAATATAGGAAGCAATGGCGCCGAAGTATAGGAAAGCGGCCGGGTGCGCCGCCGGCGGGGACAAAATTCTGCCGTGGAGGCAAGCCATTGCGAGGTGACGCGAGGCAGGGGCGTGCCTACACTCGCTGCAGTTTCGGGGGGTCGCGGGGCCTGTGCTCAACCGCCTGTTCGTCATCGTCGGCCTCTTCGTGATCCTCGCCATCGGCGCGGCCTTCGTCGTGCCGCGCTTCATCCAGTGGAGCGACTATCGCGGGCGGCTCGAAAACATGGCCGCCGAGAGCTTCGGCACCGAGGTGGCGATCGCCGGCGACATCTCGCTGACGCTGCTGCCGCAGCCGCGGCTGGTGTTCACCGATGTGCGCGTCGGGCCGGCGGCGGCGCCGGCGCTGGCGGTGGAGAAGGTCGAGGCGGCGTTCTCGCTGCTCGATTTCCTGTCGGACCGCTACAAGGTCACGCGGCTGGTGCTGGAGCATCCGGTCGCGACCGTAACGATCGGGGCCGACGGCAGCGTGCAGTCCGGCGTCGGGCTGGCGCCGGCGAGCGAGCCGCCGATCGTGTCCATCGACAATGCCGAGGTGGTGGCCGGCACGCTGCGCGTCGCCGATGCGCGCGCCGACCGCACCTATGAGGTCGACGGGCTGAGCGGGCAGTTGCGGCTCGAGGCGCTGGGGGGGCCGTTCAGCTTCTCGGGCACGGCGCAGGTGGCCGGCGCCGACTACGCGCTGCGCCTCGCGACCGGCACGCGCGACGCCGGGGGGGCGACGACGCTGTCGCTCTACGTCAAGGGCGCCGGCGACGGCTTCACGCTCGAAAGCACCGGCGTGCTGCAGACCGGCGCCGTGCCGCACTATGCCGGCGAACTGAAATTCCGCCAGCCGCCGTCGCGGCCGCAGGAGGGCGAGGCGGTCGATGCCGGGCGCGGCGACCTGGTGCTCGACGGCAAGCTGGAGGCGGGCCTGTCGCGCGCGCTGCTCTCCAACTACGTGCTGCTGCCCGACGAGAACCGCGCCGCCATCCGCCTCACCGGCGCCGCCGAGCTGAAGCTGGGCGCCACCACCGCCTTCAACGCCATCGTCTCGGGCGGCGTGGTGGCGCTGCCGCCGCGCGACGCCACCAAGGAGCTGACCGAGCCGCCCTACGAGATCGTGCGGCTGCTCGGCGAGACGCCGCTGCCGCCGGTCCCGCCGCTGCCGGGCACCATCGGGCTCGACATCGCCGAGCTCAACCTGCGCGGGCTGTCGCTGCGCGACCTGCGGCTCGACGCCTCGACCGACGGCCGGAGCTGGACCATCGGCACCGCCACGGCGGCGCTGCCGGGCGACACGGCGCTGGCGCTCACCGGCAATCTCAGCGTGGTCGACGGGCATCCGATCTTCGCCGGCGGCATCAGCGCGCAGAGCCGCCATCTCGACCGGCTGGCGGCGCTGTGGCGCGCGCCCGCCGCCGGCAATCCGCTGCTCAACATGCAGGGCGCGCTCACCGCCGACCTGGCGCTGTCGAGCGACACGCTGACGCTGTCGGCCGGCACGCTGGTGGTCGCCGGTATCAATCACGGGTTCGACGCCGCCATCGGCTTCGGTCCGGCGCGCTCGCTGAAGCTGGCTGCGCGCCTCACCACGCTGGGGCAGGAGGAGAGCGCGGCGCTCGCGGCGCTGCTGCCGGACGTCACCGGCAGCGGCAGCTTCGGCGCGACCTTCCCGCGCGGCGAGCTGTCGGTCAGCGCCCGGCGCGCCGTCGTCTTCGGCCTCGCCGGCGGCGACCTCGCCGCCGAGGCGAGCTGGGAGGGCGGCGTGCTGCAGCTGTCGCGGCTCAAGGCCGGCGATCTCGGTGGCGCCGCCATCGACGCGCATCTCACCGCCTTCGGCACGCTCGCCCAGCCCGAGTTCTCGGGGGGCGGCGAAATCGCTGTCGGCAGCGACGCGCCGATCGTGGCGGCGCTGCTCCGTACGGCCGCGGCGCCGCCCGCCGTCGGGGCCTTCATCGAGCGGTCGCTGCCGGCGCGCCTGGGCATCCAGCTCGATGCGCCGGCCGGCGACGGCGGCCAGGCGCTGAAGCTCACCGGGCGGCTCGGCACCGCCGACGCGCATCTGAGCGCGCATCTTGGCGCCGGCATCGCCAGCGCCTTCACCGCGCCGCTGGCGGCGAGCTTCGAGCTCACCTCCGAGAGCCCGACGCTGATGACGGCGCAGCTCGGGCTCGGCGACGCGGCCCTGTTCGACGACAGAACGCCATTGCACCTGGCGGCGAGCATCGAGGGCGTGCCGACCAACAGCTACGAGGTGCATGCGCGGCTCGCCGGCGGCGCCGACCACATCGCCTTCGACGGCAATGTCGTCGCCGGCGATTTTTCGCGCATCACCGGCGACGGCACGGTCGAGGCGGCGCTGGGCGATCCCGCGGCGCTGGTGGCGCTGGCGGGCGCCGGCGGCATCCACGTGCCGCCGGTGAGCGGCACGGCGCATCTGCGCTTCGCCGGCGGCGACACGCTTGCGCTCGACGAGATCGCGGCGGCAGGCGTGACGGGCAGCCTCAGGCTGGACCGGCGCAACGGCGCGCCCGTGGTCAGCGGCGCACTGGCCCTGTCGAGCGCCGATGCCGGGCTGCTGCTGCCGCTGCTGGCGGGACCGGCCGCAACCGTGGCGGGCGACGGCGTGTGGCCCGAGGGGCCGATCGACATCGGCACCGACTCCCGCGCCGGGGAGGGGCGTGTCGACATCGCCGTCGCCAGCGTTACGGCGGGCGCGCGGCCGCTGCTCTCCGACGTGACGTTCGGGCTGCACTGGACGGCGCAGGCGGTCGGCATCAACCGGCTGTCGGGCAAGGCCGGCGCGGGCACGCTGGGGCTCGACGCGGAGCTGTGCTGTGCCAATGCGGCGCTGCCGGCCAAGCGCCTCAGCGGCCGCGTGACGCTCGACGGGGTGGCGCTCGACCTCGTGCTGCCGCCGGCGCTCGGCGCCGGGGTCGACGGCATTGTCGACGCCTCGGCGGAGTTCGACGGCACCGGCGAGAGCCTCGCCGAGGCGGTGGCGGCGCTGAGCGGGTCGGGCAGCTACACGATCCGCGATTTCTCGGCGGCGGCGTTCAACCCGGCGACCTTCGAGGCGCTGAGCGGGCTTGCCGGCATCCTCGACATGACGCCCGAGGCGCTCGCCAGCACCGTCACCACCGAGCTGGCCGCCGCACCGTTCGAGGCGGGCCTCGTCAGCGGCAGCTTCACCATCGCCGGCGGCGTGCTGCGCAGCCCCAACCTTGCCATCGCGGGGCAGGGCGCGCGCATCTTCGGGCGCGGCAGCGTCGCGCTCGACGAGCTGGCCGTCGACGGGCGCTACGTGCTGTCGCCCACCATCCTCGCCAACCCTGACGGTGCCGTGGAGACGGCCAGCGCCGAAGTCGCCGCCGAGATCAGCGGGCCGCTATGGGCGCCGGTCACGCGTTACGACGTGCAGGAGCTCGTCGATGCCATGAAGATCCGCGCCAGCGAAATCGAGCTGGCGCGCCTCGAGCAGTTGCGCGCCGAGGACGAGGCGCGCCAGCGCGCGGCGGCCGAAGAGCGGGCGCGCATCGCCGCCGAGCAGGCCGCCGCGGCCGAAGCCGCCCGCAAGGCGGCGGAGGAGGAAGCGGCGCGCAAGAAGAAGGCCGAGGAGGAAGCGGCCGCGAAAGCGGCGGCCGAGCGGCCGCCACCGCCGCCAGCCCCGATGGACCTGGGCCTAGGGTTGTTCTGAAATCTTCTGCGCGTCGCGCAGCACGGCGACGCGCAGCGCCGAGGACAGGTTCGGGCCCTGCCGGTCGCGGTCGATCGTCTCGATCAGGATGGTGAGCCTTACGCCGCGCCGCGCCGCCAGTGCTTCGAGCCCGTCCCAGAACTCCGGTTCGAGCGCGATGCTGGTGCGATGGCCGGCGATGGTCAGCGATCGCTTGCGCAACGGCCTATTTCTTGCGGAAGGCGTCGAGGCTCACGACCTTTTCGCCCGGCGCCTCGGCGGCAGCGGGCGGCGCCGGCGCAGCGGGAGAGGCCGGCTCGTGCTCGGCCGCCTCGTCGGGGCCGGGCGCCGCGGTGGCGCCGGTGAGTTGCAGGCCGAACTGCACGGAGGGGTCGAAGAAGCCCTTGATGGCGGTATAGGGAATGACCAGCGTCTCCGGCTTGTCGTCGAAGCTCAGGCCGACCTCGAAGGCGTTCTCGTTGACCTTCAGGTCCCAGAACTGGTTCTGGAGCACGATGGTCATGTCGCTCGGGTACTGGTCGAGCAGGCGCTGGCTGAGCCGCACGCCGGGCGCCCTGGTGATGAAGGAGATGAAGAAATGATGCTCGCCGGGCAGGCCGGTGCGCGCCACTTCGGCCAGCACCTTGCGGACCACGCCGCGCAGCGCCTCCTGGGTCAGGATGTCGTATCGAATGTGGTCTTGAGCCATGTCGCCGCCGGAATCCGTCGGCGCGCATATCAGCCGCACGGCGCGTCAATAGCAAGACCAAACGAGGAGGGAAGTGCAGGCTTCTGTTGCCAGGTGCCTGCGAACCCCGCCTGTCGCCCGGCTAGGGGCGGAGGACTTCAATTCCCAGTGCTAGCACCGCTTACGCGGCGAGAGCGACCGGAGCCTTATGGTTGTCATTGGCAACTATAAGATTTGGACCGATAACGGTGGTACCTCACCGAGCGAAAACACACCCTTTACACCCTTGTCGAGCCTGTTTCGCCCCCAGTGGCTCCGCTCTCGCGAGCGGGGCGGAGATGGTGGAGGCGCCGGGTACTGCCCCCGGGTCCAATGGGCTTATTCCGATGGCCGTTTATCGCCATAGCCGTTGCCGGCACCGTCAATATAGTGCGTCCCGCGCGCGATGCAAATAGGATCAGTCCAGCACCGCCATTGCTTCGATCTCGATGAGGTAGTCGGGGTGGGCGAGGCCGTGGACGCGCAGGCCGGTGACGGTGGGCGGGTTGGGCCGGTTGCCCCACAGCGCCATCCAGGCGGCGAAGCCGGGACGCAGGTCGACGTCGCCCTTCAGGTAGAGCTTGACCTGCACCAGCTGCTCGAGCGTCGCGCCGCCGGCGGCGAGGCAGCGCTGGAGATTGTCGAGCGCCTTCGTGGTCTGCGCGCCCAGGTCGCCCTTGCCGACGACGCGGCCCTCGGCATCCACCGCGTTCTGGCCGCCGATGAGCAGCGTCCGCGCGCCGGCAGGGACGAGGATCGCCTGGGTGAAGGCGGGGTTGTGGTGCATGCCCGCGGGCTTCAGATAGTTCACAGCCATTTTTGCCCCGATGTGAGAATCTGCCAATCTGCCTGCTATCAGGTGGGCGCATGGAGTACCCGAAAGTGTCAGCAACAGCCCTCAGAAAAAGCGAGGCGCCCGCCCAGCCCGAGCAGCCCTATCTCGACCTGCTGCGGCTGGTGCTCGACACCGGCATCGACCGGCCCGACCGCACCGGCACCGGCACGCGCTCGCTGTTCGGCCACCAGATGCGCTTCGACCTCGCCGAGGGGTTTCCCCTCCTCACCACCAAGAAGCTGCACCTCAAGTCGATCATCTACGAGCTTTTGTGGTTCCTGCGCGGCGACACCAATGTGCGCTGGCTGCAGGAGCGCGGCGTACGCATCTGGGACGAGTGGGCCGATGCGAACGGCGATCTCGGGCCGGTCTATGGCCGCCAGTGGCGGAGCTGGCCCGACGGGCGCGGCGGCACCATCGACCAGATCGCCGGTGTGGTCGAGGCCATCCGCACGAAGCCGGAATCGCGCCGCCACATCGTCACGGCGTGGAACCCCGCCGACGTCGACGACATGGCGCTGCCGCCCTGCCACTGCCTGTTCCAGTTCTATGTCGCCGAAGGGCGGCTGAGCTGCCAGCTCTATCAGCGCTCGGCCGACATCTTCCTCGGCGTGCCGTTCAACATCGCCTCCTATGCGCTGCTGACGCTGATGGTGGCGCAGGTCACGGGGCTGCGGCCGGGTGCGTTCGTCCATTCCTTCGGCGACGTGCACCTCTACGCCAACCACTTCGAGCAGGCGCGTGAGCAGTTGTCCCGGGCGCCGCGGCCGCTGCCGCGCATGATGCTCAACCCCGAGCGCCGCGCACTGTCCGATTTCGTCTATGAGGATTTCGTCCTCACCGGCTACGAGCCGCACCCGCACATCAAGGCGCCGGTCGCGGTGTAGCGGCAATCTTCATGGACGCG
>JBDHTK010000035.1:0-16723 GCA_039808625.1 Devosia sp. | reverse complement strand
GCTCCCTACCGGAAGATGGTCACGGTGGCGGGGATGCCGGCGACGGATACGGACGAGGTCATCGCCACGCTTGCGCAGATCTACGGCCCGCGATTCCGCAAATCGCCATCCAACAGCGCCCTCGAGCTCGCGCTCTCGACCGTCAACGGCGTGGTCCACGCCGCCCAGATCATCGGCAACATCACGCGCGTCGAGGAGGGCGAGCGCTGGTGCGGCTATCGCTACACCACCGAGTCGATCGGCAACCTCACCGAGGCGCTCGATGCCGACCGTGTCGCGGTCGGCAAGGGGTTTGGCTTCGATCTGCCGGGCGTCATCTCCTATTTCGACCCGTCCGGCAGGGCGCGGACGGCGCAGCAGGCCATCCAGCCAATGCGCTTCCAGCGTACGTTCAAGGCAGGCCCGCGCCATATCTTGACGCGCTACATCGAAGAAGAGATCCCCTACAGCCTCTACGTCGTCGAGCAACTCGGCCAGAAGGTCGGCGTCGCAACGCCGGTGATCACGCACATGATCACTCTCTTCAATGCGACGCGCCGCAAGGACTATCGGGCGCTGAACGATTTTGCCGACGAGATGGGCCTCACTACCTCCACAGCCGAGCAGTTCGTCGAGCTGTGGAGAACGGGATTCAAGGCCTGAACGGCATCACGAGACGGAGAGAAGGAATGGTGGAAGTTGCTTTTGCCGGTGCCGGCGGCGTCGGTTTCACGGGAGCCGCGCTGCTGCGGAGTCTTGGCCACGGCGCGACGCTGTGGGCACCGGGTGCGGCCGGCATGGATGCCATCCTGGCCGGGGAGAAGATCGTCGCCTCGGGCTATATCAACGGCACGTTCGACGTGCGCGGCGTCGAACACCCGCAGGCGCTGGCGAGGTCGGCCGACATCATCTATCTCGCCGTGTCGGCCACCTTCCAGAAGCTGGTCATCGATCAGCTCGTGCCGTTCCTCGAAGACCGCCACATCGTGCTGTGTGTCGGAGCCAACCTCGGCGCCGGGGCGCTCTATCTCAGCAAGAAGCTGGCCGAGGCGGGCAAGGAGACGAAGATCGCAGTGATGAACGGGCCGATGATCGCGGGCCGGCGAACCTCCTATACCGAGTGCGCCACGGCGCCCTATCGTTCGTCCGTCAAGATCGTCGGGCTGCCCTATACCGATACCGATGCCATCATCGGCGCTCTCGAGCGGATCTATGGCAGGCGCTATCGCAAGCCGGCGTCCGAGAACGCCCTCGAAGTGGCGCTCAGTGCCCTCAACGGCGTCGTGCATGCGGCGAAGGCGCTGACCAACATCACGCGCATCGAGGAAGGCCTGCCCTGGTGCGACTATCGCTACACGACGGAGTCGGTAAGCAACCTGACCGAAGCGCTCGACGTCGACCGCCTGGCGGTCGCCAAGGCCTACGGTTTCGACCTGCCCGACGCGGTCCGGCATTTCGACAGCACGGGCACTGCGCGCACCGTGCAGGAGGCGATGCAGCCCGTGCAGTACCAGCGGTCGTTCAAGCCTGGTCCGCGCGGCATCGACACCCGCTACATCGAGGAAGAGCTGCCCTACAGCCTCTATGTCGTCGAGGTGCTGGGGCAGAAGGTCGGCGTGCCGACGCCGATGCTCTCGATGATGATCGACATCTTCAACGCGACGCGGCGCAAGGACTATCGCCAGATGCACGACATGGCCGAGGATACCGGCCTTCACAGCCTCGATGCGGAGGAGACGCTGAGGCTGTGGAAGCACGGCTACCACCGGGGAGCGTGACGTGGCCCTGCGCATCGCCACGCTCGGCACGATCCGCAACGCCATCCCGGCGCAGAGTCGATTTTGGGATTTCGCCTGGGAGCACATCGACGCCGACCAGCCTGCGGCCGACGGCCGGCCGCACGAGGCCGACGTGCTGCTGTCGATGAGCTACAGGCGCGCCGATACCGAGCGGGTAACGTTTCGCCTGCTGCATGCGCTCGGCGCGGGGCTCGACAAGATCGACTTCGACGTCGTGCCGCCTACCGCCTGGGTCTGCAACATGTTTGGCCACGAGGTGCCGATGGCCGAATACTGCATCTCCGCCATGCTCAATTCCTGCATCGACTGGGCGGGGATGCGGGACTCGTTTCGTGGCAGGAGCTGGGGGCAGGCCTATTCCAGCCGCGTGCGGCGGCCCGAGCTCGCAGGCAAGACCATCGGAATTGTCGGCTTTGGGCATATCGGCCAGGAGGTCGCCAAGCGGGCGCGAGGGTTCGACACGCGGATCCTGGCAGTCGCCTCACGGCCGAAGCCGGCTCCCGAAGGCGTCGAATGGATCAAGGGGCCCGAGGGTGTCGAAGCCCTCGCGGCGCAGTCCGATTTCATCGTGCTTTCGGCGCCGCTGACCGACGAGACGCGCGGCATCATCGGGGCACGCGAGATCGCGGCCATGAAGCCCGACGCCTATCTCATCAATGTCGGGCGCGGCGGGCTGGCGGATGAGCAGGCGCTGTTCGATGCACTGCGCGACAAGCGCATAAGGGGCGCGGCTCTCGATGCGTGGTACGCCTATCCCGCCAGTGCCGACGATGCGGTGAAAGCCTCGACCTTGCCCTTTGCCGACCTCCCCAACGTCGTCGCGACGCCGCACAGTTCGGCCTGGACGGCCGAGCTTGCCGAGCGCCGGCATCGGTTCCTGGCCGACAATCTGCGCCGGTTCGTCGCCGGCGAGCCCATGCAGAACGTCGTTCGGCCGCCGCTGGCGGCGGCTGCCGGGAGCTGACCGACCGTCAATGAAGAATGAGAAGGGCGGCCGATCGCGTGCGATCGGCCGTCGTGCTTCCTACGCGGCCATCAGCGCCGGCACGCGGCCGATCAGCTCGCGCAGCTCCTGCGTCTCGGCTTCGGTGAGATCGGTGAGCGGCGCGCGTACCGGGCCGGGATCGCGGCTGGTGATGCGCATGCCGGCCTTGACGATACTGACTGCATAGCCGCGGCGGCGGTTGCGCAGCATCAGGTAGGGCTGGAAGAATTCGCGCAGCGCGCTTTCCACGAAGCCGCTGTTGCCATTGTGGATGGCGCGGAAGAAGTGCATCGCGAAGTCCGGCACGAAATTGTAGATGGCCGACGAGTAGGTGCTGAACCCCATCGCCATGTAGGATGCGGCGAATACCTCAGCCGTCGGCATACCGCCGATGTAGCTCAGGCGATCACCGACCTGCGCGCGCAGCGTGGTGAGCTGCTCGAGGTCACCGTGACCATCCTTGAAGCCGATGAAGTTGGGGTGCTTCTCGCAGAGCCTGAGAATGGTGTCGATGCTGTAGATGGCGTTGTCGCGGTTGTAGACGACGACCCCCAGGCTGGTGGCGCTGCAGACGGCGCTCACATAGTCGAACAGGCCGCCCTGCTCGCACTTCATCAGATAGGGCGGAAACAGCAGCAGGCCATCCGCGCCTGCCGCCTCGGCGCTGTGGGCCAGCTCGACGGCCTGGCGCACGCCATAGCCCGCGCCGCCCAGAATGGGCAGGCGGCCGGCCGCCTGCCGGGCGGCGGCACGCACGACCTGCTCGTATTCGCCGGCGCCCAGCGAGAAGAACTCGCCGGTGCCGCCCGGGGCAAAGAGCGCGACGGCCCCGGACTCGACATTCACGTCGATACTCTCGCGATACGCCTGCTCATCGAATTCGCCGGCGCTGGTGAAACAGGTGACCGGGAAAGCCAGGAGGCCGCTGCCGATGATACTCTTCAATTCGCTGTTCGAGTGCTTCAACGCCGTTCTTCCTCCTGTCGGCCTGGGTCTTCGGAGGCTTCGGCATAGCGGCGCCGTGCCCCGTCGAGATGCTGGCGCACCGCATTGCGCGCCTCAACTTCGTCGCCGCGTACGAGGCAGCGAAAGATCTGCTGGTGCTGATTGAGAATGAGGTTCTCGTAGGCGAGGCGGGCCTCTTCGGAGAACTGCACCTTCGTCCTCGGGATCATGTGCTGGCCGAGAAAGTCGAGAATCCGCGGGAAATGCGGGTTCTTCGTCGCAATCGCGATCTGCCGATGGAACGCGAAATCCTCGGCGACGCCGAAGCCCTCATCGTGAATTGCCTCGGCGACCTTCTGCTGGGCCGCATCGATCAGGGCGAGGTCCTCGCGCGTGGCGTTGACGGCCGCCAGCGCGGCCCCCTCGACCTCGATGGCGATGCGCAACTCGACGAGATGGAGGGTATCCTTCAGTGCACCGGCACCGGGCACGGTGATGTGCAGCGGGCGGACGAGGGCGTCCTCGGCGACATAGGCGCCGTAGCCCTGCCGGGTGTTGACGAGGCCGCGGGCGCGCAATTGCGCGATGGCCTCGCGCACGACGGTCCGGCTGACTCCCATGGACAGCATCATTTCCTTTTCCGTGGGAAGCCTGGCGCCGGGTGCAAACAGCCCGCGTTCGATGTCGGTGGAGATGCGTGTGGTCACCTCGTCGACAAGAGTGGTGCTTTTTGTGATCTGCCTGCCGATCGCACTCTCGGAAGCGGCAACCGGGGTCACGCTTGTCATGGCGCCTTCCAACTTGTCGTATAACCTGATGTAGGACATGGGCCGAGAGTCTGTCAAGCTCAGCAAGCGGCTTGGCTCGGCCCCGGGGCTACCGTCGCAGTGTAGCACCATACATTCGAATTATCTGCCCGCTTCTCGGTCCGAAATGCGCGGGATTCTAGAGTCTTCCTCTGGCGTGCAGGAAATAGAGGGCGCCTGAATATGCAAAGCGCAGGCCGGCCGCGACGATCAGCGGCCAGGCGAACAGCGATATGGTGAAGACCCAGGCGGCCAACAGCGCGCCCAGCGCATTGGCAATCGCCATGACCACATTCGTGACCGAAAGCGAGAACGCAAAGCGCCTGGGGGCGTCGTGGGCAACGACGAAGGCGGAGCGCGCCGGCACATCGAGGACTCCCAGTACGCTGCGCAGGAAGAAGAGGGCGAGCGCGACGTCGTAGCTGGGCGCCAGGGCGAGGGGAATGAGCAGCGCCGACGACGTCGCATTGGGCAGGATGATGCCCCACACCAGACCAACCCTCCTGACCAGCGGGATGGACAGGAACTGCGCTGCCGCCGTGCCGATCGCGATGCCGAAGAACAGCACGCCCAGCACCGCGTCCGGCATGGCGAAGCGCTGGTGCATCCACACGAGGAGCAGCGTGTTGGAGACGAGTCCGCCAGCCAGCGCGTCGAGCGAGAACAGTCCGAGCAGCAGGCGCAGGCGATTGGAGGGCGGCACCTTGAGCGGCGGCGGTGCAGCATTGGCGGCAGGTGCGGAAGCGACCCGGGTCAAGCGCCAGTAGATGGCGAACATGGGAAAGGTGCAGAGCGCGGCGAGCGCAAAGACGATCGTCTCGGGAACCTCGATGCCGTACCAGCTGCGCAGCACGGCCGGAGCGGAAACCACGAGCGAGCCCAGCGCCCCCGCCAACTGGCCGATGAAGCCATGCGCGGCGATCAGCCCGGGGTGCCGCGACGGTGCCGAGGTCTCGAGCAGGGCGCCCTGCTCGAGCGGGCGGAACACCGTGGCGTCGATGGCCATCGGGTTTATGGCTCCGAGCAGGGCGAAGAAGATCACCCAGCCGAAGTCCCGCGTGGCCATGAAGCCCAATGCCGAGATCAGCATGAGCCCGCTGCACAGCATCAGCGACAGGCCCGGGCCGCGGTCGCGCGACAGCCGGCCAGCCCACACCAGCGCCGCCACGGTGCCGATCTGGAACGCGGTCGTCACCACGCCGACCTGGCTCAGGTTGAGGCCGATGGTGGTGAAATAGATGGGAAGGCCGACAACCATCATGCCGTCGGCCACGCCGCGGATCACGCGGGCGATGAGAATCAGCGGCACCGGGCCGACAGGCTGGCGCCGTGCCGCCTTGCTGCCGATCGCGGCTGCCGCGCTCACTCGTGCTCCAGCGGTGCCCGGACGACGTTGAACAGCGGCTTGCCCGCCATGAGGTTGCGGATGTTCTCGGCGGCCTTGCTGTAGCGGCGCGTGGCGAGCGCCGTCGTCCAGCCGGACACATGCGGCGTGGCGCGCACGTTCGGCAGCGCGGCGAAATCGAAGCGCGACGGCTTGACCGCCGTGTCGTCCGCGGTCTCGGGATAGCTGAACCAGCTGTCGAGGACTGCGCCGCGTATGCGCTTTTCG
This sequence comes from Devosia sp., assembly GCA_039808625.1. Taxonomy (GTDB): domain Bacteria; phylum Pseudomonadota; class Alphaproteobacteria; order Rhizobiales; family Devosiaceae; genus Devosia_A. The sequence continues at coordinate 10,597 of JBDHTK010000035.1, read as the reverse complement.
CTCAGCGCCGCATAAAGCGCTTCCTCGTCCGCGAGACCGCCGCGCCCGACATTGACGAGCACGGCGGTGGGCTTCATCTGCGCCAGCTCGGCCGCGCCGATCATGCCGCGCGTGGCGTCGGTCAGCGGCGCGGCGAGGATGACATAGTCGGACTCGCCCAGCAGCTCGGGCAGGTCTTCGCGGCCCTTTACCCACTCCACCCCGTCGGGAGCGGGGCGCGCCGACGTGGCGACGGCGACGACGCGCATGTCGAACGCGCCGGCGCGGCGGGCAACCTCCTTGGCGATGTGGCCGAAGCCGACAAGGCCGACCGTCTTGCCGCCGAGCTCGCCGTGTCGCGGCCGGCTGAAGTAGACCTGGCTCCAGGCGCCCGAGGTGAACGAGGACGTCATCTGCGCCCAGTCCATCTCCGAGTTCAGCATGGCGGACAGGCAGTACTCGGCGATCGGAAATTCGTGGCCGTACATGTTGCACACCCACGCCTCCGCCGGCAGCGCCGCGAAGTCGATCTTGTCGACGCCGACGCCGGTGGATTGCAGCAGCCGGAACGTCACCTTCTGCGATGCGGCAGCGTTGAAGATCGCGCTCAGCAGGACGTCGACCTTGTGCGGGCCGCCATCCGGCGCAGGTGCATCGATGTCGACGACCTCGTAAGGAAAGTCCCAGTGCCTGGAGAGGTTGTCGAGCTGCCCCTTCAGGACGCCCATGAGTGCGATGCGTGTGGTCATGGTTTCCTCATGCCGGTTCAGAAGATCTCGGGCTCGGCGACGGCGGGCCCGAACGAGGTCTGGAGAAAGTCGAAATCGCAGCCGTCATTGGCCTGGCCGATGTGCTGGGAGAACATCCAGCCATAGCCTCGTCCGTAGCGGGGCGGGGGCGCGACCCACGCCGCGCGGCGACGCGCGAGCTCTTCGGCGCCGACCTCCATGTCGATCCGCCGCGCCGCCACGTCGATGCTCACCATGTCTCCGGTCCTGAGCAGCGCGAGCGGGCCGCCGACATACGCCTCCGGCGCGACATGCAGGATGCAGGCGCCATAGCTCGTGCCGCTCATGCGGGCATCGGAGATACGCACCATGTCGCGCACGCCCTGCGTGAGGAGCTTCTTGGGAATCGGGAGCATGCCCCATTCGGGCATGCCGGGGCCGCCCTGCGGTCCCGCGTTGCGCAGGACAATCACATGGTCGGCCGTGACGTCGAGATCCGGGTCGTCAATCCGCGCCTTGAGGTCGGGATAGCTGTCGAAGACGATCGCCGGTCCGCGGTGCTTGCGCAGGTGCGGCGCGCAGGCAGCGGGTTTGATCACGCAGCCGTCGGGGGCGAGGCTGCCCCTGAGCACCGCCAGGGAGCCCTCGGCGTAGACGGGGTTGTCGAGCGGGCGGATTACATCGGAATTGAAGGTCCTGGCATTGGCGAGCCCGTCGCCGATCGGCTTGCCGGTGACCGTGAGGGCATCGCGGTGCAAATGGTCGCCGAGCTCGTTCATCAGCGCCCGCAGGCCGCCGGCGTAGTAGAAGTCCTCCATGAGGTAGGTGTCGCCCGACGGCCTGATATTGGCGATCACCGGGGTCCGGCGCGAGAACGTCTCGAAATCGTCGAGATCGAGCGGCACGCCGGCGCGGCGCGCGATGGCGACGAGATGAATGATGGCGTTGGTCGAACAGCCGGTCGCCATCGCCACCGCCAGCGCGTTCTCGATTGCCGCGCGGGTGACGATCTTTTCCGGCGTCAGGTCCTCTTTGACCATCTCGACTGCGCGCCGGCCGGTTGCCGCCGCCATGCGGATGTGGTTGGCGTCGGCGGCCGGGATCGAGCTCGCGCCGGGGAGGGTGAGGCCCAGCGCCTCGGCAATCGCAGTCATCGAGCTCGCAGTGCCGAAGGTCATGCAGTGCCCGTAGGAGCGCGCAATGCCGGCTTCGACATCGCTCCAGTCCTGATCGGTAATCGTGCCGGCGCGCAGCTCCGCGAAGTACTTCCAGGAATCGGAGCCGCTGCCGAGCGTGCCGCCGCGGAAATTGCCGCGCAGCATGGGCCCCGCGGGCATGAAGATCATCGGCAGGCCCATGCTGAGCGCGCCCATGAGCAGACCCGGAGTGGTCTTGTCGCAGCCGCCCATCAGCACCGCGCCATCCACCGGATGGGAGCGCAGCAGCTCCTCGGTCTCCATCGCCAGCGCATTTCGATAGAGCATGGTCGTGGGCTTGACGAGACTCTCCGACAGCGAGATCGCGGGCAATTCCATGGGGAAGCCGCCGGCCTGAAGGATGCCGCGGCGCACGTCGTCGGCACGCTGCCGGAAATGGGCGTGGCACATGTTGGCGTCCGACCACGTATTGACGATGGCGATGACCGGCTTGCCCGCCCATTCCTCGCGTGCGTAGCCCATCTGCATCATGCGCGAGCGATGCCCGGATGCCCTGAGGTCGTCCGGCTCGAACCAGCGCGCGCTGCGCAATGGCTTGCCCTGGCTGTCGGTTGTCATGTCGTTCCTCCCGAAAGCGAAGCGTCCGCCATCGGCCGGGCGGCATCGCGGTGGCGCAGCGTACGGTCGAGCGCGAAGGCGTAGCCAAGCGCGTCGAGGCGCTGGGCCATTCGCGCGATCAGGCTGTCGAGCTCGGCCAGGTCGGTCGCGTCCAGCACCGTGGCCGGGTAGCGCAGGGCGCCCGTCGTCAGCGCGCCGCGGCGGCGCAGGATTTCCTTGCGGATCGCCAGGCCGAAGGCGCCCTGCGTCTCGTGCCGGATGAGCGGCAGCGCCGCGTCGTAAAGGTCGAAGGCCGCCTGCCGCGCGCCTGCCCGGTGCGCGGCGCATATCGCAACGATCACGTCCGACACCGCGACGCCGACCATCGCGCCGTCCGCGCCGCGATCGAGCTCCTGAGGCAGATGCAGCGCGTTGCTCGAGGTGAGCACGGCGACCCGGCGCGCGGTGCCCGCCTTTTCGGCATCGCGGATGGCGCTGAGCTTCCGCAGGCCGGCGGGCGGTTCGTGCTTGAGCATGAATACGGACTCGAGCCGGGAGATCCTGCGCCAGGCCTCGAGCCCGAATGGAACGCCGTTTGCCTGCGGGTAGTCCTGCACGCAGACCGGCACGCGGGCGCCGGTGCGCTCGATGAAGCGCTGGAAGAAGTCGATGACCGCGTCGTCCCCGACGAGCCCGGGCATCGGCTGCAGCATCACCCCGAAGGCGCCGGCATCCAGCGCGTCGAGGGCGAGCTCGGCCGAGCCCGCGAGGCTCGGCCCGGAGATGCCGACGAGCACCGGAAGATCGCCTGCCTCCGCGACAAAGGCGCGGATCGCTGCCATCGTCTCCGAGAATGAGAGCTTGGTCGCCTCTCCCATCACGCCGAGAATGGTGAGGCCGTCGACGCCGCAGGAGCGGTAGTAGGAAACGAGGCGGGCAATATCGTCGAGCGCCAGTGCCCCGTCCTCGCCGAAAGGCGTGGCGACAATGGGAATGACGCCTTTGGTCTCGCGGGAAAGAACGGGCACTAGGCGACCTCCGACTGTGCCGGGGCAACCAGCCGGTGCGATACCGCCCGCTGATCCATCTGCAGCTCGATCAGCGCCGGCACGCCGGCGGCCATTGCCGCCTCGAGCGCCTTGGGAAAGTCCGCGGTGCGCGACACCTTCTCGCCGAAGCCGCCATAGCTGCGGGCCAGCGCCGCGAAGTCGGGATTCCTGATCATGGTGCCGACGACCCGGCCCGGGTATTCGCGCTCCTGATGCATGCGGATGGTGCCATAGCTGCTGTTGTTGCAGACGATGACGACGACGTTCGCGCCGTACTGCGCCGCCGATCCGAACTCCTGCATGGTCATCTGGAAGCAGCCGTCGCCGGCCAGGCAGACCACCGGGCGACCGGGGTGTTGGAGCTTGGCGGCAATGGCGGCGGGAAGCCCGTAGCCCATCGAGCCTGACGTGGGCGCGAGCTGCGAGCGGAAGGCGCGGTAGCGATAGTAGCGATGGAGCCAGCTCGCATAGTTGCCGGCGCCATTGGTGAGGATCGCGTCGGGCGGCAGAACGGCATTCAGGTGCACCACCACCTCTTCAAGCCGCACATCGCCGACCGTCGGCTGGGGCACGATGTACCGTTCGTAGTCGGCGCGCGCGGCACGGGTCCATGCCTGCCAACGCGGCGGCTCCGGCGCGCAGGTGGCCAGCAGCTGCGCCACGACCGACGGGGAGTCGGCATTGATGGCCAGCGCTGCATGATAGACGCGGCCAAGCTCGCCGGCGTCGGCGTGTGTGTGGATCAGCGTTTGCCGCGGAGTCGGGACATCGAGCAGCTTGTAGCCGCCGCTGGCCATCTCGCTCAACCGGGTGCCCAGCAGCACTATCGTATCGGCCTCGTCGATTCTGGCGCGCAGGGCAGGGGACGGGCCAATGCCGAAGTCGCCGACATAGTTGGCATGCGTGTTGTCGATGTAGTCCTGGCGGCGGAATGCGGTGGCAACAGGCAGGCCCGAGCGCTCCGCCAGCCTGGCGACATCCGCGGCTGCCGTGGCCGTCCAGGCGCCGCCGCCGACAATGACAAGCGGGCGCTCGGCACCGCGGAGGCGCGCCCAAATGGCCTCGGCATCGGCGCGCGTGCAGCGCGGCGCGACACGCGTGACAGGGCCGATGTCGGCGACCTCGGCCGCGGCGAACAGCGCATCTTCCACCAGCGACAGCACGACCGGGCCGGGCCGGCCGTTCATGGCCGTGGCAAAGGCATGGCCGATGTATTCGGGGATGCGCTCCGTCGTCTCGATCTCGGCGACCCACTTGGCGAGAGGGCCGAACATGGCGCGGAAGTCGACCTCCTGGAACGCTTCGCGATCCCGATAGCCGCGCGACACCTGCCCGATGAACAGGATCATCGGCGTCGAGTCCTGCCGCGCCACGTGCACGCCCGAGCTCGCATTGGTCGCGCCGGGGCCGCGGGTCACGAAGGCTACGCCCGGTGTGCCGGTGAGCTTGCCATGCGCTTCGGCCATCATCGTGGCGCCGCCTTCGTGGCGGCAGATGACGACGTCGATGCCCGAATTGTAGAGGCCGTCGAGGACGGGAAGGTAGCTTTCACCAGGGACGCAGAAAACGCGCGTCACGCCTTGTGCCTTGAGGCAGTCCACAAGGATCTGGCCGCCATGACGCATCTGTCGCCCGCCCACATGTACGATAACCAGATGTCCTATTAGACCCTCAGCGGGAGGATGGCAACGTGCTTGCGTGGATGGCCTGGACGCGCGCGCGAAAAGCGCCCTACGGCTCGCCGGGAAGCCAGAACCAGCGAAGCTCGTCGACGTCCTTCGGAAGCGCCATCGGCGGCGTCCGGCGCGCCGCGGCGGTGTCCGCCAATTGCTCTGCCGCACGAAGGCAAGCGCCCCAGTCCGGAGCGCCTGCGACGTCGGGCGGGGCCTGCCCATACACCGCAGAACAGAGCTCCTGCCACTCGTCCGGAACCGCCGGCTGGTCGACCGGCAGCCATTGCCCCGACGCCAGCGCGGTGGTGTAGAGCGGCAGAAAATCCTTGCCGCGGCGCGCAACGAACGCAACCGCCTCGATGATCGCGTCGAGGGTCGCGTCATCCATCGTGTAGTGAAGCCCGAGCCTCACCCAGCCGGGCTTCAGCAGCTCGTGGCCGGCTTCGATCACGGCCTGATAGCGCGCCGAAAGCGCATCGCTGATCTTGAGGAGGTCGTGTCCGTAAGGGCCTGCGCAAGAGCAGCCGCCGCGTGCCTGGATGCCGAACAGATCGTTGAGCAGGCGAACGACGAAGCCGTGATGCAACAGGCGATTGCCGCTGCGGATGTTGAAGGAGAATATGCCCAGCCGGTTCTCGGCGGGCCCCAGCAGTTCAATGCCCGGTTCCGCGCTCCAGCGCTCGCGTGCCCACGCAATCGCGCGCTGCTCGGCAGCGTGGATCGCCGCCGTACCGATGTCGGCCTTGAGCTGCAACGCCAGCCCGGCGCGGATGTCGCCGAGAATATTCGGAGTTCCCGCCTCCTCGATGTGCTCGATCTCGGGCAGATAGCGGTGGCAGGTGCGCGCCACGTAGCGGACGGTGCCGCCACCGGGGGCGGTGGGCGCGGCGCTGACGTGCAGCTCGCGATCGACCACCAGCAGGCCCGAGGCCCCCGGTCCGCCGAGAAATTTGTGGGGGGAGAGAAACGCGGCGTCCAGATGGTCGCCGTCGCCGCTGCCGCACATGTCGACGGGCAAATAGGGGGCGCCGGCGGCGAAGTCGACGAACAGCCGGCCACCATGCCGGTGGACGAGCCGCGCCGCGGCCGGCAGGTCCGTGATGGCACCGGTCACGTTGGAGGCGGCGGACAGCGTTACGAAGCGCTGGGGCCGGTGCGCGTACTCCTCGAGGCCCTGCGCCAGCGCGGTGAGGCACGGCCGGCCCTCGGCATCGAGCGGCAGGCGCACGACGGTGGCGAGCGACTCCCGCCACGGCAGTTCGTTGGAATGATGTTCGTAGGGGCCGACAAACACCACCGGCCGGTCGGCTTCCTCGACCTCACGGCGGAGGAGGTCGCGCCACCGCTCGTCGGCCGGCATGGCGAGCCCGAGCATGGCGACGAGCTTGTTGACGGCCCCGGTCGCCCCGGCGCCGCAGAAGATCACCGCGTGCCGGGGGCCGGCGTTCACCGCGCGGCGCACTGCGAGGCGGGCCTGCTCGCGCAGGCGCGTGGTGCGCGCGCCGGTATATGACGCTTCCGAATGCGTGTTGCCGTAGAAGGGCAGGACTGCCTGTGCGAAGGCGCGCTCCACCGCCGGCAGGGTGCGGCCGGATGCGGTGAAGTCCGCGTAGATGAGGCGGCGGGGGCCAAATGGTCCCTGAAAGACCGGTGAGCCGTTGCCCGGCAGATCCGCAGAAAGCGCCCCGCCCAGCCACTCCGGACGGAGCGGCTCTTGTGGTACAGAGTTGCGCATAATTCGCCTCCTGTAGACTAATCGGCTCATGATTATGCAAATCATGCATCATTATCCTACCAGAGTCGATATTGACGCAATCTCATCCTGGATACACAGTTTCCGCATGCGCAGTGAGGATCACATGATGGACCGCGACGACGCCGGGTTCCGCGACACGCTTTTCCTGCTCGATGTCGCGTTCGAGGACGCCAAGGCGGGGCCGCAGACGTTCTATTGCCCCGACAGCACCGCCATCTACGGGCTGCTCGCCTCGTTTCCGCAATTCACCGGCAGGCTCGATATCAGGCGTGTCGGCTTCGCGCGGCCGCGCCAGCCGATCGTGGACCTCATCGGGGAAGCAAATCAGGGGTGCCCGGTGCTGGTTCTGCCCGAAGGTGAAACCAGTGCGTTCCAGACGGGGGTGTACGGCAAGCGCGCCTATATTTCGGAGCTACCCGCCATCCGCGCAGCCTTGAGCGAACGGCACGGGTTTCCCCCGCCGCATCCCTGAGCAGCCAGGAAGCGGGCGGGATGCAGGAGCCTCGTGCCGCTCATGATCTCCGCCTGCGTGCGGCACGCGAATCCGGTGGCGCGTCCGTAGACGGAGTCGGTCCAGGAAAGTGGTGGGCCCGGCAGGACTCGAACCTGCAACCAGACCGTTATGAGCGGTCGGCTCTGACCATTGAGCTACGGGCCCCCGGCGCGCCTCATAGCAGGCGGGCGAACGGGGTCAAACGGGTCAGCCGTTGCGCGCCGCTTCCTCGATCTGGGCGAGATCGGCTTCGGCGCGCAGGGCGCGGTCGCGCCACTCCTCGATGGTGAGGCCTTCGAGGCGGGACGGCTCGGGCGCGGGGGCTATGGATTCGGCCGGTGGCGCCGCGCCGGCGAGGCGCTGGTGCAGCGCGCGCAGGTAGTCCTCGTCCTCGGCCGGCAGCGTGCCAGCCCGCCATTCGCTGAGGATGCGGTTGAGTTCGAGCGTGGTGTCGTCGTTCATGTCGCCGCGCGCAAGAAGCTCGGCGACCAGTTGATCGGGCTGCAAATGGCGGTCCTTTCAGCGGTTGCGGCGGCACCATAGTCGAGCCCGCGCGGCCCGTCACGCCCTCGGAAAAGGCCTGGAGACGAAGCGCGAGCCCCGGACGCCGAAGCGCCAGGGCATCTCGACCGCCTTGGAAATGCCGATGCGCGGGCCCGTGGCGATTTCGGTGCGCTCTGGCGCCAGCCGCACGGCGAAGGGCGGGGCGTCGAGCATCAGCCCGTCGAGCGCGCCGGTGATGCCGAGCGCGGCGCAGAGCTTGCCGGGGCCCGAGCACAGGGCGCGCGGATCGTCGAGGCCGCGCCGGAGGCGCATGGCGTCGAGACCCTCCGTCGGCTCGAGGGCGCGGATGAGCACGGCGCTGGCGCCACGGCAGACGAAGTTCACGCACCAGTGGATGCCGTAGGAGCGGTAGACATAGACGTGGCCGGGCCCGGCGAACATGGCGGCGTTGCGCGGCGTCGGGCCGATGAAGGAGTGCGAGGCGGGGTCGGTCGGGTGGTAGGCCTCGACCTCGACGATGCGGCCGCCGACGCCGTCGACGAGCAGGGTGCAGCCCAGAAGCTCCGGCGCAACGGTCGCCGAATCGCGATCGAGAAACTGCATGAGGGTCATGCGCCGAGTGTGGGCGTGGTGCCGGCGAAGGGCAAGCCTCAGCTGGTCTTGCTGTAGCCCATGCGCTTCAGCGCGATGTCGGAGACGATGTTGGTGGTCTCCTGAGCGTTGTTGGTCATGATGCTGCCGATGGTCGAGGACAGCGCCGACTGGTTGGCGATGAACTCCTGATGGGCGGCCTTCTGCTTGGCGCGCTTGGCCGCCTGCTCGTTGTAGAGCGAGGGCTTTGGCAGCCAGTTCATCGAGCGCTTTTCGATCCGCATGGGCCGAGGCTGCGACTAACGGGTTAACAAAGTCTTAGGCGGCGCGTTGCCCGGGCAGCGGGGCCCATGCGAGAAGCAGCCATGACCCATTCGCTGAAATTCGGGACGAGCGGCCTCAGGGGCCTTGCCGTCGAGCTGGCGGGCGCCGAAAGCCGGCGCTATGCGACGGCGTTTCTCGCCTATCTGCGGAAGCGGGGGCCAGTGGAGCAGGTGCTGGTCGGGCACGACCTGCGCGCGAGCAGCCCGGCCATCGCCGCGGAGGTGATGGCGGCGCTCGACGCCGAGGTGGTCGATTGCGGCGAGGTACCGACGCCGGCGCTGGCGTTGGCCGCGCTGGAGAGGGGCGCGCCGGCGATCATGGTCACCGGCAGCCACATTCCGGCCGATCGCAACGGCCTCAAATTCTACCGGGCCGACGGCGAGATCGACAAGGTCGATGAAGCGGGCATCCTGGCGGCGCTGGGGGCGGCGCCGGAGCACGGACGGTCGCCGGTCGCCGCGCCGGAGGTGCGGGCGCGCTACGCCGCGCGCTATGCCATGCTGTTGCCGGCGGGAGCGCTGGCCGGACAGCGGATCGGCGTATGGCAGCACTCGTCGGTGGCGCGCGATCTGCTGGTCGAGGTGCTGGCCGGGTTCGGCGCCGAAGTGGTGGCGCTGGGGCGGTCCGAGGCGTTCGTGCCGGTCGATACCGAGGCGGTCAGCGCCGAGGTGGCGGCGCAGCTTGCCGGCTGGGTGGGCCAGCATCGGCTCGACGCGCTGGTGTCGACCGACGGCGATGCCGACCGGCCGCTGATGGCGGACGAGACGGGCGCGCTGGTGCGCGGCGACGTGCTCGGCATCCTCACGGCGCGCTTCGTCGGAGCGGAGGTGGTGGTGACGCCGGTGACCTCCAACTCGGCGATCGAGGCGACGGGATTTTTCCGCGAGGTGGTGCGCACGAAGGTGGGCTCACCCTATGTGATCGCCGGCATGGATGCGGCGCCTGGCGTGGTGGTGGGCTTCGAGGCCAATGGCGGCGTGCTGCTGGGCAGCGACGCGGCAGGCCTGACGGCGCTGCCGACGCGTGATGCGCTGCTGCCGATCCTGGCGGTGCTCGGCGCGGCCGCGGCGGCGGGGACGACGGTTGCCGGCCTCGCCAGGGCGCTGCCGCCGCGCTTTGCGCTGAGCGACCGGCTGGAGCATGTGCCGGCCGAACGGTCGGCGCTGCTGCTGGCGAGGCTCGCAGAGGATGCGGCCGGGTTCCTTGCGGCGCAGGGGACGATCCGCGCCGTCTCCGACATCGACGGGCGGCGCTATGAGCTCGCCTCGGGCGACGTGATCCACTACCGCCCCTCGGGCAACGCGCCGGAGCTGCGCTGCTATGTCGAGGCGGCGACGGCCGCGCGCGCAGCAGAGCTGCTCGCCTGGGGGCTGGCCGCCGCCGCGGCGGTGGTGCGCTGAGCGGCAGGCTCAGAACTGGCCGGTCGCCTGCGCCTTGGCCGTTGCCGAGGCAAGGCCGTCGGTACGGATCGAGGCGTTCAGCGAGGCGGATCGGCACGCCGGCCTCGATCCCGGCATGGCGGAAGGGGACGCCGGCCGGCATCGTGCACCTGATCCCGATCCGCGGCGTCCGCCCACGACCTGATCCATGGCGGCGCGTGCCTGCTCGTCTTCTGCGCGCTGGGCGGCAATAGCGCGCCCGCCGAGGGGCTGCTGCGCAATCTCTTCGACCTGACGGACGCCGCGAGGCTCGTGGCGATGGCGGTGCAGCTCACGCGGGTCAGCGATGGCGCGCAGGAGCAGTCAG